>JAITJN010000066.1 GCA_031278895.1 Candidatus Endomicrobiellum guadaloupense
ACAATTTCATTATAATTTCTTAAGATTTCATAGGTCATTATCTTTTAACTAACGACCGTTTAGTCTCTCCTAGGGAATTCTTCTTTCTAAAAAGGACCATTTCTCCTTGACACTAACGACAGTGCCTTATCTTCTAAAAGAAACCTCTCGCGAATATTTTGTCTTTAGTTCCCATCATGGCAAGGATATTATGAAAGACTTACCTTTTAATTGCTATTTTCTTAACTTGTTTATTTCCCAGTAGAGTTTTTAGAGTTACAAAATAAACTCCAGGAGCTATAGTTCTCCCATCTTGATTCTTTAAATCCCATTTAACCATTCTTCTTTTTCCAGCTGCATATGTTTCTTCAGTTAAATCTCCTGCATTAAAAGATTTTACAAATTCTCCTGTTACAGTATAAACGTCTATATCTATTACATCTGTATTAAAAGGAAGGTTTGTTATCTTTATATAGCCCTTTTCGCTTATGCTACTTGGGTTTGGATAACAAACAAAATCACCAACATCATTTTGAGGAATAATACCTATATTTAAGAAAATCTTCCCGTACCCATAATTGTTATCTGTAGAGGTTTGTATTTGTTTTGTATAACCGATAACTTGATCTTTTAAATTGCTAACTGTTGTTCCGGTGCTTAAGCTTAACAATAAAGCTGCGACTGCTGCAACATGTGGAGTTGCAGCAGAAGTTCCAGCAAAATTTCTATATCCGACCGAAGCTGTTGAAACTCCTGTTGGAGAAACTACTTCTGGCTTAATAGCTTGAGGATACCTTCCCGTTGCACGAGTAGGCCCACGAGAGCTATAATATGCTATTGGTCCTGAACTGTAATTTGAAACAGAAACAGCTCCAACAGTTAGAGCACATCGCGAATCTGCTGGCATACATAGAGACGATTCTGGATTTCTATCAATAGGATTTTCAATAACATATCCAGATGGAAGACCTTTAGAAAATATTAATCTCATATCTCTTCCATTTGCCATTACATCATTCTTTTGGCAAATTTTTATTTTAAATCTATTAGGACGATTATGCTTATTAAATGTAACTCTCTTCATAGACCCTCCGCCAAAATTAGTCCGTTCCAAAAAAGTCCCATTTTTATCGCATACAATGATGTCATAGCTACTGTTGCCGCTACCGTAATCGTCCCATATTAAAGTAATATCAGCTTCAGTCGGAGCATTAACATCTAAAAATTCAGTTCCATTAGGGAAGATTGTACAATTTGTCCCTCTCCCAGAATTTTGGAAAGATCCAAACCATGAAGAAGCTGCTCCATTACCAGCTGCAGTAACTAACAAAAAATTATTTGCTGAAAAACTATTATCAATATACTCATCTAGATATCCACCTCCAGAAATAAAGCTATAAGGAACATTCTCACCTACAGAAGAACTAACAACCTTTATTCCATTATATGCACAATACTGTAAAGCCCATAGAAAACGAAATATGTCAGTTCCAATATTTAGAAGATGCATTTCTGCTCTAGGAACTATATCATGAATTATCTCAGCACACGCGCAACCATGATTATCGCCTGTATTAGGATTTATAGGAGGTACTGCTGCAAGAAAATCATAGCTATTAATAGCTGCAAAATCAGCAGTTATAAGATTAAGAGGAAGTTCTCCATGATTTTGTAAATCCACATACCCTCTAAAACCATTATCTATAACAGCAATTTTCACTCCAGAACCATCAACGCCGTCTAAAACAAATTTTGTAGCATTGATTGCATTCCTCCCTTCGCTAATAACTTCCATAGGTTTTACAGGATCACTTATATCTGCAAATTCCACGCCAGAGATGGTTTCAAGTTCTGATATTAAGTTTACTGGAACACTTGCTTGTAAAAGACTTTCCGCATTAATATATTTTATATCGTGACTAGTAAAAAAACTCGTATCAATATTATCTGCTTTTCCATCAACAGGGAAAAAAAGAACTTCAACTTTATCGTATAATTTAGACTTATTAATACTTACGTCAGATTGTTCCTGACTAGAAACATCTTCAAGATACCCATGCACTTCATAGTTTTTTAAAAAGGTAGTTATATTAGTATGTACTTGTTCTTTTATTGAAGCATTTTTCAGACGCTCTGAGATAATACTTGGAAAAGAATTAGATATGCAAATAATTAAGATAAGTAAAACTGTAAATAATTTAACTTTTACAATTCTCATTTAAATTCCACTCTAAGAGAAAATATGCTCATATTGCCAAGTTCTCCATATGGAAGCCATGCATAATCTATTGAAACTGTTTTTTTTATATTTATTCCAAACCCAAAAGATAAATTCCTTTTGTACCACTCACCTAGATGGCTATTATTGTTGTTAATTGGATAGCTATATCCAACTCTTAAAAAAAACATCTGATCTCTGTTTATTTCAAAAGCACCTTTAAGCTGAACTATTCCATCAAAAAAAGTTTTTAATTCAAAACCAATATCAAAAGATTCGTCTAAACTATTTTTGTAGGAAATATAGACATTACCTGGAAGATTATATTTTCCTACTTTTAATCCAACATTTTCAAGTCCCCCAGTTAAGAACCACTGCTTATTTGATGAGTACAAAGCTGCAAGATCAATAGCCATACCAGAAATGGAACTTCCGTCAATACTTTGACTAGTATATTTTATACCAGCGCCTGCATAAATATCTTTTGAAATTTTCTGTGCGCTATTTATTTGTACACAAGAATCTTCAGCGCTAAAAGTATCTTCTTTTATATAGTCACCATCAGGACTTTCTTTCGTTCTCTCTATTTTGCCGTAGTCAATACCATCGTACATAATACTCAAAACTGTTTTCTTTACAAGTGCAGACAAATAAACAGTATTATACGACACGCCTTGAACATGTGAAGCATGTGTTGCTTGAATATTGTATTTATCTACTAACCCTAAAACTGCAGGGTTTGGCATAGATGTATTAGTACCAAATGACGACATTGAAGCAAGAGATGCTTGAATTGCATTTTTGGGGAGCTTTAAAAAATCAAATACAGTTGTTCCTGCAGCTTTAGGAAATGCCTTGCTTGATATTAATATAAATATATGAATTAAGAAAACAACAGGAATCTTGCCTTTATTCATTTATCCCCTATATTTTTTGCTTTAATATCGCTTCCATTACTAGATTCATTTTTATTATGCAACGCATTAGAAAGTTAAAACTTTTAAAAATCTATAACATTCTTATTATAGAAATAAAAAAGAAAATTGACAATAAAAATAAAAAGTTTTATACTAGTCTAACATTTGTAACTGTGAGGATTAAATGGCAAAGTTTAAAAAAAATGAGTCCCTTAATAATTTAAGCGCATCTCTTGAAAATTATCTTGAAACAATTGCTATTGTCAAAAGAGAAAAAAAGTATGCAAGAATAGGCGCTATAGCTAAAGCTTTAAATGTTAAAAGCTCAAGTGTTAACATTGCCATGAAACTTTTAGTCGAAAATAATCTTGTTGTCCATGAGAAGTATGGACATGTAGATTTAACTCCTCAAGGGGAAGCTCTTGCATTAGAAGTAAAGGAAAAGCATAACATCTTATACAATTTTCTAAGCAAATTACTATTTGTAAATGATGAAATTGCAGATCAGGAAGCTTGCGAAATAGAACACTCCATAAGTATTGAAACAGTGCATAAAATAGAAAGATTACATTTATTATTAAAGAAATACTTCCTTAAAAATGATGAAGACACATTAAATTTAAAAAAATATTTAGAAGAAATGAATACTATAGAAAAACTATAAATATTATTGTTGTAATATAGAGTTAGTTTAAACTAAAATTTCTAGATAAAACTAAAAAGGGAAACGATGAAGTCTATTAAATCACTAGTACTACAGATTTATGAGTACTTTCGTAAGCGTTGGATAAGGGTACATTTTCAAAAATTTAAATCCTTTAATAAGTGCCTATCTTATAATAAAATGGCAAAGTTAAGCAATGTTGTTCCTGGAGCTTATAAATTTGTTGCTGCTTATGGTGATGCTAACCTTAACCGGAGATTACTTGAAATGGGATTTGTTCCAAATGAAGAAATAATTGTAATAGAAAGTGGAAAGAAAAAAATTGGGATAATGGTAAAGATAAGAGGTTCCAAAATAGCTCTAAATAATAAAGTTGCTGAAAAAATATTGCTTAAAAGGAAGTAGCATGCCAGATGAAAAGATTTTAAATGTAGCTATAGCAGGAAACCCTAATATAGGGAAGTCCACCATATTTAATGCTTTTACAGGGCATACTCAACATGTAGGCAACTATCCAGGCATAACAGTTGAAAAAAAAGAATGGCTAAAAATATATAAAGACATTAAGATAAATTTTGTTGATTTGCCTGGTGTCTATAGTCTTTCGTCATATTCAGAAGATGAAGTTGTTACAAGAAACTTTCTGATTGATGATAAACCCGATGTCATAATAAATGTTATTGACGCATCAAATATAGAACGCAATCTATATTTATTTACTCTGCTAGCAGAATTAAATATTCCTATCATTGTAGTTTTAAACATGCTTGACGTCTTAAAATCTCAAGGAAAAATTGCAGATACAAAAATGCTTGAGGAAATATTAGGCGTTCCAGTATTTAGCACTATTGCGAATAGATCAATAGGTATATATGAAATTTTAGATTGTCTAGTAACCTGCTATAAAAACGGTAATCTGAAAAAGCAGCCAATTGCCAAAGTTGATTTTGGAGAAGACATAAAGATAGAATTAGACAAAATTGACGCTCTTATTTTAAAAAATAAAAACTTATCAAAATTTCCTTCATTTTGGCTTTCAATACAACTCTTAGATAATGATCCTTTTGCCTTGACCAGTATTGAAAAAACAGAAAATGAAACAGAAATTTTAGATCAAACAAAACAAAGTGAGTCTCATCTAAAAAAACATTTTGGCAAAAAACTAGAAACCGAAATTACAAACAGGCGTTATGGCTTTGCAAACTCTGTAGCAAAAACAGTTATTAAAAAAGTATATAGTCAAAAAATAGATATAAGCGAAATTATAGATACATTCGCATTAAATAAGTATTTAGGTATACCAATTTTCGCTTTAGTTATGTACATAATTTTCAAATTTACTTTTTCTTTCTCTATTCCATTTGTAAAAGCATTCGGATTATTTTTTAGCAAATTAGGACAATTTGCTGCAGCAATACTTCCCCATGGCCCACTAGAATCTTTAATTGTTGACGGCATTATAGGAGGAGTAGGTGGTGTTCTTGGATTCTTCCCACTTATATTATTTATGTTTCTTGCTATTGCTTTTTTTGAAGATTCAGGATATATGGCAAGAGCAGCTTTTGTAATGGATAAAATCATGAGCAAATTTGGACTTCATGGCAAGTCTTTTCTTCCTTTGATACTTGCAACAAATGGATGTGCCGTTCCTGGATTACTAGCAACAAGAACACTGCATTCAAAAAGAGACCGAATTATAACAATGTTCGCAGTACCTTTTATGATATGCGGAGCTAAACTTCTTGTTTTTGCTTTGATTATTGGAGCATTTTTCTCTGAAAAATCTCAAACTGCAATAATGTTTGTAATGTATTTGTTAAGTATAACTCTTGCTCTTAGCGTAACAAAACTCTTAAGTAAAACTATTTTAAAGAGCGAATCTCAATATTTTGTTATGGAACTTCCTCAATACCACCTTCCAACATTAAAAGGCTTATTTCTGAAAATGTGGGAAAGAGGATGGATGTATATTCGTAAAGCTGGGACTGTAATAGTATTTATATCAATTCTTGTTTGGTTTATCTTTGAATATCCTAAAGCTCCAGTAAACGAAAATCTTTCTAAAAGCGAGCAATCTGCAGTGCAACTTAAATATAGTTTTGCTGGGAAAATCGGCAAATACATTGAACCAGTATTTAAACCTATAGGCATGGACGGGAACAGAGGAGCAATAGCCTTGCTTGCAGGTCTTGCTGCAAAAGAAGTTATAGTAAGCACACTTGGGACATTCTACGCTATAGGAGACGATAGAAGTTCTCAATCTTTAAAAGAAAAAATAGCTTCAGATAAAGATTGGTCGCCTCTTAAAGGAATAACTTTTCTTATTTTCTGCTTGATCTACATGCCATGCATTGTGTCAGTTTCTGTTTTCTTTAAAGAAACAGGACCAAGTTTTAAATGGCTTACATTGCTTGTTGTAGGCAGTACTGCGTTTGCTTGGACAGCGTCTTTTATTGTGTTTCAACTTGGTACACTTTTAAAAATTGGTATATGAAGGCAAAAGGATAATAAAAATCAGTGAAGGAAGATATACGGTGAAATGCTTAAATAAGCAAAAAGAGTTCTTAGAGTAGATAGGCTGAATTTTGAATGAGGCGTTAGAGACGAAATTGATAAGGAGATTGAATATGTTACAAAGTACAATAATAGCAATTATTGTGGCGATTGCTTTCATCCTTTTAATAAAACGTTTATTGCAAAATAAATGTACTTGTAGCGGTTGCAGCAAAAAAAATTCTTGCCGACAACATAAACATTAACCAAAAATTAATTTAAATTATGTTATAATACCAGCGTATATGAAAAGCATAGTTTTGCCAGAAAGATATATATCAATAATAAATAAGATTGCTATTACTGCAAAAGAGAATAATTTTGACGTCTACATTGTCGGCGGATTTGTAAGAGATCTGTTTTTAAACAGAGAACCTAAAGATTTAGACATTATGGTATGCTCTAAAAGCCAGGTTGAATACGCAAGATTATCTGGAATAAACTTCTCAAGAATTCTTGCAAAAAAATATAATTTACATGAACATGTTGTTTTTGAAAGATTTGGAACTTCTAAATTATTTATAGACAACGAAGAAGTAGAATTTGTAATGCCAAGAAAAGAGTATTATGAATCTGACTCCAGAAATCCTGATACATCGCTTGGCAGTTTAGAACAAGATGCTTTAAGACGGGATTTTACAATTAACGCTTTGTTTTTTAGACTAAGCGACATGACAATTCTTGATTTCACATCTAAAGGCCTTGACGATATAAAAAACAAAACGATAAGAGTAACAGACCCCTCAAATGCAAAAATAATTTTTAATCAAGATCCTTTAAGAATTTTAAGAGCAGTACGCCAGAGTTTACAACTAGGGTTTAGCATAGAACCAGTAACTTATGAAGCCATGAAAGCTTCAGCAAAGCGTATAGAAATAGTTTCGCCTGAACGCATAAGAGACGAATTAAACAAAATACTTACTGAGTCTAACTCATCTAAAGCTTTTTTAATGATGGACGATATAAATTTATTGCAAAAAATTCTTCCTGAAGTTGCACGTTTAAAAAATTTGGGACAACCGGTAAAGTATCATATTGACGATGTTTTTATGCACAGTTTAAAAGTTCTAGATAGAACAAGAGATAATCTTGCTTTAAGAATGGCAGCGCTGCTTCATGATATAGGAAAATTTAAAACATATAAAAAAGATAGTGATAGAATATCCTTTATTGGCCATGATATAGAAAGCACAAAAGAAGCTGAAGTTATTTTAAAAAGACTAAAATATCCAAAAGATTTTATTGCCAAAGTATGCGTAGTAATAAGAAATCATATGTATCTTAAAATGTATACTAAATATTGGTCAGACAGCGCCATAAGAAAACTTGTTAAAAGATGTGATAGCGAATTTGATTTGGTAATGAAAATTTCAAAAGCTGATTATGGCAAAGTGAACGATGCAAACAAACTTCTAGAGTTAAACAAAAGAATTGAAGATTTAAAATCAAAAAACATGTTATATCCCAAAGAAGAAATTCTTTCAGGTAAAGAGTTGATGGGAATATTTAATAAACCTGCAGGAAAATGGATACAAACAGTAAAAAATAAAATAGAAGAGTTACAAATAGAAAATCCACAAATTACAAAAGATAGCGTTATTGAAGCTATAAAAGATTTGAACATTTTATAGTGCGCCTGAGGAGGGCAAATGTCTGAAGAAAAACAACATATAGAAATGCCACCTCAAGTTGAAAAAGAAGAAGCTGGAGCAGAAATTGAAAAAGAAAATATTGAGAATATAAAAAAAGAAGAAACTATAGAAAAAACATATGATATAGAAGGGCTTCTTATTGGTGGAGCAGTTGGACTTGGCATAGGAATATTGATTTCTTTTAATGCTATTTTTGCTATGGAAATAGGTATGTTTCTTGGGCTAATATTTGGAACTAGAAAGAAAAAGAAGAAATAAATATTAGCTTACCAAAGGAGGGATTTATGTTGGATTTGGAAGAACCTGACAACAACAATCAAGGACAGAAAGTAATAACGTCGCACAAGCAAGTGTTTAAACAAGATAATACTTACAACTTGCAACAATTACATGATGAAAATAAAGAGTTTATTTCTCATACATATACTTCACATAGGAATGAACAGTTTAGAGAGCCAAATGCACATGAAAAAAATTCTTTATTAGTTGGCTTAAAAAATAAATTAGATAATATTGACGCGATAATACAAAAAGCAAAACAAGATAAACTTGCTGAAGAAAGAAAACAAACTACTCCTAATCAACAATCAAACACTACTCAAGAGCAGAAGTCCACACAAACAGATTCCCAACAATCAACTAAGTCAAAACCTAAAAATGAAGATACACAAACAATTTCTACAAATAATCATATTGTAAGCCAAACCAAAACAACCACACAACAGATGCTAGAAGCAACAGCTAAAGATGGGATTATAAAGCCTGACACTAATACAGCAACTTCTATAAATACTCAATCTCAACAAGTACAAGAATCAAAAACTGAAGAGCCGAAACAACAATACACTGAACAGAAAGATAATGCTGCACCAAAAGACTATTCAAATATTACAACTTTTGGACAAGCTGCTGAGGCTATAAAAGCAGAGCCAGAAAATTACAGACACTATGTAACAAGAGCCAAGCTTTATATAAAAAAACAAGATTACAAAAATGCTCAAATAGACTATAAAAAAGCTCAAGAATTAACACAATCAAAAGATGTCGCTATTCTTATAGGTCTTGCAAAAGTTTATATCTTATTGGAACAACCCACAGCCGCACTAACTATATATTCACAAGCTTTAGAACTAAGTCCCTCAAATACAGAAATACTAAATAACCGCGCTCACTGTTATGAAGCTTTGGGTCAGGAAGAGAATTTCTTTAAAGATATTGAGAAAGCTATTGAAATTAATCCAACCGATGCAAGAATTTATATATCAAGAGCCGAGCATTACATGGCAAAAAACAACTTTCAAGAATCTCTTAAAGATGTAAATAAAATTATAGAACTAAGGCCAGAAAATGCAAGCGCAAGATATTTTAGAGGGATACTCAATTATAATCTTCAAAATTATCAAGATTGTTTTGACGATATGAAAAAAACACTTGAGCTAAAAACTGATGAAAATGAAGTTTATAAGTATTTGGGTATATGTAGCTATAAGTCAAACAATTTATCTGATGCAACAAATTATTTAAAGAAAGCTATTGAATTTGGCTTTGATAACGGAGATATTTATTATTATAGAGCTAATACAGAATTTCAATCCGGCGCTTTTGATGCTGCTTTGCAAGATGCCGACAAAGCTATAGAAAAAGATCAAAAGAAATATGAATATTATCTTATAAGAGCAAAAATTTATAATGAAAAGAATATTTTTGATAAAGCTGAAAAGGATTATAATAAAGCTTTAAAGTTAAATGCTTCTTTTGATAGTTTTATTGAAAGAGCTGATTTTTTTGCCAAACACGATAAAAATAAAGAAGCATTAAAAGATTATACTGCAGCTATAACATTAAATAATCAAAATGCGCAAGCTTATAGAAAGCGTGGATACGTATATCAAAAACTAAAAAAAGACTATGAGGCAGAATCAGATTTTGAACAAGCTTTTAAACTTGACCCTTCTTCAAGCGTCCCTATTGAAAATAAAAATATTCCTCAAGTAAAAGAACCATCTGTAAAGGTTAAAGAAACTCTTAAACAAGCTACACAACAGTCTCAACCTGCTGAGGTTGTAGAGCAAATGATTGAAGAATCTCCAGCTCCCAGCGTTATTGAACCCGCTAATAACCAAGGAATTACTCAAGCATCTCAACAACAAGAACCACAACAACCTCAAGAACCTACAAATCAACCTGTTCCTTTAGACCCTGCTGCTAAACCTATACCAGATTATAAAGCTCAGGCTAGCGCCACCACAGCACCTAAACCAACTAAAATTATAACACCAGATAATGAGCAAGAAAAAAAACCAAAAAAATCAGGATTTTTTTCAAAGCTTTTCAAAAAAGATAAAAAAGAAAACACAGAAATCCATAATGAAATTGTTAATGAAGTAGCCACCTCTGTTCCATCTTTACATCCAAGCGATATTGAAACAGCATATAATAGAGCTAACATAAATTATAAAAATAAAAAATATGATATGGCTTTAGAGGACTTATCAAAAATACTTTCAAAAGAACATGGCTATGCTAAGGGATACCTCCTTAGAGCAAATGTATATGCAGACTCTGGAGATAACAATAAGGCATTAGAAGACTTAAATAAAACAATAGAGCTTTCACCATCATTCATAGCTTATTTTAAAAGAGCAGAAATATATTCCTTACAAAATAATGATGACGCTGCTCTTGCAGATTTGGGAAAAACAATTGAATTGAATCAAAAATTTGGCGGAGGATATGTGGGAATGGCAAAGATATATGTAAAAAGAGGAGATAAAGAAAAAGCTATTGAAAACTACAATCTTGCAAAAAAGTATGATATAAAATATGCAAAAATTTCAGACGCGCAAATAAAATCTCTTTCAACAGCTCCTTTCTAATCTTTAAATATCCCAAGAAATAAATCCAAAAACGTTTGTGCTTGTAGCATGTTCGTTGATAGTGATACTAGTGGCAGATTCATTTAATATATTCGCTGTTATATTTCTTTGTCCTTGCAAACTGCTAAAGTGATAATACTCACAACCTAAACCTATAGAAAGATAAGGTGATAGCGGAACTCTAACAGATGCTTCTAAATCTAATCCCTGACCAAAAGTAGCAGTACAAGTGTAATGTAGAGGAATAGATAATTTAGCAATTCCATCTATGCCAATTGAGTATTCAGTTGCAGAATCTTCGCCAAAAACAATTTCAAATCCAAAATTTAACCTAGTATCTTTGTTAAATTCATATCCACTTACTGCTTTATAAGACATCCCTCTAGTTGTTATATAAGTATAAACATCTGGCGCTCTAAGACCATGAAAAGTTATAGGTTTACCAATAAGTATAGAATAAGTTGTAGCGCTTAAAAATGTTGAAATCCAACATGCATCTGCAATTGTACCTCTCTTGAAGTCATCTCTTCCTTTTTGATTGAAAGCGTTAATAATACTTGTTGGATCATTACTTGGTCGATCAGGTTGAGCTATATTATCGTAGGAAGCGCCATGTAGCCTTTCCTCTAAGTAAACAAGCCAAGAAAGACCTTCAACATGTTTTCTAACATACATGCGATAGCTTATACTTTCACACAAAAGCATTTGATTATTAAGTCCGCCAGCAGACATAATAATGAGAAAATTTTGCGCTGATGTATTGTCAATTTTTAATAGCATATTACTGTATTCAGAAATATCTGCTGCCCCACAAGCTCCACCACTTAAACCAAATCTAATCATACTTTGTAAATAGTAAGCAATTATATTCTTTTCTGCTGAATCATCAGATTTAAGATAGAGTTTATAATTCAGTCCAAAAGCTTTAAATCTTAATGCATGACCTGATTCGTGTAGCGCAACACATGCTCCGAAATTAAACATAGCAATTGAAAAAAAAAATTGGATAACGGATAAACCATTTTTTACTTTTTAAATAATCTATATCTAATACTTTATTTGAAGCTTGTAAAATTCCTAAATTTATATTAACTAGTTGCTTATTTGTGTAATAACCATCAAAATAAGCACTGCTTAATGTAGGGCCGTATCTTTTTAAACAACTATAAAGTTCTTCATATTCTTGTGATGCAAAAGAAATTTGTGTAAATAATACTGTTGATAATAAAATACTTAATAACTTTTTCATAGATAACCATATCTCATTGTAATACGCTTTAACAATATAATATTTCACATGTTTTCCATGTAAAATTTGTAAACAACTTGTAAAAAACAAAAATTTACCTCATTTTATAGACTTTGTGCATTTGAATCATCAAATAAACATTTGGAATAATTTTTTTTGCTTGGGTATATAAGTTGTAAAGACTTTGTATTTCAGCAACATTTTTATCTATGGAAGGTTGTAGTATTAAAGGTATTTTTATTGAAATACTTTTAATAATATCTGCTGATTTTATTATTTCTTGAAGTTTAGTATTTTTAGTTATAACGCATTTAACAAACACTTTATTTTTTGCGATATTTAAAAATTCCTTGTGCTCTTTCCAAAAACTTTTTGCGCATTCTGAAGCAAATTTAAAGTCCATAGAGACTATATCGCAAAATTTTATAACTTTCTTTAAATTTTTTGTTAAAGTTCCGTTTGTTTCTAAATATATATCAAAACCTTTATTTTTCAAACTATGAAAAAGTTTCTCTAGAAAACCTACATAAATAAGAGGCTCTCCACCTGTAATAGAAACTGTAGGTTTTTTTATATTTAAAGTTTCAAAAATTTGTTTATTCTTTAAATATAAAAAATAAATTTTATTTATAATTTCCTCTACAGTTAAATATTTAGCTCTTTTAGAAACAACTTTAGAATACACAGTATCACAATAATTACAATTTAAATTACATCCAGCAAATCTCACAAATATTTGAGGCTGCCCCGTATATAATCCTTCGCCTTGATATGAAAAAAATATTTCATATACAGGTGATGTTTTTTCTTTTGGCACTATTATTTCCCCTACTAGTGTAAGTTACGCTAATGCTGGATCTGTCAATTTTGCTTCTTTAAAACCTTTTGCTCTTAACCTGCAGGAATCGCACTCCATACAAGGTTTATCATAGCCATTATAACATGTCCATGTATGCTCATAAGGAACTTTTAATTTTGTTCCAAGTTTTATTATTTGAGCTTTATTCATTTTTAAAAATGGAGTTTGAAGCAATATTTTTGTTTTTAAAGCCTTTAACACATTGTTGTATGCTTTTATAAAGTCCGGCGTGCAGTCAGGATAATTTGAAAAATCTACAGCATTAACACCAATAAAAATTGCTTCTGCATTTATTGCCTGTGCATAAGACAATGCATAGGATAAAAACAAAGTGTTTCTTCCTGGGACATAAGTTGATGGAATTGATTTAGACAAAATTCTATGAACAGGAACTTTTTTATCTTTATTAGTTAAAACATCCTTAGACCAAGGAAGACTTATTCTTACAATTGAATGTTTAGCATTAACAGATTTTACAATTTTTATTGCAGAGCGAAGTTCTTTTTTATGTTTTTGGCCATAGTCAAACAATAAACATGTACAATTATATCTTTTATACATTGCATAATATAAAACTGTTGTGGAATCTAAACCACCAGAAAATAAAATCATTGCTTTTCTTGCTTTGGTCATATTATCTCATTCTAAAACCAACAAACTTAATTTCTTAATTATTTAATTCTTACGCCGCTTTCTTAACTGAGTATAAAGTCTATTCCTATACCTTCCCTAGATTCTATTTTTAATTTGCCCTTCATTGAATACTACTTTCTCTCTTTATATGAGTACATTAGTACTTTCCCTCTCCATATCTTTCCAAGCTTTCTATTGTCCTCCCAATATTTTTCCTCAAACATCCGCAGAAGCGATGCCAACTCCAAAAGAACAACACAATGCAACCGCCAAAACTAAATTTTTCATTTCATACTCCATGTATTCTTAACGCTTACCATAAACAATTATAGCATAGTTAATATCGTTATGCTAAAAAAAATTGCAAATTCAAGATGCTAATGCAACAGTAGAATTAAGAATTTCCTGAGGTGTAAAATAATCAAGGAAAGAGCTAGTTAAAGGTATTTATTTTTAACAGAAAAACAAGTCCATTTTGAATTAACATTCATTCTAAAATTCAAAATTCGCACATAACTTGAGTCCTATGTCAGCTTTGGCGCCTGTTTGTGAAGTTAACCCTCCATTTACAGACAACCTATCTGTAACCTGCACAAAGCCTCCTATACCATACTCAAAGTATCCTGGATTTGAAGAAATATCAGAAAGATTAACATTCCCTGCTTTTGTATCAACATGATTGTCTATATTGTGCATGTACATTGTTTTAATATATGCATTCCATGTGTTTCTATTGTAAATAAAATTTATTCCAGGTGCCACATTCAACCCTTTTAAATAACCTGAATTCATGTTGATCTGACCATATCCTGAATTCCATTTAGTATCTCCATAAAGGTTAAAAGAGGTTAAAAAGTTAGGCTGTAAAGTTATACCTATAGTCTGAGTAAAGTCTATATCTAGATTATAGGCACATTTTGCAGCAATTCCAAAAAACCAGTTACTTAAAGAGTCTTTTTTGCTTTCCATAGACATATTGTTATCATAACTACCACCATATAAAAGACCTGAGGCAACAACTTTATTTTTAGTAAATGTTCCTATGGCGCCAAGCTGAAATGCTGTTTGGTTCATGTTAACGCCTGAATATTTTTGATTTCCGCCACTGCACCCTAGATAAACAGTTGGCATAAACTTCCAATCGTCGCCTAAATCTAAGATAAGTAACTCAAGTCCTGATATCAAACCATATATTTCGCTCTTTACGTCAATATCATTAGTTAGTGACATCTCTTCATAGCCACCATATGTTTTAACCCATAAATTTTTTCCACCATCATCTTCCAAGAGTTTATTTTTATCTAAAAATATATGGTCAAACAAAGTGTTATTCGCCATAAGTTGGTTATTAAGCATTGCAATCTTAGCAACTGGATCTCTATACACAGGGTCGTTAATCTGCTCAAAATCTAAGACTAACATATAACTCCCATCACCTAAAGATGAAAAATTATAAACGCCTATTGCAGTGTTTACTTTATCTTTACCAACAACAAAGGAAACATCGGGGTCTATTCCACCATCTGCACTAAAAACTTGTACTATAAACTTGCTATCTTCAGGAGAACCATCTATAAGATTAAAATCAAAAACTTCAATAATACTTTTAGTCGCTCTCAATGGCATAGCTTTAATTCTACCACCAAAATTATAGTTGTCGGCTTCTTTTGTTTTAGCATTTATATCTATATAAAAAATCGCTTCTGAACCAACGTTAAAATCCCCACTGAATCTATTGCTTATAATATGCCCAGATTTGGTATCAATTGAAGAATAATTATCTATTGTTAGGCTAGTCCCAAATATACTACCGCCTCTTTGTTTTATTGTAGAGTACTCATCTATGGTTATAACTCCTCCTGAAATACCTCCTCGAGAATTAAGAGTAAGCTCCGAACTATTGGTTACCAATAAGGTTCCTCCAGCTTGTATATATATACTTGAGGTTGAATTTTTGATACCGTCTAATCTCAAATTGCCCTTATAAAGAGTTACTGTTCCTAACCAAGTATCAACTCCATCGATATTTAAATTGGCACCATCAGCGTTTATATTAAGTTCACCATCTTCATCTATTATAACTATAGATTCTGGAGATATCATATCATCATCGTTATTTAACGATAAAAATGAACCTACCCCAGAGATTTCTAATGTACCATTATTAATATTTATTATTGAAGAAGTACTCTTTGCACCATGATTGGCTGCATGCCAATTTAAAAAACCTCCATTAATTACACTTTTACCTCCAAAAAACTTCCCGTAAACATTTGTATTACCATCTGTTTGTGTAAAATTACCTATATAGTTTGAATTATCACTATTTGCGGCTAATGTTAAATCTCCACTATTATTTTTTGTTATCTGAGCAGAAATGTTACCGCGTATTCCTCCTGTTATGTTCACATTCCCTGCTTGTCCATCAATATTTATAGTCCCATCATTGTAAATATCGTTTGCGTGTCCTTGTGCATAATTATTTTCAAATAGTATATCTGAAGATAGTCCAGAAACTAGATCTATTTGACCATTTGTATCGTTATAAATAGCACCCCCAATTAATCCAGCAGAGTTATTTACAAAAAAAATAGGACCTAAGATATTTGCTCCTATAGAAATTGAACCATTATTATTACATATTGCACCACCACTTGAAACTGCAAAATTATTACTAAATTCAGATGCAGACACAGATAAGACTCCACCTTCATGATCAATAGCACCTCCATTCAATCCAGCAGCATTTCCTCTAAACTCAACATTATTAATAGTAAGGAATCCATCATTCTGATATATAGCTCCACCGCTACATGCAGCACTACTGCGTTCAATAATAATATTATAAATGCTTACAGTAGATATGTTTAAAAGCTTTAAAACAGCTCCATTGCCTACCTCATCTTCATCCACATAGCCGCCAATACTTGCAGCATATGCATCTTGAACAGTCAAATCTTCCAAGGAAAATATAGCAGTTTCATCTCCATAAATTTTAAATATGGACCCCGATTGTGAGGTAACAGTACTTATCCCCGAGAGAACAGATGTGTTTCTATCATGCCCAAATACTGAGAATGTACCACTTGCCATCTGATGTAAAGAACTACCATTGTTATATATTGAGTCTGAACATATCTGAAATGATCTTGCATCCGAAACAGAGGAAATGTTCATATTTATCATATCTAATGTAACATTTGTAGATGGACAATAGGTTGAGAAATAAATTCCAAAATTGTCTTCAGTAGTAGTTATTATATATGCAAAGTTTGTATTAGCGACAGACTGTTCTATTCTTGCACTAACAAATTTAAGTGGATTGTCTACGTCTTGACATGTCAAAACAGTTACAGTTGTACCAATAATGGGCTGATAAGACGGATCATCCCCCATTAAGTATATTTTATCAATTGCTATAGTAGCTCCAGGTGTAGTTGGACTACTAACATACAAAGTATCAGATGTTATAATTGAATCTGCACTATTGACCACTTTGAATCTCAAAGATGCATTGGTAACACTTAAACTGTCAAAAGTGTATTCAGACACGGTTGAAGAAGAAGAATACAGATCTATTACTGAATTAGTGAAAGCATAAATGGTCATCCCACGATAGTCTCTATCTTGCAATCTTACAACACTGTTATTAAAATTTATCGTATTTACACTATCATTATCTATTTTTGAAAGACTATAGTTTGCAGGAACAAAGCCTTCAGAACCTGGTATTCCACTCCAAAAATTTGCAGTAGCACCATTGCCACTAAAAGTTAAACCTGGTCCATTTGATATACCAGGATAAATATTTGTAAGTGTTAAATTTCTGGTCCAATGGTTTAATGTAGCATTGTTAAATAAATTTACATTGTAAGTAACATAACTTTCTGTGGAACATACTTTTAGAATACTAGAATATATGTTATTACTACCACCAAACATTATGCCTTCCACTTGGGTTTCTCCAGCAGTCTGGGTGAACAACCCTTTAAATTGAGAGCTATTACTTGTATTTGCAAGGTATACCTTTCCAGTACCATCTTTAGTTATTATACCAGTACCTGCTATTCCACCACCAAGGTAAACTGTCCCAAGATTTCCATCAAAATATAAGGTTGCTCCTAAATCAATAAAAATATCATCTCCTTGAGACGAAGCCGTATTTCCTGAAAACTTTATATCTCCACTTCCATCCCCATTTACGTCTAAAGAAACCAAATGTATATTCCCCTTAGCATTATATATTGCACCACCTAAAGATGCACTGTTAGTTTGGAATGTAGTGCCACTTGATATATATAGATCAAGATCAGAATAATTATAAATAGCACCACCGTTTAAAAATGCAGTGTTACCAGATAAACTTCCAAATAGAGATATAGTTCCTGAAGAGCTTCCTTTATTTATGTAGTTATAGATAGCTCCACCTGAATTTGTAGCTATATTGTCACTAAAAGTACCGCTTATATTATATACATTGGTACCGCCATAAGGAGCATTCCCATTTTTCCCTACACAGCTGTATATAGCTCCTCCACAATCAGATGCACTGTTACCACTAAAAACACCAGAAATAGAAAATGAATTATCGGTATCGCCACCTTCAACTTCATTAGAAATAGCCCCGCCATTTCCTGCTAAATTATTTTCAAACTGTCCGTACTCTGTAAAAGTATTTACTCCCATATGAGCGTTAGAAGTATGATTGGAAATAGCTCCACCATTTCCTGAAGCAGAATTGTTTGAAAACAGATTATCTCCAACAATTGCGTATGAATTTCCTACATTTAATCCACCATTAACATAGTTATAAACTGCTCCGCCATTTCCTTCTAAAGCGTTGTTTTTGGAAAACGATCCAATTGTAATTGTAAAAGAAATAGGCTTTTGTGAATCGTTTGATGCCATGTACACAGCCCCGCCTGATAAAGCAGAGTTTTTGGTAAACATAGAATTGTTCAAAGAAAAAAAGTTGTCTTTTGGAAGATTACCTGTTGTTTGAGCATGCAAATAAACTGCTCCACCGCTAGAACCTGATACATCACCTATAAATACCAAGCTGTTGAGTTGAAAGTTATGTTCACCAATACCATCTCCAATTAATTCAATGCTACCGTTTGTTCCTTGAGAAAATGTTAGCGATGATATTGTAACGTCTAAGTCATCATTCCAGTTTGAACCAAATTTTAAAAAATTTGCAGCTACAGTAAGTCTTTCATTTCCTGTAGCTCCAAAAATAGAAATTGTATTAGTCCTTTGGTTAACTGGATCTAGCGTTATATCCTTTTGAACTGTTATTGTATTTATACTCCCATCATTAAAAGTTGATGAAAAATCCGAAGAATTGTTGACATCAACTGCAAAGACATTACTATAAAAACCAAAAATCATCGCAGCAGCATACAATTTTGTTTTCATAAAAACTTCTTTCAGATTTAATTATGACTAATTGTTATAAAAACTATTTACAATAATTTTATGCTTTACTTTTCTTACATTCGCAGATCAGTTAAGTAGTAACTTAAAAGAATGTATAGGCCAGAGTCAAAGTGGCTGAAGGCGACAATTTTTGATAAAATTACAATATGCTAAATGATATCAATTTTATACTAGAAAAAGCAATTGAACTTCATTATTTAAATGAAAGAGAAATATTATACCTTTTAAAAACAGAAAAAAACGATGAGCTTTTTTCTGCAGCAGACAAAATAAGAAAAAAATATGTCGGCGATGAAGTACATTTACGCGCTTTAATAGAGTTTTCAAACTACTGCAAGCAAAATTGTTTATACTGCGGTCTTAGAAAAGATAATACAAAAATAATAAGATATCGTCTAGCCCCACAAGAAATAATAAATTTGGCAAAAAAAGTAGCAAACTATGGTTATAAAACAATTGTTTTACAGTCAGGAGAAGATTTATATTATACTGTAGATATAATGTCAAAAATGATTTTTGAAATAAAAAAATTTGATGTTGCGGTTACGTTAAGCATTGGTGAAAAAACTTTTGAAGAGTATAATGCTTATCGTAAGGCAGGCGCAGATAGATACTTGTTGCGAATAGAGACAACAGATGAAATGCTTTACAACAGACTTGATCCATCTATGAGTTTAAAAAATAGAATGGAATGCTTAGAGAATATAAAAAATCTAGGTTATGAAATAGGTTCAGGAATAATGGTTGGTCTTCCCGGTCAAACATTGGAAAGTATAGCTAAAGATATAGTTTTCCTCAAGTCTATACCTGTTGATATGGCAGGTATTGGTCCTTTTATTTACCATCCAGATACACCTATTGAAAAATCTATATGTAATTCATTTGATTTGTCGCTCAAAGTTATGGCAATATTGAGACTTCTTATGCCAGACATAAATATCCCTGCAACAACAGCTATGGAAACACTAAATCCAAACGGACGCTTGATAGCACTACAGTGTGGAGCAAATGTCGTTATGCCAAACGCCACGGAAACAGAATATAGAAGACATTATGAAATTTATCCTGGGAAAATATGCCTTGGGGATTCTCCTCAACATTGCAGATTTTGTATAGAAAATAAAATTAAATCTATAAATAGACACATTGCAAAAAATAAAGGATGCCGCAGGATAACCAATTAATCTTTGTAAAAAAGCTAAAGGACAAGAAAATGAAAGTATTAGCAGGCTTAAGCGGTGGTGTTGATTCAGCAGTAACCGCATATTTATTAAAAGAACAAGGTCACGAAGTAATAGGTGTAATGATGTCTATATGGGACGATTCTATTCCAGCTCCACAGGACAAAAGTGTTGACGCATGCTTAGGCCCTGAAGATGAAGATATTGCAGCAGTTCACAAAGTAGGTGACGTCCTTAAAATACCTGTACAAATTTTAGATTGTAGAGAAGAATACAAAAAAGTTGTTATTGACAATTTTAGAAATGAGTACAAAGAAGGACGCACCCCAAACCCATGTGTATGGTGTAACGCCTATATTAAGTTTGGAGTTCTTCCATTAACAGCAAGAAAAAATGGAATAACTTTTGATAAATTTGCTACCGGCCATTATGCAAATATTATATTCAACAATTCCTTAAGTATGTATCAGCTATGCAAGGCAAAAGATCAAGCAAAAGATCAAACCTATTTTTTGTATAGATTGAATCAAAAAATTCTCTCTGAAACTATCTTCCCTCTTGGAGAACTTACAAAAGAACAAGTCAGAGAAATAGCAAAAAAGATACAACTTCCTGTAGCTGAAAAACCAGACAGTCAAGATTTTTATTGTGGAGATTATAATGATATTTTACAATTCCCATCAAAACCAGGAGATATTGTAGATAAAAGAGGAGAAGTTTTAGGAAAACATAATGGAATATGGAATTACACTATAGGGAAACGCAAAGGATTAGGTCTTTCAGGTGGAACAAAAGAACCTTTATACGTTATAAATATATTAGCTAAAAAAAATGTTGTAATTGTTGGAACTAAAGAAGACTTGTACTTTTTAACTCTTATGACAAAAAAAGTAGCATGGAGTTCTATTCCTATACCAAAAGCACCTATTGAAGTAAGCGTAAAAATACGCCAACAACATACTCCTGCAAAAGCTTTTATAACACCTATAGGAATTGACAAAGCCAGAGTGGAATTTGAAAAGCCACAGATGTCAATCACAGCAGGGCAAAGCGCTGTATTTTATAAAGACAATGTAGTTTTAGGTGGCGGGATTATTGAAGCACCACATTACTTTAAATTCACCTCATAGGTATGATCTAAATATCGATTTACATTTTATTCACAAAAACTACTCAAAAATTTCTTATCCTTTTCTTACAATATATCTATGGTTATGATAACCAAATTTTATTTAAAAAGGAGTATAGTTTGTTATGAAGAAAAGTTTAGTCGCCTTCACACTGGCATCTGCGATAATTGGAAATTGTGTCTCACTTTCCAATGCTATTACGACGCAAGAAAAGATGAGATTGATGAACAGGAACGCTCAAATCGTAAAAAAAAGAATGGAGCAAGTTTGCGCAAGAAGACAATACTCTTACGAAGAATCAGTAAGAATAGTTCAGGAGAGACAAGATAAAGCACATGCTAAATTGAAACGTCGTGCTAAAAGTGCTCCAGCTGGAGTTGTTCATGTACAACAAACAGGCAAAAAACCATCAGTTAAAAAAAGAAGTAATATGGTGGAACCAGCTGTACCTGTTGTACCTGTAATCCTATTAACTCCTATAAACCACCTTTCTCCAGATCAAACAAGAACAGCACTAAGAGAAGCGCCAGAACTAGAATCACTTGATAGAGAGCCTGTTGCCCAAGGAAGAAGGAAACTCCAAAGATCAAGGAGTGATGGTAATGTCACTTCCATTAAGTCACGTATCCCAAAATTTTATTCTGACAAGAAACGTAGGCCTACTGCAAAAGAGATTGAGCAACAGTCTAATCTAGAGCTAGAAAAGATTGATAGGTGGGAACGTTTTATTGCCGAAGGGAAAAAATCAAAACTTCCATGCAAGAGAGACAATGTCTCCCTATCTGATAGGGATAGTATTAGTGAATTTTAGGATTGGAACGTATGGCTAATGAACAAGAATACTAAAGACTTGGAAGATTAAAATGATTAAGAAATGATGATGATTTAATTTAATACCATAAACATATACATAAACAACAAATACCGTAAAAGCTGTAGAAAAAAACTTTCGCGGTATTTGTTTGTAAATATTTTTTAGCCTAAATGAAGCAAATTAAATATATAAATTACAATTACAAGTCCACAAAAAACATAGCGCCCAACTGATATAAGCCATTTACTAACCATAGTAGAACGACCACTTTGGATTTCTTTTATAACTCTATTTAACGGTAAAATCCAAAAAACGAAAATGCCTGTTATGAGAGCACAAAATGGAACTAAATGAATCTGTAAAATGTCCATTAACCCATCTATATGCCCATCAGCAAGAGTACTGAAAATAGAAGCTATTATTACTGCAATCAAAACAGCATTCAAACGACTCATTTTGAACTTACTTTGCAGAGCTTCTACTATAACTTCAATTATACTTATAAGCGATGTTATAGCTGCAAAAAAAACAGCTATAAAAAAGATTAGCATACAAAGCTGTCCCATGGGCATAGTCTTAAAAATATCAGGGATTGTAATAAACATTAGAGAAGGCCCTGAATTTAAATTTTTTCCAAAAGAAAATATTGCTGGTATTATTGCCAAAGAAGCAAATATTGAAGCAAGCGTACTTAAAATAGCAACACTTTTTGCTGAATATACAATATCTTCACTTTTTCTAGCGTAAGAACCATATACTATAAGTATTGATCCTAAAATAGAAAGAGAATAAAAAGATTGACCTAAAGCCAAAATCCAAGTTCTTGGATTGAAAAGCATATCAGTTTTAGGTACAAACATAAATTTATAACCTTCTATAGCTCCTGGAAGGAAAGCTACTTTTATAACTAAGAAAAAAAATAATATAAAAAAAGCAGGCATCATAAATTTATTTAATTTCTCAATACCTTTTTCTACACCGCCAAGCATGGCGAGTCCTACCAGAAAAAGTGTTAAAATAATCCAAACAGCAACACCATTACTAGAAATTGATTCAAAGTAAACAATACTGTTAGGAGCAGAAAAAGCCGCTCCAGTCACAGAAGCAGCAAGAAAGCGCAAAACCCAAGCAACTACAACAGCATATCCAAGACTAATAATAAAGATTACTACAACAGGAATCCAACCTATTAATTCACCTGCTTTATTATGACCACCACTTAACCTTAAAGCTTTTTTAAAAGCTCCCATAGGGCCTTTGCCTGTAAGCCTGCCAAAAGTTATTTCACCAATAACAGCTATTACCCCTAAAACAAAAACGCAAATAATATAGGCAATCAAAAATGCAAAACCTCCAAGCTCGCCAGCTCTATAAGGGAACAACCAAATATTACCCATACCTATAGCAGAACCTGCCGCAGCAAAAATAAACCCCCACCTTGATGAAAAAAGATCTTTTGAATAATTAGCCATTATCATTCCTCTTTAGAAATAATTATCATTCTTAAGAATAAGGCAACTTGTACCATGCATTTGCATAATACAAGTTGACATAAAAGTTATATAAAATAAATACTCAATGCTAGTTTATAGCCGCAGTACCTATTTCTTTAGTACGCACTCTCATAACATTTCGCAAATCGTAACTGAATATTTTGCCATCGCCAGGGTTGCCTGTAAAAGCTGCTTCTTGTATAGCTTTTATAGTCTTTTGCTCCCATTCTTCGCAAGATACTATAATTTCAAATTTAATTTTTGGGAGCATAGTAATACTTACTTCCATACCGCGTACAAGCTCTTGATAGCCCTTCTGTTTTCCACAACCCATAACTTGCGAAACAGTAACACCATTAACCTCTATTTTAGCAAGTGCTTCTTTTATATCTTCTAATTTTTCTTCTCTAACTATAGCTTCAATTTTTATCATATATTCTTCCTCCGCATATTATAACATATACTAATCCAATCCTGTAAATGATGGATACGCACTCTCTCCATGCTCGGATATATCTAGACCTATCAATTCTTCTCTTCTACTAACTCTTAAAGGCGTCAACTGTTTAACAATACCTGCACAAATTAAAGTCCCTAATATAACAATTACAAATGTTATAAGTATCCCTTCAATTTGGGCAAAAAACTGAGCAAATTCACCATAAATAAGTCCCGGTTGTCCGCCATTAATTGATGGATTTACAAAAACCCCTGTAAGTATTCCTCCCCAAACACCACCTATACCATGACAACCGAAAGCATCCAAAGCATCATCAATTTTAAACACTCTTTTAATAAGAGCTATCCCACAATAACAAACAGGACTTACTGTCAACCCTATTATTAAAGCTGCCCATATATCAACAAATCCAGCTGCAGGCGTAATGCCGACTAATCCTGCTATAACACCAGTACATACACCTATAAGAGTACTTTTTCCAGTTTTAATTATATCCAATAAAATCCAAACTAACATTCCTGCAGAAGAAGCCACAGCTGTTGCTATAAACGCATGAGCTGCAAGACCGTTTGCAGCAAGAGCACTCCCAGAGTTAAAACCAAACCATCCAAATAGCAATAATCCCATACCCAAGAAAACAAATGGGATACTATGCATTCTATAGGAAACTTGCATATAATCTACTCTTTTGCCAAGCAAAATAGCAAGGACTAAACCAGTAGTTCCTGAACTTATGTGTACAACATCGCCACCAGCAAAGTCTAAAGCACCTATAGTACCACCTATTAATCCACCACCCCAGACCATATGTGCCAAAGGATAATACACAAATACGGACCATAAAGCTACAAAAAGAAACAGTGCTTTAAATCTCATTCTTCCTGCTACAGAACCAGTGATGATAGCAGGTGTTATAATAGCAAAAGCCATTTGAAATGCAACAAAAGCAAAAGTTGGAATTGAACCAAAAAGAGAATCTGCGTTTATTCCAAAAAGGCATAAATTTTTTAAAGAGCCTATAAAAGGATTGATACTTTCACCAAAAGATAAAGAATACCCTATCAACATATACAAAACTACTCCCAAACCCATTATAAAGGCTGAGTTCATTAAGTTGTTGACCATATTCTTTCTACGTCCCATACCACCATAAAAAAATGCAAGTCCTGGCGTCATAAGAATAACTAACGCTGTACAAATGATAATAAAAGCTGTGTCTCCTGCACTAAACATCCTATATCCTCCTTAGCAAAAAATGCCAAAACTATGTATTTTTTGAGATTTTTCATAGACATTTTTTATTTATATAAATTTTATAGACCAAAAAAAACTAAATATCTATATTTTTGCACTTTATTTCATTACATTTGTAAACTAAGCAATAAGAAGTATATTAACTTTAAGTAAATATTGTCAATTTATTTGTAGGTATTAATACTAATTGATTTGTTATACATATAACTTTCCTTTTTTCTTGAATTTATTGCTTATATTCTCCCCTTCTAAGTGCCTTTTTATTCTTAAATAGTTTCTTGTGGCCTCTCATGATAAGTTAGATATTAAGATTTAACGTTTAGTTTGTGAAAAAAAATACTTGTAACAGGGTGACGTATGTAATTGATTAGATAAGATTCAATATAATTCCAAACTTTGTCGTCTTCTATTTCAGTGAAAGCATCTACATCGTTACCAGAACAGCTTGAGAGTTTTTTTATATCCATAATTATATTTCTATCAATAAAAGTCTTGTTGTTTTTTATATAGTCTGTAAACGAATACCCAGAAAGCTTTAAAAATCGCAATATAAATGCAATTAAAGCTCTCTTTGGATATCTGCAGCTTCCAAGTATTTCCCAAATTCTTACTATCAAATCATATTTCTGGACATTTCCAAGGTAAAAAGGTGCCAATTTATCACTTACTTCGCATGCATATAGTGCATATAAATTACGCATAAAATCTTTTTTTAGTGTTGTATTATTGTTAACGATACTTGCACCTGTGATTTTTGGCCTTATTGATTGATGGCTATTAAAAACATGAAACTCACTTTCTGTAAGAGGTTCTGTAGCGGAAGAAAGTCTTGCAGCTATTTTTTTTGCGCTTGGAACAACAGCTTGAATTTTACCCCACTGGTAAGAGTAAATTGTGACAAGCTTGTCATATTCCCCTTGAATTTTGGAGTTAAGAACAAGACCATTTATTGTGTAATACATTTTTTTAAAACTATTCTCTTTACTTTTTTAGAATCAGCGTCTTGTATTTCTATTGAATATCCATTCCAGTTAATTTTCTCTCTCTCTTGAGGGATTCTACCAAATATTTCTAAAATCCAGCCATTAACTGTTGAATAGTTCCCTTCTGGAATATCAATACCCAATTTATCGTTAACATTTGTTATTGACTCATATGCTTGTATAATATATTTGCTTCCTTTAGTTGGGATTATAGTTTTTTCTCTAAAATCATGTTCATCCCAAACATCTCCTACAATTTCCTCTAATAAGTCTTCTATTGAAACAAGACCTACAGTATAGCCAAACTCGTCTACTACTATGGCTATATGATGCCTATCTGTTTTAAATTCTTTAAGAACTTTGCTGATCTTTGAATTTTCAGGAGCAAAATATACAGGACGTATTAAATCTTCAATAACTATAATGCCACAATTGCGCCAAGCAACTGCCAAATCTTTTGCATATATTATTCCTATTATATTACTTATATCTTTGCTGTATATTGGAACTCTTGAATACTTTGTGTTAATAATCTTTTTGATCATCTCTTCTTTAGACATATCTGTGTCTACAGCAAAAATTTCTGATACAGGCATCATCACTTGAGATACTTTCATATTCTTAAAATCCATTATATTGCTTACAAGTTCTCTAGCTTCGTATGAAAGAGGGGAAGTGTTTTCATTTGATAATAAAAAGTCTATTTCATCGGCTTTGATGTGTCCACTTTCATTGCGCCTAAAAAATGTTTTCATTATTTTATTTGAAACTTTCAATAAGTAATTAATTATAATTCTAAAAAGTGATGCAAATTTTATTATCATAGGTAAAACAAATATTCCCCACTTTTCAGAGTTATATCTTGCTATGGTTTTTGGAAAAATATTGCCTATAGTTAGCGCTAACAATATTGAAAGAATTGGGAAAGCAAAATTTAAAATGTCGGTATTTATTTTGTAATACTCTGAAATATCAATCGCAAGAGATGAGAGAACAATACTCATACCTACTATAGACAAGTTTATCCCAATTATCATAGCTGTCATAACCTCTTGATCGTTATTTTCCCAAAAAGTTACAATTTTTGAATATTTTATTCCTCTTTCTTTTACCTTTCTCAAAAAAGATGCAGATAAGCTTGTAACAGCAGTTTCAGAACCGCTAAAAAAAGCAAGCATTAATAATAAAACAAAGAAAAAAATAATTTTAAATATAATAAGTATCATGGTTCGTAATCGTACTCATCAAGAATTTCTCCGACAACTTCTTCTAATATATCTTCAAGAGTAACCATACCTGTTATATTGCCATTTTTATCTTTTACAAAAGCTATATGGGTTTTCCCGCTTTGAAAGTTTTTTAACAATTCATTTACTTTCTGTTCTTCACTTATATAATATGGTTCTTTAACAAGCGAGCGTATAAAATGCCCCTTATTTTCTTGCCACAATTCTAAAACGTCTTTTATATGTACATATCCTATAATATTGTCTTTTGATTTAAGATAAACAGGAATTCTGCTTCTTGAAGTTTCGACAGCTATATCCAAAAATTCTTCATCTTCTAAAGATAAATCTACTGAGTCTATATCTTCAAACGGAATCATTATTTTTTTTACTAATAACTCTCCAAAACATAAAACTCTTTCAAGCATAACTCCAGTTTCTTTATCTATTTCTCCACTATATCCTCCTTCTGAAAGGAGAATCTTGACTTCTTCTTCGCTTAGAGCATAAGAATGTTTCCCAACAGCTTCACCTTTTGGAGATAAAAATTCTGTGATTTTAATAAATGGATATATAAATGGTTTTAACATTTTGTCTATTTTAGAAAGGATAGGTACCGACATAACAGTAATTTTCTCAGAGTTTGATCTGGCATAAAATTTTGGAACAAGTTCCCCAAATACTAAAATAACAGAAGACGTTATAATCCAGGTAAGAATATCAACAATATTTCTATTGACCATGTACAGCAATTTAGTCATAAAATATGCTGAGACAAAACTTGTCAAAATATCAGCTATAGTATTTACACTAAGAATAATTGTAAGAAGATAATAAGGCTGTTCAAGCCAAGACAATAAATGTTTAGAAATACTAGGACTTTGGACTATAAGTTTTTTGATTCTATACTTGGACAAACTTGTAATGCCTATTTCAGCTGCAGATATCCAAGCTGAAACAATTAAAAGAAAAACAAACACAACTATGCTTGCGAAAATAGACATTGGAATATTTTATCCTGTTTTGCAAACATTTTAGATTTATTTTCAACGTCGTAATCAGTGTATCCGCAAAGATGTAGTACACCGTGTATAACAAGATATGCCAATTCCTGCTGCCAGCTGTTCCCATATTTTTTTGCCTGTTTTTGAGTACGTTTTCTTGATATGTATATATCTCCTGCAAAAAATTCAGGGATTATTAAAAAAGATATAATGTCTGTTATGCGTCTTACTTCTCTGTACTCTATGTTCAATTTTTTTATCTCCTCATCACTTACCATTATAAAATTTATTTGATACTTTTTCTTTTTTTCAGATTTTAAAGCAAGCTCTGCTGCTTGTTTTAAAGTTTCAATATATTCTTTTGGAAAGTTAATAAAATCTACGAAATTTTTATTTGTATTCAATTCGCGCATGATATATACTCATAATAGTTGAAATAATACTATCTTTCATTAGTTCTAAGTCTTTTAATGTTATTGGACATGCGGAAAACTGTCCATCTATAAATTTATTATTTATTATTTTTTCAACCATATCTTTTATTCTCGCGGACGTAGGCTCATCTATACTACGACATGCCGCTTCGCAAGAATCAGCCAGCATTATTATTGCAGCAATTTTTGTAGCTGGCTTTGGTCCTGGATATCTGAAGTTCTCTATCTCAGTATGCAATCCGGATTCTAAAGATCTATGATAAAAAGCATGCATGATAGTCGTACCATGATGTTGTTCTATTATATTTATTATTTCATTATCTACATTATATTTTTTTGCAAGAACAACACCTTCTTTAACATGTGATATTAGAATGAGTCGCGACATCTCAGGATTCAAATTATCATGAGGGTTATACCCAGGAGTCTGATTTTCTATAAAGTATAAAGGGTTCTTCAGTTTTCCTATATCATGATAATAAGAACCTATCCTTGCTAAAAGCGAATTTTCACCCAAAACATTTGCCGATTGTTCAGAAATATCGGCAGTCATAATTGAATGATGATAAGTACCTGGCGCTTCAAGCATAAGCCTTTTAAGCAAAGAATTATTAAAATCTGAAAGTTCTATTAGCTTTATATTTGTAGTTCTTGAAAAAATCTTTTCAAATAAAGGCATAAAAGCTAATAAAATAACTATAGAAAAAATTCCATTTAAAACACTATAGAAAAGATTGTATTTAAATTGAGAAACATCATAATTGCCAACAAAATAGAACATAAATAACAACGCCATATTGGCAATAACAGTCTTAACACCAACATTTATAAAATCAGATCTCTTACGAATTGCATGTACATTTCCGACTACAAAAATTGCGCCTCCAAGCATTGTGAGAAAAACGTCAAAGCGCATACCATTTAGAAATGCTGCATATAAACTTAAACATACAGCATATACCCCGCCTAACCTTGACGACAATAGCATTGCCGCCATAATTGAAAATGCAGAAACTGGAGATGCAAAAGGAGATAAATATTCTTTTGCAATCTGAAAAGTTAAAAGAGAAGTTATAAAGAGCATACACATTAAAACAACTGCATCATTATCCCCTAAAATAACTTTTTCTCTATTTTGAATTTGGGCTATAAAAAAAACGATAACTGCAGAAGTGAAAATAGCCGCTGCAACAATTACTTTTGAGCTTATACCAACGCCCATTATAAGCATGATGTAAATAACTGCTATTGTAAATAAGAAAGAAATGAATACAGGTATTTTTATTTCTCTATGGAATAAGCTTTTTGATTCCCTTATGACAGGTCCCTTGGAATAGTCATAAGTTTTAAAATTCCTAGCAACTTTTAAGAGAACAGATCTTGTCCATGACTTTACACTATTAAATAAATTATTCATTTATTCCTCTGCACTGTATTGCGAAACAAAATTAAGCCTTTGCTTGTTTGATAACAACTCGCACACCTAATTCTTTAAGCTGTTTTTCGCTTACCGGAGCTGGGGAATTTGAAAGAGGATCAAAGGCTTTTTGAGTCTTAGGAAATGCTATTACTTCTCTTATAGAGTCTTCTCCAGCCATCAACGCGCACATCCTGTCAAAACCCAAAGCAAATCCTCCGTGGGGAGGTGCGCCATATGCCAACGCGTCAAGCAAAAAACCAAATTTCTCTTTTGCAGATTTATCTGAAATATTTAGAATATCAAAAATTTTCTTTTGAATGTCACTTCTATGTATTCTTATAGAACCTCCGCCAAGTTCAACACCATTCAAAATAACATCATAAGCTTTAGCTTTTACGGTCCCAGCATTTTCTTTGTTTAGCGAAGCTGTATCTTGAGGTGAAGTAAACGGGTGATGTAATGCCTGCCATTTCTGCTCTTCTTTATCCCATTCCATAAGAGGAAAATCTACAACCCATAAGAAATTAAATTTAGACTTGTCTATAAGGCTAAGATCTTTACCCATTTTAAGTCTTAATGCGCCAAGACCTTTAGCAACAATTTTTTCTTCATCTGCAAGGAAAACAACTAAATCATCTGGATTAGCACCAAGCTTTGATATTATTGTTTTTATTTCTTCATCTTTAAAATATTTAACTATGTTAGATTCTGCGCCAGATTCAGTAATTTTCATCCACGCTAAACCTTTAGCGCCATATTCTCCTACAAATTTTGTAAGTTCGTCAATTTCTGATCTTGAAAAAGAAATACCTTTTGGGATACATAAGCCTCTTACAATACCTCCTTTAGATATAACAGATGAAAAAACACCAAATCCGCAATCTTTAAGTTCTGTTGAGAAATCCCTTATTTCCATTGCAAATCTTGTATCAGGTTTATCAGAGCCGTAACGAAGCATTGCTTCTGAATAAGTCATTCTTTCAAAAGGCGTTTTTATTTCGATATTTAACACGTTCTTAAATACTCTTGAAAGCATTCTCTCAATAACGCCCATTACATCGTTTTCTTCAACAAAAGACATCTCAAGATCTATCTGCGTAAATTCAAGTTGCCTGTCTGCGCGTAAATCTTCATCTCTAAAACATCTTGCTATTTGATAATATTTATCAAAACCAGAAACCATCAAAATCTGTTTAAAAAGTTGAGGAGACTGCGGCAATGCAAAGAAACTTTCATGATGAAGTCTTGAAGGGACCAAAAAATCTCTCGCACCTTCAGGTGTAGATTTAGTTAAACAAGGCGTTTCTATTTCTAAAAAACCTTCATCATTTAAAAAGTTTCTTACTTCGTTTGAAACTTTGTGGCGCATTATGAAGTTTTTTTGAAAATTTGGACGGCGTAAGTCTAAATATCTATATTTTAATCTCAATTCTTCTGAAGTTTCTGTATAATCAGATATTTCAAATGGAAGGCCTGGGCAAGTATTTAAAACCTCTAGTTGTGTAGCTACAAGCTCAACAGAGCCTGTAGGCATATTGTGGTTTAGTGTTCCTTTTGGTCTTTTTCTTAATAATCCTTTCACTGATATTACATATTCGCTTCTTAAACCTTCTGCTATTTTAAATATCTCTTTATTTTCAGGCTCAAAAACAATTTGGAGTAATCCTTCCCTATCTCTTAAATCAACAAAAATTACTCCGCCATGATCTCTACGCGAATGTACCCAACCGCATACAATAATATCTTGGCCAATATTACCTTCTCTAACGTCTCCGCAATAACTGCTTCTCTTCATAATAAAGCCTCTTTTAAAACAATGCAAAATATTATTTTGACAATTTATCAAAATATAACAATGATATTATGGTTTTTGAATCTTTTATACGACCATCTTTTATCATACCCAACGCATCTTTAAAACTTATAATTTCAGTATCAACAAATTCATCTTCATCAGGCTTTAATGTGCCTATTTCAAGCTCAAAAGCAGAAAAAATATGTAACAATTCAGTTGATAAAGCAGATGTAGGATAAAAAGAAATCAATGGTTCAAACTTTTTGGCTTTATAGCCAGTTTCTTCTTCTAACTCCCTTGTTACGCATTCAAGAGGCGTCTCCCCAGTATCAATTTTACCGGCAGGAATCTCGTAAGTTGTTTCTCCTATAGCATATCTGTACTGCTTAACAAAAATTATTCGTTCTTTATCAACAAAAGATAGAACTGCCGCTGCACCAGAATGCTTTATATATTCTCTTGAAGCAACATTTCCATTTGGGAGCTGCACTTTATCACAAAAAAGTTCTGCAAACTTACCTTTATATATCAATTTACTTTTTAATGGTTTCTCTGTTAAATCTTTATTCATGGCGATATCTTATCATTTTTAACTATAAAACAAAACCAACGCAACAAAAGCCTATATATATTTAGAACCTGAGTTTCATATATAATAAACTCAGGTTCTAGCAATAAAATATAATCTTAGTATCCTAGACTCCAATCTTCTCTTTAAGTTCTTTTAGGTAATCTCTTAAATCTTTAGGAATTTTATCGCCAAACTTAGCATAGAATTCTTCTATCATTAAAACTTCTTTTTTCCAGTCTTCTTTATCTACACTAAGAAGCTTATCCATTGTTTCTTTCTTTATATCTAACCCACTTAAATCTATGGCTCCTTCTTGCGGAAATAACCCTATTTCAGACTCTTTAACACCAGTTTTCCCTTCAATTCTGTCTATCATCCATTTTATAATTCTAGAGTTTTCCCTGTATCCTGGCCACATAAATTTGCCATCTTCATCTTTCCTAAACCAGTTAACCATAAATATTTTAGGAAGCTTTTTGGCTCTTTCGCCAATATTTAACCAATGATTGAAATACTCTCCCATATTGTAACCACAGAAAGGAAGCATAGCCATAGGGTCTCTTCTTACTGTCCCTACTTGACCACTTGCAGCTGCAGTTGTTTCAGAACCTATTATTGAAGCTGCAAATACACCGCTGTTCCAATCTTTTGCTTCATAAACAAGTGGTATTGTACTTTTTCTACGTCCACCAAAAATTATTCCTGAAATCGGCACACCTTTGGGATTGTCTATCTCAGGTGAAAGAGTAGGACAATTATAAATTGAAACTGTAAATCTTGAATTTGGATGTGCAGCAGGGGTGCCAGAATTTTTATCATACTTTCGGCCCTGCCAATCTGTTAAATCTGAAGGCACTTCATCTGAAACACCTTCCCACCAAGGGGTGTTGTTGCTGTTATCAACTGCAGTATTTGTAAATAATGTTGGAAAAAACTTACTATTCTTAAGTGTTTTCATCATATTAGGGTTTGTCTTAAAACCTGTTCCCGCAGCAACGCCAAAAAAGCCAGCCTCAGGGTTAATAGCATAAAGTTGTCCATCTTCGCCAACATTGATCCAAGCGATATCATCACCTAAAGTCCAGACTCTGTAACCTTTAAACACAGGATCTAACATAGCAAGATTTGTCTTTCCACAAGCTGAAGGAAAAGCTCCGAGGAAATATGTTATCTTACCGTCTGGAGCTTCTACGCCTATAATGATCATATGTTCGGCAAGCCAACCTTCCTGATAACCTAAATATGAGCCTATTCTAAGTGAATAACACTTTTTGCCAAGGAGAGCGTTTCCGCCATATCCTGAACCAAAGCTCATAACAAGATTGTCTTGAGGAAAATGCATTATAAATCTTCTATTCGGATTAACATCGCCAATAGAATGGATTCCTCTAAAAAAATCATAAGAAGTGCCAATTCTTTCAATAGCCTGTTTACCTACTCTGCTCATAACTCTCATACTTAAAGCTACATATAGGGAATCTGTTACTTGAACACCATTCTTAGCGTACTTTGATTTTGGTGTACCCATAACAAAAGGAATAACATACATTGTCCTCCCTTTCATTGCTCCTTTAAAAAGATAGTCCATCTTTTCTTTTGCTTCTTTTGGATCAACCCAATTATTATTTGGTCCGGCTTGTTCTTTTGTAGGAGTACAGACAAATGTTAGATGTTCCGTACGCGCGACATCATTAGGATTTGAACGATGATAGTAGGAATTCGGATATTCTTGGCCATTTAATTTCTTTAGAACAATTCGTCCATCAACTTCAGATTTTTGTGCAATTTCTGTAATTTTTTCTACTTCTTCTTGCGACCCATTCATAACATAAACTTCGTCCGGTTGAAAAAGTTTCTGCATTTCTTTTACAAACATTTCCATTGGCGTTGACATTTTAGCACTCCCTAATAGAACTTATTACAAAAAAATAAGAAAAATTTCCTGACAAAAAACATCGCAAAGCAGAATCAATTGCCTTGACGATGTTTTTATATAAATTTTATCTGCAGTTAAAAATTACGCCCAATCTTCTTTTTCTTCTTTCTCTATAACAACCTTTTTTGTAGGATATATTTGTTTAACAATTTCCTCAGGGTTAAACCACAACTTAATTTCTCTTTCAGCTTCTGAAGGATCAGAAGAACAGTGAACAACATTCTCGTATACGCCTTTTGTGGTTATTCTTCCATATGCTCCTCTGATTGATACTGGATCTGCCTCTTCAGGGTTTGTTGCACCTGCAATTTTTCTCATTCTAGCAATAGCATCTTCACCCTGGTATACAAAAGCCAAGACTCTATCATAAGGCTCGCCGTATATTTTCCCTTGAATATAATCAACAAGCTCGCCAAAAAAAGGTTTATCTTTAAGTTGATAGTAATGAGTCTGCGCCAACTCTCTGCTAACTTTAAGAGTTTTTGAACCAATAATAACCATTCTTGCTTCGGAAAGTTTCGTTAAAATATTTCCTGTTAAAGATTTCTTTACTCCGTCTGGTTTAATCAAAATTAAAAGTTGCTCTATTGCCATTTCCTACTCCTATATTATTTTTTATGTGCATTGTAATATCTTACTCCAATGCCGAGAAGTCCTGAAAAAATGTATAAGCTAAACAATACAAAAATTATATTCTGTGGGAAAACAATCATTAAAAATAAAAGCAGCACAACTAAAACAAAAAGCCTGAAAGTTTTAGGTTTGGATAATTTCATTTTTTTAAAAGAATAATAAGGCACATTAGAAACCATTAACAATGACAAAATTACCATTACAACAGGCATAGTTTCAAAAAAGATAGGCATATTTTTCATTAAGACAGGAATTGTTTTGAAGGATAAAGATTGTCCAGGATCTGCAAAAAGCTCGTAACTTAAAACAAAAGACAATAAAAGTCCGGCTGAAGCAGGAGTCGGAAGACCCATAAAAGAACTATGAACTGCTTCATCTTGCGACTGAACATTAAACTTTGCAAGTCTTAAAGCACCGCACAAAACAAACAGTATTGCTATAGCCATACCGACTTTTCCCATTGAGTTTAAAACAAGATGGTACATCATAATGGATGGAGCAAGACCAAATGAAATTAAATCACTAAAAGAGTCTAACTGAACACCAAATTCACTTGTTGTTTTTGTAAGTCTCGCGACTCTACCATCAACCATATCAAATGCTATAGCAAGAACAAGAAACCATGCAGCCCTAGTAAAATCGCCATCTATAGATGACAATATTGACAAATACCCACAACTCATATTCCCGCATGTTAAAAGACTAGGCAATATATAAATACCTTTTTTCATTTTTTCGCCCATGATTAATTTCCTTTATTTGTTTGTATTTGCAAAAACAGTTATGCCTGAAACAACTTTGTCACCTTGCTTTACTTTTATCTCAGCATTTTTTGGCATATGCAAGTCAACCTGAGAACTAAACTTTATTACACCGATTTTATCTCCAGCTTTTAAAATATCTCCTGGTTTTGCCCAAGATATACAACGCCTTGCAAGAATTCCGGCTATTTGTTTAACCAAATATTTCCCATTTTCATTTTCTATGGTGATTATATTTTGTTCGTTTACTATATGAGCCTGCGGCTCCATAGCTTTCAAAAATTTTCCTGGTTTATGTTCAACACTTATGACTTTACCAGCAATGGGCGAACGCTGAAGATGCACGTCAAAAACAGATAAAAACACCCTTACAACTTTTTCTGTTTCATTTTCACTTACTTCCAAAACAGTTCCATTACAAGGTGAAAGAATAAGGTTTTCACCTTGAGTTATTTCTATTCTTGGATCTCTAAAAAAATAAAGGCAAAATAATGAAGCTAACATGCACAAAATACCTACAAAATATGCAACTCTTTCTAAATTAGGAACAATCAACAATAAAGCCAAAATAAGTGGAATTAGAATGAATGGATAGCCTTCTTTTACAATTTGCATGATCATTCCCTTTTAATTAAAATATATCAAAGCCTGTTTGGATTTTACAAAATACTCTAAATTATGTCAAAACTTTTAAATTAAAAAAATATTGAAAAATGAATACGAAATAGCATAACTTTATCTATTTTTATTCTCTACTTTCCAAGAAAGATATGCGTTTATAAAGATATCTATTTCACCTTCCATAACAGCGCTTACTTGAGAGGTTTCGCAGCTTGTTCTATGGTCTTTAACAAGCTGATAAGGCATAAAAATGTATGAACGTGTTTGACTGCCCCACTCTATTGCGCCTTTTTCATTATAATGTTTCTCATAAGAAGCTCTTTGTTTTTCTTGTTCAAGCTCATAGAGTTTGGCCTTTAAGAGTTTCATTGCTGTCGCTCTATTTTTTATCTGAGAACGATCATTTTGTGACTGAACTATTATACCTGTAGGCAAATGTGTTATTCGTACTGCAGAGTCTGTTTTATTGATGTGTTGTCCGCCTGCTCCAGATGCTCTGTATGTGTCTATCCTTATATCTTTATCTTCAATTATTATAGCTATGTTGTCTTCAACTTCAGGAATAACATCAACAGAACTAAAAGACGTATGCCTTCTTTTATTTGAATCAAATGGAGAAATCCTTACAAGTCTGTGAATGCCTATTTCAGATTGTAAGAAACCATAAGCATATTCTCCTTTTATTATCATTGTTATACTTTTAATGCCAGCTTCGTCACCGTATAAACTGTCTACAACTTCAATTTCAAAACTTTTATCTTCAGCCCATCGTGAGTACATTCTAACAAGCATTTGAGCCCAATCACAGGCTTCGGTTCCACCTGCTCCTGCATGTATAGACATAATGGCATTGTTTTTATCGTGCTCGCCACCAAGTCTTGTTCTTGTTTCAAAAGCTGAAAGGCTTTTTTCTAATTTTGTGCTTCCTGCTTCTACATCTTTTAAAGTATTTTCGTCGTTTTCACTTTCTGCAAGTTCTTTTAAGTCAAGGAAATCTTTAACCTGCAAATACATGTCCTGCCACAGCTTATTTGTACTTTTTAGGCCATCAAGCTCTGACATAACTTTTTTTGCATTATTCTGATCGTTCCAAAAGTTTGGATCAGACATTGTTTCTTCAAGCTCTTTGATTCTATTTAACTTTGAATCTAAATCAAAGAGACCTCCTTAAGTCTTCTATTCGTTCCTTCTGTTGCTTAAGCATTTTAAAACCTCTTTACTTAATTATAAGCCTATCTTTAAGTGTTTGGTTAGATCATCAAAGACTACATAAATATTCTCAAGGTTTGGCAAAATGCATCAAAAAAATTGATGACAAACCTATGAGAAAGTTTTCTAACGATAATATTTTTATTTAAGCAATATACATATTGCTACAATTATCAACTATTGTCTCGTCTTTTACAGCACGAAAATATTACCAGTGCCAGCAGGACAACAATACAAGTGCTTACAAAAACATCGCCAAACTTAGTATAGAAAGTCTTAAACTCATTTTGGAAAAATGTTCCATTAAGCAATTCTTCTTTTGACACTCCAGTCTTATAAAGAACAGTACCAGAAGCTTCAATAATACCAGAAATACCTGTATTTGCCGATACTAACATAAATTTTCTATTTTCTACAGCTCTAAAAACATTCATCATAAAATGTTGGTATGGCGCTGCTGTATCAAAAAACCATGCGTCATTTGTATGATTTGTAAGAACTTTAGCCCCGTTTAGAACAATTTTTCTTGCTATATCAGGAAAGAAATTCTCAGAACATATAGTGGGACCAATAAACAATTCCCCGCTATTAAAAACATTTGCGTCATGCCCTCTTTCAATATCTCCCATTTGATTTAGAACGCCAAAGAATCTTGCAATGAATTTTCTAAACGGAATAGACTCACCAAAAGGTACTAAATGATTTTTCTTATGAATAAATTTACACTCTCCTAAAGAGTCGAAACCCAAAACAACATTGAAATAATTATCATAATCTTGAGTATAAAGAGAACCTATTATATTGAAAGAATTAGAATTTACAGCCAACTCCTTTGCATGATTATATACTTGCCAATCTTCAGGAACAAGTCCAGGTAAAACAGATTCAGGCCATAAAACCAACTCAGGAGTTGATTTATTAACTTCTAATGCCTGTTTTCTAAGATTGGATAGAATCTCTTGCCTATATTCATTGTCCCATTTTTTATATTGATCAATATTTGGCTGAACTATTGAAACATTGTATTCTTTCTCTCCAAACAATTTAAATTTATATATTCTAAACACTCCAAAAATTGTAACTAAAAGTATAATTAATATCCCAACATATAAAAACAGTTTTTCTTTTTTTGAAAGCCAAAAGTAAAAACATAAATTGCAAAATATTATAATGAAAGAAATGCCATAAACACCTGTAAATTCTGATATTTGTATAATTCCAGTAAATTCAAACTGAGAATATCCTATCAACATCCAAGGAAAACCTGTAAGAAAGTATGTTCGCGCATATTCAAGAAAAACCCAAAGACAAGACCCAAAAATAACAATTACCCAATTTGAATATTTACCTTTCTGAAAAGAAATATATTTTTGTAGTCCAAAACTCCATAATCCCCAATAAAGCGCAAGGTATAGCCACAGAGAGCATGCAGCTATTATAGTCTGTATATATGAATCTGTATTAAAATGAAGCATAGGTACAAGCCAATAAAGTCCAAATGCATTAAAAATAAATCCTGAAAGGAAACCACATAAAAAAGCAGTTATAGCATGTACTCTCACTATTATAGAAGTAATGGAAACAAATGCTATCCAGATTAGGAAAAACAAATTAAACTTTGGGAATGCGCATACAGATAATAATCCACAAGCGCAACATAATACAATATTCTTGCTATTTAAATTTAGTTTCATACTCTCACATTGATTTAGATTCTACAAAAATATCTTTTGTGTTAGCTCTTCAACTTTTACAAGCATTCTCCACAAAGTATGATATAGAACCACTTTCAGAACTACCAGCCTTGAGCCAATAAATAATATAGCAAACTTTTATCATAACCAATTAAGTTTTATATATTATACTAATATCCTTCAAATATCTTTTAGGAAATATCTTTAAATACTTACTTCTTTCATCAAAATCTTTTATGTCTGATAAATATACATTTGTTACCAGTAGATGCCTTTCTTTTAACCCACTTTTCTCTATTATTTCTAC
>JAITJN010000062.1 GCA_031278895.1 Candidatus Endomicrobiellum guadaloupense
AATGTGACGATGGAAATAGAGTTGATAATGCCAGTAGCAATGGACCCTCAGTTGAGATTTGCAATAAGAGAAGGCGGAAGAACAGTAGGTTCTGGCGTTGTTACTGAAATCGTTGAATAATTTGTATAATCAGCACAGCAGAGAGAAAATTTCATCTCTTCACGCTGTTGTTTTTAGAAAAATGCCGTTCTATACGGTATAAAGAAATTGGAGAATTTAGATGGCAGAGAGAGTTATTATAAGTATGGCATGCAGTGTATGTAAGAATAGAAATTACTATTTTGATAGAGGGAAAAAACAAGAAGGGAAGCTTGCACTTAAAAAGTTTTGTAAGAACTGCGGGAAGCGTACTGAACATAAAGAAACAAAATAAAGTTTGAACATTGTCAGTTTGGGGGCATAAGCTAATGGTAAACTGTCGGTCTCCAAAACCGACTTTGGTGGTTCAAATCCATCTGCCCCCGCTCTAAAATATACGAAGGTAACAAATGAATTTGGTTAAAACAGCCATACAATTTTTTAAAGACGCTTACTATGAACTTACTAAGGCAACATGGCTTGGTAAAAAAGAAGTTGTAGGAACTACCATAGTGGTAGTTGTTTTTGTTATTATCATGTCTATTTTCGTAAGTATTGTTGACATGTTCTTAGGTACAATTGTAGGCGTTATATTATAACCCCGGAGTAGAAAATGGCAAACCAATGGTACGTTGTTCATACTTATTCAGGACACGAAGATAAAGTTAAAAAAAGTTTGGAAAGGGCAGTTGATAATTTAAATATGTGTGATGTTATTTCCAGAGTTCTTGTTCCTACAGAAGAAGTTGTTGAGGTAAAGCAAAACAAAAAAAGAATAAAAAAGAGGAAATTTTATCCTGGATATGTTTTTGTTGAAATGACTGTAAATAATACAACTTACTGGCTTATAAGAAATACAGCTGGAGTAACTGGTTTTCTGGGTGGAGTTAAACCTACACCAATGGCGCAAGATGAAGTAAACAATTTGCTTAACACCATTGTAAATCCAGATGCTTCTAAACCTAGACCAGCAGTGTCTTTTGAGAAGGAAGAAAATGTGCATATTACTGAAGGACCGTTTAAGCACTTTATCGGTATAGTTGAAGAAGTAAACCAAGAGAGAGGAAGGTTAAGGGTTATGGTTACAATATTTGGAAGACCTACACCTGTTGAACTTGACTTTTTGCAGGTTGAAAAAATATAAAAAATGTTGTAATACTAAACAGTATTTTTAAATACTGTTTTTAGTATTTCATGGAATATTTAAAGAAACAGATAGGAGCAATACGAAATGGCGCCAAAAAAAGTAAAAGCAATGATTAAAATACAGATTCCAGCAGGATCAGCTAATCCAGCTCCTCCAGTGGGTACTGCTCTTGGTCCTCAAGGCGTGAATATTATGGATTTCTGTAAGCAATTTAATGAAAAGACAAAGAATATGGAAAAAGGTATGGCAATACCTGTTGTTATGACTGTTTTTGAGGATAGATCTTTTACATTTATAACAAAAGTTTCTCCAGTGTCAGCTTTGATTAAAAAAGCAGCGAAGGTTGCTAAAGCTTCTGGAGTGCCAAATAGAAATAAAGTAGGTAAAATAACATCAGCTCAAGTTGAAGAAATAGCAAAGCAAAAAATGCCTGACTTAAATGCTAACGGTGACCTCAACGCAGCAAAACGCATGGTAGAAGGAACAGCAAGAAGTATGGGAATTGATGTAGTTAAATAATATAATTAACAAGTAGTTGTGGGAGTCGGGGTTCCCGATATTTAACCACAGGGAGAAAAAAATGGGGCAAAGATTAAATGAAGCTGTAAAATTGATAGATAAAAGCAAAGTTTATCCTATTATTGAAGCAGTTGCTCTTGTAAAAGAAACTGCAAAAGCGAAATTTGATGAAACTGTTGAAGTTCATATTAGATTAGGAATAGATCCTAAGCAGAGTGATCAGATAGTTAGAGGAACTGTATCTTTACCTCATGGCATAGGAAAAAAGAGAAAAGTTGTAGTTTTAGCAAAAGGTGAGAAACAGAAAGAGGCTCAAACAGCTGGAGCAGATATTGTAGGCTCAGATGATTTAATTGAAAGCATATCAAAAGGAAATATTGATTTTGATGTTTTAGTTGCTACTCCAGATGTAATGAAAGATTTAAGTAAAGTGGCTAAAATATTAGGGCCTAAAGGTCTTATGCCAAATCCTAAGTCTGGAACAGTTACTTTTGAAGTTGGAACAACTGTAAAAGAGCTTAAAAAAGGAAGAGTTGAGTATAAAAATGATTCTTTTGGAATAATTCACGTTCCTGCTGGTAAAGTTTCTTTTGAGAAGGAGAAGATTGTTGATAATATAAAGACATTGATAGAGGCTATATTAAAAGCTAAGCCTTCAAGCTCAAAAGGTCAGTATATAAAGAGCATATCCATTTCCTCAACAATGGGACCTGGAATATATGCTGAGCAAAAGATTTAAAGTTGCTTTTTAATGAATTTGCAATATAAAAGGCGGCTATGCAGCCGCCTTTTACTTTTTAAGGATAGGTTATAGAAAAATGACTAAAGCTGTGGAAATAGAAAATTTAATTGAGTCTATCACTATCAAAGAAAATTATGAATTGGTAGATGTTCAATATGTTAAAGAAAACGGCGATTGGATTGTAAGAATTTTTATTGATAAAGACGGCGGTGTAACAATGAGCGATTGTGAGAAGATAAGCTTGCTCTTTGGCGCAGTTCTAGATGAAAGAGATATATTAAAAGATTCTTATGTTTTAGAAGTATCTTCTCCAGGACTTAACAGAGTTTTAAAGAAGGAGGAAAGTTTTAAACGTTTTATAGGTGCAAAAATAAGACTTCAAACTTTTGAAGCTATTAATAATCAAAAGAATTTTCTAGGAAAGCTCCTAGATTTTAAAGATGGGATAGTAAAAATAGAAGATGCTGCCAATGGTATTGTGGAAATAAAATTTTTAGATATAAAAAAGGCTAATGTAGAAACAGAATTTTAGGAGGGTAAAATGGCAGAAAAGGGCGAACTTTTAATAGCTTTTGAGCAAATTGAGAAGGATAAGAAGATTAAGAAAGAAGACATTTTGTCTGTTATAGAAAATGCTCTTGTTTCAGCATATAAAAAACACGTTGGTAAAAATGTAAATGTTGAAGCTAAAGTAGACCCTGATACAGGAGAAATGGCTGCAAGTGTTGTAAAAATTGTAGTAAAAGATGTGACTAACCAACTTTTAGAAGTATCTATTAAAGATGCAAGAAAAATAAATAAAGAGATAGAAACTGGTGAAGAAATAAGAATATCTTTAGACACGCAAGATTTTTCTCGTATAGCAGCACAAACTGCAAAACAGGTTATTGTGCAAAAGATTAGAGAATCTGAGAGAGATTCTTTGTTTGAAGAAATGAAAAAAAAAGTAGGACAGATAGTAAGCGGGATTGTTTACTGTATAGCAAGAAGAAATCTTATAGTTGACTTAGGAAAAACCGAAGCCATTCTTCCTGGCAGCGAGCAGGTTTTTAAAGAAAAATTTAATATAGGCCAGCATATAAAAGCTGTTATAATAAAAGTTGAAAAATGTGCTAAAGGATCTGGTATTGTTTTATCACGTGCAAGTACTGAGCTTGTAAAAAGATTGTTTGAACTTGAAGTCCCAGAAATTTATGAAAAAGTGGTTGAGATTGTAAACGTAGTAAGGGATCCTGGAATAAGAACAAAAGTAGCTGTTTTATCTCATAACCCCAAAGTTGATCCAGTAGGTGCATGCGTTGGAATAAAAGGCGCTAGAGTAAAACCTATTATAGATGAATTAAGAGGTGAAAGAATAGATTTGGTTCCTTATTCTTTAGATCCTGTTAAATATATATCTGGAGCATTGTCACCGGCAAAAGTTATTTCCGTAAACATAATTTCACAGGAGGAGAAGAAAGCTGAAGTTTTAATAAGTGATGAAATGCTCTCTTTAGCTATTGGAAAAAACGGACATAACGTAAGACTCGCCGCTAAACTTACCGGGTGGCATATAGATGTAAAATCTGAAAAACAAAGAAGTGAAGAAATTGACGCTAAGATAGAAAAAGATACTGAAAGTCTTTCTGAACTTGAAGGACTTAGCGAAAAGACTATAGACACACTTGTAAATTCAGGGTTTACAGATATAGAAAAGCTCGCTTCGTTAAATGCACAAGACCTCACTACATTGCCTGGTATCGGTGAAAAAACAGCTAAAAAAATTATAGAAGCTGCAAAGAAAAGTTTAGCTAAATAGTTTTTTAACATCAGGCTAATGTCCGATCAATAAATGAGTATGGGAGTATGTTATGCTGACAAAACAAAAAGATATTGAAAAAAAAGTCATAAAAAAGAAAACAGTTTCTGCTTTTTCAAAAAGCAAAGAGTCTCCTGCAAAAAAGGTTGTAAAGAAAACTGTAGTGACTACTACAAAAAAGACTGTTAAGCCTAAGGCTGCTGCAAAAAAAACTGAATCAAAAGCTGAAACCAAAACAGTTAAAACAAAAACTGTAAAGACTACATCCACAGAGAAGAAAACTGTTAAAAAAACTAGTTCACATAAAAAGAAGCAGGTTGAGAAAATTGTGCCAAACAAGATTAATGAACCAGAAGAAAATGAAGCTGTTAAAGTTAAAGAGATTAATAAGGAAGAACCAGTAAAAACTCAAAAAATAAAAGTCAAACACAATGCAGGTAATAAGAGTAAAAAAGAAGGTACGGTTGTTAATGATGAAAAAGTAGAATCTGTAAATCAAAATGTACAAAAAGCTGAAGAACAAAAAGAATCTGTTCCTGTAAACCCTGAAGAGTCTAAGCCCGAAGTTGAAACGCAGGGAATTAAATCTGTGGCGAGCGAAACTAAATATAAAGATGTAATTTTGATTAACGAACTTGTTACAGTGAGAGAACTTGCAGAAAAAATGAGATTGAGACCTGGAGATGTTTTGAAAAAACTTCTTTCAATGGGAAGTCTTGCGACAATAAATCAAAGATTAGATACTGATACTGCCATACTTTTAGCTAATGAGTTTGGATATGATGGGAAAGTAGAATCTATATACTCTGAAGAAAAAATTGAATCTTCTAGCAATCAGGAAGAAGATGCGTCAAAATTGAAGTCTCGTTCGCCTATTGTTACAATTATGGGTCATGTTGACCACGGTAAAACATCCCTTCTAGATTCCATAAGAAGCAGTAATGTAGCTGGAGGAGAACACGGTGGAATTACACAGCATATAGGAGCTTATAAAGTACAAGTTCCTGGAAGTGGATATATAACGTTTTTAGATACACCTGGCCACGAAGCTTTTGCGGCTATGCGTTCAAGAGGTTCTCAAGTTACTGATATAGTTGTACTCGTTGTTTCAGCTACTGATGGCGTTATGCCTCAAACTGTTGAATCTATAAATCATGCTAAAGCTGCAGATGTGCCGATTATCGTTGCAGTAAATAAAATAGATATGCCTGCTGCTGATCCTCAAAAGATAAGACAAGAATTGAGTAATTATGGTCTTGTCCCAGAAGAGTGGGGTGGCGATACGATAATGGTTGATATTTCAGCCAAGCAAAAGACAAATATAGATTCATTATTGGAAATGATTTTGCTTAAAGCTGAAATGATGGAACTTAAGGCAAACTCAGATAAAAAAGCGGAGGGAATAGTTATAGAAGCAAGACTTGACTCCAGAAAAGGAGCTGTAGCGACTTTATTAGTTCAAAGTGGGACTTTAAAAGTTGGCGACAATATTGTAGTTGGAACAACATATGGAAAAATTAGAGCTTTGGCTGATGAACATGCTAAGAGATTCAATTTTGCATGTCCAAGCGCTCCAGTAAGCGTTTTAGGTATCAATGAACCTCCTCAAGCGGGTGATAAATTTATTGTTGTTGAAAATGAATCTAAAGCTAGAGAGATTTCACGCTCAAGAAAAGAAAAAGTAAAAGAATCTTCTTTGAAACCTACACATCATTTGTCTCTTGTAGATATTAGTGCAGGGAAGGTAAAAGATTTAAGAATAATATTAAAGGCTGACGTTCAAGGCTCTTTAGGCGCTTTAAGCGATGCTTTGGAAAGACTTTCTACACCAGAAATTAGTTTAAAGATAATCCACAGAGGCGCGGGTGCTATTACAGAGTCAGACGTTGCTTTAGCAGTAGCATCAGATGCTTTGATAGTTGGATTTAACTTGCGTCCTGACAGCGCTGTTGAGAGACTTGCTGAAACAGAGAAAGTAAGCATAAATGTATATAGAATAATTTATGATTTAATTTCAGATGTAAAAGCTGCAATGGAAGGTTTGTTAGATCCAGATATGAAAGAAAAAGTGCTTGGTAAAGCAGTTGTAAAACAAGTATTTAAAATTTCAAGTTTTGGTACTATTTTAGGGTGTTCAGTAACTGATGGTAAAATTCAAAGAGGTTCTAAAGTAAGACTCTTGAGAGACAATGTGATTATTTTTGAAGGAAATATTTCGTCTCTCAAGAGATTTAAAGACGATGTCAAAGAAGTTGAAAAAGGATATGAATGTGGTATTGGTCTTGAAAATTTCTCAGATGTTAAGCCAGACGATGTAGTGGAAAGCTTTATTACAGAGAAAATTGCTAGGAAGCTAGAGAACTAATTATTGTAGCAGTCATTGAAAATATCAATGGCTGCTACAAAGTAAAGGGAATGTATGCCGTTATCGTATAAAAGATCTGTAAGAGTAGGAGAGCTTATACAGCAGGTAGTTTCTGAGATTGTTAGAGAACTAAGAGATCTTGACTCAGGACTAGTTACTATCATGGGCGTTAAACTTACAGATGATTTGTTGAGTTGTAGAATTTATTATTCTGTTTTTGGTTCAAAAGAAGATAAAGCTCAAAATGTTTTAAAAAAGAATACAAAAGAGATCAGACATAAACTTGCAATGCGTTTAAATTTAAGGCGCACACCAGAGATAATTTTTGTTTATGACAACACTAATGAAAATGCTGCAAAGGTATTTGATTTATTGAAAAAAATAGAGAAAGAAAAATAATTTTTATATCTGATATATTTCTTGTAAGTTATTCTTTTGTCATGGAGGCATAATAAAGTGAATAATCTTTCTGAACGTGATATCAAGAAAATCTCAGAAATCTCAAAAATAATCAAACAATCAAAAACGTTCTTTATAGCTGGACATGTAAAACCAGATGGAGACAGCATAGGTTCAGCTTTAGCACTTGCTTCTGTTTTAAATAGAATGGAGAAAAAGGTTTCAGTTTACAGTATTGATGAAATTCCTAAATTTGTCAAATTTCTAAAAGGATCAAATAAAATAAAAAAGTTAGCAAAAAGAACTGATGTTTTTGACTGTGCAATAATTTTAGAATCAAATAACTTTTCGAGAATGGGCGACATTATAACGCCTTCTCAAGCAAAAAGAATAATAAATATAGACCATCATTTGAGTCATACAGATTTTGGTGATGTAAATTATATAGTTCCTTCTTCATCTTCAACTGCTGAACTTGTTCTAAATATATTTGGATATATGAAAATAAAGCCATTAAAACATGAGGCTGAATGTTTATATACTGGCATTATTACTGATACAGGGCGTTTTCAACAGGTCAATACAACTCCAAATTCTCATATTGCAGCTGCAAAGCTTATGGAGTGTGGTGTAGATATAAATAAAGTTTATAAAGAAATTTATGAGAAAGGATCGTTAAATGCATTAAAACTTCAAGGATTAGCGCTTTATGGTATAAAAACAATTCTAAATAATAAAGTTTCTTATATACTTTTAACCAAAGATATATTTAAAAAGACAGAGACTTCAGAAAATGATTCAGAAGGTGTTATAAATTACACTTTAAGGATAGATGGTGTATTGGTCGGCTGTGTTTTTAAAGAGGTTGACGCTAAAACAAGTAAAGTAAGTTTTCGCTCTGTAAGAAGTTTTGATTTGTTGAAAGTTGTACGTGAGTTTGGTGGTGGTGGTCATAAAAATGCAGCAGGATGTACAATAAATGTTGGAATCGATGAGGCCGTAAAAATAGTCTCAGGCGTTTTGGAGAAAAATTTAAAAATAAAGTAACTTAGATATGGTTAAGACTTACAATAATATATCAGGAATGCTGCTTTTAGACAAACCTACAGGAATCACATCTTTTAAAGCTGTTCATAAAATGAAAAAAATACTTAATGTAAAAAAAATAGGCCATTGTGGAACTTTAGACCCGCAAGCTACAGGTCTTTTGCTTGTTTTAATTGGGAAAGCAACTAAGCTTCAAGATAAATTTATGAAAAAAGATAAAGTTTATTCTAGCTCCATTCTTTTGGGGACCGTCACAGATACTGGCGATTTAGACGGAAACATAATCTCACAGAAAAATTTTTCAGGTATAAATATTAAAAAAATAAAAGAAGCTTCTAAAAAGTTTATTGGAGGAATTTCGCAAGTTCCGCCAATGTATTCTGCTTTGAAACATAAAGGCAAAAAGCTTTACGAGCTTGCAAGACAAGGTATAGAAGTTGAAAGAAAACCAAGAAAAATTATAATAAAAGAGTTTGATATAATTTCTTATCATGATGGAGTTGTAAGCGTTGTGGTTTCATGCTCTAGTGGAACATACATAAGAACACTGGCTCAAGATTTGGGGAATGTTTTGGGTTGTGGAGCTACGGTTAAAACTTTAAGAAGAGAACAAATAGATATTTTTGACGTAAAGAACGCATTAAAATATGAATATTGCGACAATGCTAATACAATAATAAAAAATATAATGACTTTAACAGAAATGCATAAATGAAAAAGAAATCAGTTATAACCATCGGAACTTTTGACGGCGTCCATAAAGGCCATAGGTTTCTTATAGAAAAAACTTTGTGTATTGCAAAAAAAAATAATTTAAAAAGTGTAGTAATAGTACTTGAAAAACCTGTAAAGAAAGTTAATGGTATTCTTACTTCTTGTCAAGAAAAGCTTGAAGAGATAAGTACCTTTGGTGTTGATGAAGTTATTTTGATAAATGTCCCCTCTAAAATTTTAAATTATACACCAGATAAGTTTTTTGATGAGTTTTTAGTTGGTGAGTTAAATGTATCAGAAATAGTGTGTGGCTTAGATTTTGCTTTTGGAAAAGATAGAAAAGGGGATATACTTTGGCTTAAGAAAAAGACAAAAGATAATAATGTTAAAATAAATGTAGTTAAATATTTGAGAAGTTCTTCAAAACAAATATCTTCTTCTTATATAAGGACATTAATTGAAAAAGGCGATGTAAAAAATGCTGCAAAAATATTTGGCAGGCATTACTCTTTTTTAGGGATTGCGTTTAAAGATAGAGGTTTTGGGGAAAAATTAGGATTTCCTACTATAAATTTAAAAGTAAGCAATGATAAACTGCTTCCAAAAGGCGTGTATATAAGCTTAACAGGGCAAAAAGATATATTATATCCATCTATTACTAATATAGGCTCAAGAATTACTTTTAACATAGGGAAAAATATTGTTCCTGAGACGCATATTCTAAATTTCAATGGGACATGGGAGAACGTTTTAACAAAAGTAACTCTTCTAAAAAAAATAAGAGATGAAAAGAAATTCAAAGATATTCAAGATCTAAAGAAGCAGATAGCAAAAGATATAGCTAAAGCTTTAAAGTTTTTCAAATTTAGCGAAAGAGCCTGAAAATTTGATATTTTTTTGGATTTTTGATAAAATCTTAAACAATTTTGCGATTTAGTGGGGTTTTGATGGCAGACGACTGTCTTTTTTGCAAAATAGCTAGTGGCAAAATTTCATCACATAAAGTTTATGAAGATGAAGAAGTTTTTGCCTTTATGGATATAAATCCTCAAGCTCCAATTCACATAGTAATTATACCAAAGAAGCATATAAGCGGGTTAGATAATGCCTTATGTGAAGATGAGCAGATACTTGGCCATATTCAAGTTGTTGCTACAAAAATAGCAAAACAGTTTCCAGAGATGAAAAATGGGTTTCGTCTTATAAATAACTGCGGACAAGATGGCGGGCAGACTGTTTTTCATATTCATTACCATCTTTTAGGTGGAAGAGTTTTTGGTTGGCCTCCTGGATGATTTTGATGGTAAAATTTAAACTTTTTTAAGAAAGGTGGTGTTTTTAAAAAAATGGGAAATATCAAGATTCGCGAAGGTGAATCTATTGAAGAGGCTATTAGGCGCTTCAAAAGAGAATGCGAAAGAAACGGAATCATGCAGGAAATTAAGAAACGCGAATTCTACAAAGCTCCGAGCGTTTTGAAGAAAGAAAAACTTGCTGAAACAAAAAGGAAGATCCGTCGTAAAATGCTTAAAGATAGCAGATGGTCTAGATAAATAACAATAAAGGGAGTTATGATTGGCTTTTGCTAACGCTTAACTCCTTTTCTTTAGCCTTCAGTGGCTTAAGGCGGTTAAAATGAAAATAAAAGATATTCAAGATATGTTTGTTAAAGAAGGAATCAACGAAGATCCCAGGGGTTTAAAGGCAGTAGAAACGGATCTATTAAAACGCAAAGAAGATTATGATGCTCTTTCTTCCAAAAAGAAAGAGCTTTATGATATAGAAAGCCTTACCAATCCTTATTATGATTCAAGAATTATTTATGGCAGTTTAGACTTAGAAGTAAGAACTGTTATGGTTGGCATTGATATAGAAACTCAAGAACTTTTGTTAGCCAATAGTCTTATAAACTCAGGGGAAAAAATAGATTTGGTTATAGGGCATCATCCTGAAGGTTATGCCTATTCAACCTTTTATGGTGTTATAGGAATGCAGACAGATATTTTAAACAAACAAGGCATACCTGTAAATATTACAGAAAAGATTGTTTCTGAGAGAATTAGAGAAGTTCAAAAAAGTGTTCTTTCTCAAAATAATGAAAGGATTTATGATGCTGCCAAACTTCTAAATATTCCTTTTATGACTGCTCACTCTGTTGCTGATAACCATGTCGCGTCATTTTTACAAAGAGAAATAAATGTTTTAAATCCGGTTTATTTAAAAGAAATTGTAGAATTGTTTAATAAATATCGTGAATATCAACATGCAACTAAAGTAGGGCATGCTCCTTTTATTCTGTGCGGCAATGAGTCTTCAAGATGTGGAAAAGTTTTTGTTGATATGACTGGTGGAACTGAAGGGCCGATAGAATCTTTTGAAAAGCTTGCAGCAGCAGGGGTTGGAACCATAGTTGGAATGCACTTAAGTTCTAAAGCTGCTAAAGAAGCAGAAAAACATCATTTAAATGTTGTTTTAGCAGGACATATTTCATCTGACAATTTGGGACTCAATCTCATGTTTGACAAGCTTGAAAGTAAAGCAGGAAAACTTGAATTTATAGAATGTTCAGGATTTAGAAGATTTAGAAGATAAAA
>JAITJN010000031.1 GCA_031278895.1 Candidatus Endomicrobiellum guadaloupense
CTTTTAGGAAATATCTTTAAATACTTACTTCTTTCATCAAAATCTTTTATGTCTGATAAATATACATTTGTTACCAGTAGATGCCTTTCTTTTAACCCACTTTTCTCTATTATTTCTACCCCTCTTATATCTTGTTTCCTAAATTCATACTCACATAGTAAAAATACTTTCTCCTTCTCATTATTATCTAACGAATTTAGATAATTTAACGCTTCTACTCCTTGCCTAAAATTTTTAACTCTTATTTCTTTCTCATATCCCTTCAATTTATCTTTCCATACTTCATGTACTTCCTCTTCATCATCTACTATTACTAGCTCTTCTCCCTTCTTTATCTCTAGCTTGTCTCTAAACCATTTGGGTCTCTCTACTTTTTGAAATCCTACTATAAATTCTGTCCCTTCTCCTTCTTTTGCCTCTACCCTTAGCTTTCCTTTCATTCTTTTTATCGTTCCCATTATTTGTTGCATCCCTATCCCATGCCCATCTTCCTTTGTTGTTCCTAGTTCTTCTTCCCACTTCATTAACTTCTCCACCATCTCTTGGGGCATTCCATATCCAGTATCCTTTACTATTATCTCTACTTCTTCTTCTTTTACTACCTCAAATACATCTAATTCACCTTCTTTCCCTTCTATCGCTTCTACTCCATTCTTTATCACATTTACTATCATTCTACTAAAGTCAACCCAATCTCCCTTTATAAATGCAAACTTGTCTTTCTCATCTTCATGAAAGTTAAACTTTATTGCTCTATCTTGATAACTGTCTCTAGGTTATGAGAGAAAACATCTGGTTTTGAAGACAAAACAACATCTATAGATTGTGCACTGCCCAAAAAATCTGGAACAAGAACTTCTACTTTTATGTTAGGTGATACTGATTTTATTTCATTTACAGTTTTTGAAAAATGTAGCGCGCCACCATCTGGTAAATCATCTCTTGTTAGTGATGTTATAACACTGTAAGAAAGACCAAGTTTTTTTATTACTTTTGCAACTTTAACTGGCTCTTCTACATCTATCGACTCTGGAGTATATTTTTCAACAGCGCAAAAGGTACACTTTCTCGTACAATTTTTCCCTAATATTAAAAACGTCGCCTTTTTCTTTTTAAAACATTCTCCAATATTAGGACACTTAGCGCTTTGACAAACAGTATTTAATCCTTTCACTTCAAATTCTTTTTTTAGTAATTTAATATCAGCAAGCGCAATCTTCTTTTTCTCTTGTTTCATTTCACATCTTCTTAATCAACATATCTATTCTTTAAAGTATTTAATTTTTTTTGATCAGTATTTGAAAAAGCATCTACATAAATGGTTCCATCACTTGCACCAAGTCCTATTATTGAAACATCAAATTTAGTAGTATCAGAAACCTTTACTTTAGACCAACCTGCAAAATCGTTTAATGGGACTTCATAAGTATTTTCTTCTCCTGGCTTTAAAACATCTTGCAAATCGCATTTAAAATCTCCATCTATTAAGATTTTACCTGTTTTAGCTGTAATAAGCTTACCTCTAAAAAATACAGCTGTAATAGTATATTGTGAACTATTCTTCAATGTGATTTCTGCTATAGAAATCGCAGGAGAATCCGTAGTATATGATTTGAAAAATTTTGCCTCCATAACTTTTACTTTAGATAATTCTATTTTAGCTCTTTCAGATTCAGTCTTCCTTCTTTCAAGAAGTTCTATTTCATTTAATGCTAAATTAGTTTTATTTTTCTTAGTTTCATAGTCGGAATAACTTATGTAATTATAGTAATAGTCTCCATCAGAAGGATCTGTATACCAATATATTGGATCGCCACCCCAATCCCAATAATGATGAGCTGGGTACACAACATGAGTTAGTCTTATAGGGAATCTTTTTTTTGCTAATACACTTACAGAAGAAACACATACTGCTAACAAAAATAAGATGTTCATCAGTAAAAATTTCTTCATAATATAAACACTCCTTATAGTAATAAATAATCGTGTTTTAGTAATTTAATGTTTAAAATGGCGCATACCTGTTGATATCATAGCAATATTTCTTTCATCTGCGGCTTTAATTGAATCTTCATCTTTTATCGAACCACCAGGCTGAATTATAGCAGTAACGCCAGATTTAGATGATTCTTCAACAACATCAGGAAATGGGAAAAAAGCATCTGATGCTAAAACAAGTGGGAATCTTTTCTCATCTAACATATGTTTTACATCTTTCATTCTCTCAACAGCAATTTTCAAAGAATCTATACGACTCACATGGCCAGCACCAATTCCTACTGTCTGTCTTCCTCTTGCTAAAACAATAGCATTAGATTTAACATGCTTTGCAATCTTCCACGCAAAATCTAAAGCGTCGCTTTCTTCTTTTGAAGGTTTACGTTCAGTCATGAGTTTTATCTCGCTTAATAACGAACTGTCTCTATCTTGAGCAAGCATTCCATAAGACATCATTCTATATTCAACAATATTTTCATCTTCTTTGTAAGGTATCTCATGAATTAACAATCTTATATTTTTTTTTCGAGTTAAAATATTTAGCGCCTCTTTTGAATATTGTGGAGCTATTACACATTCAACAAATAACTTGTTTATCTCATGTGCGGTGTCTTCTTTGACAGGATTATTGAAAGCTATTATTCCTCCAAAAGCACTTAGAGGGTCACAAGATAAAGCTTTTAGATATGCATCTTTTATGTCCCTACCCTCAGCACAACCACAAGGATTATTGTGTTTTATAATAGCGCAAGCAGGAGAATCAAACTCATGGACCAATCTCCAAGCAGATTCTAAGTCTAGATAATTATTATATGACAATTCTTTTCCATGCAATTGTTTTGCCGATATTACAGCAGATTTATTTTTTTCTATTCCATTAGAGTATAATGCAGCTTCTTGATGAGGATTTTCTCCATATCTAAGACCTGACAACTTCTTTAAAGGTACAGCTGCTTGCGTAGGAAATTTTTCATAAGTTAAATATATTGAGATCAAAGAATCATAGTACGCTGTATGACGAAAAGCTTTTGCCGCTAAAGTTAGTTTTAATTCCTCGTCAATAGATTTATTCCTTAAATTATCAACAACAAGAGAGTAATTGATTGGATCGCAAATAACCGTAACATCTTTATAGTTTTTTGCCGCTGCTCTAAGCAAAGCAACTCCACCAATATCTATATTTTCTATAACATCTTGAGCTATTTTTTTATTTTCAGGTTTAGGAATCTTATTTATTGTTTCTTCAAAAGGATACAAATTTACAACAACCATATCTATAGCACCAATTTCATATTTCTGTAATTGTTTTATATGTTCTTCTTTGCTTCTCATAGCAAGTATTGCGCCATATATTCTATGGTTTAAAGTCTTTACTCTTCCATCTAGAATTTCTGGAAAACCTGTAACTTCTGATATTTCTTTACATTCAATAGAATTATCTTTCAAAATTTTTGTAGTACCACCGCTAGAAATTATATTCCAACCTAAACTTTTTAGTTCTTTTGCAAATTCTACAATACCGGTTTTGTCCGACACGCTAATCAACGCCGTACTCATTTTACTTTTTCTCCTATTTGCTTAGTCAATGTAAATGCCTTTATATTCTCTAAATGCCTTAGCTATACTTTCTAAAGAGAATCCTCTTCTTAAAAAAAATGAAGCAATTCTTCTTATTTCGTTTTTATTTTTCTTGTCAAAATTTTTAAATTTAGAAGCAATAATCTTAACAATTTGTTTATACGGCTCTTCTTGAGACTTAATCGAATTAAGAGCTTCTGATATTAGACTCTTTCTTATGCCATGTTTCTCAAGTGTTGCTTTTATTGCAAATTCACCTTTACATTTTTGCGATAAATAGACAGCATAACTCTTTGAAAATTTTTCATCATTTATATAATTTAACGCTTCAAGCCTTGATACAACACTTAAAACATTGTCCTTATCATATCCTTTTTGAAGCAATTTGTCTTGCAATCCTTTAAAACTATATGATCTTAATGAAACTAGTAAAAGAGCATCTGACATTATTCTGTTTGACTTATCATAAGAAACAACTTCTTTATATTCTTTGTCTTGAAGGTCATACCCTTCACTAAGACCAAATTTAACAATACTATCAGCTAAAACAATTATGCTTTTATCATTGTCAAAAAATATTTCAAAAGTATTTTTTTTAAATTTTACTTTTTCTATTTTTAATATTTTCATTCTAATAGTTTACAAGTTCATATTCACAAGTGCCTAGACCTATTTCTTGGGCGTATTTTAGCTGTATAGTTGCGTCAATTTCAGGATATATATGTTTAAACAAATTTTTCCCATAAGCTTTGTTTACTAAATCATAACTCGCTTGATCCACAGCAACAGGATCCGTACCTGCAACTATACCTACATCATCAATAAGCGGATTATTCTTAGGCAAAGAAAAACAATCGCAAAATTTGCTTATATGGTTTAAAAAATTTACATAAGTTGCCTTCTTATTTTTTAAAACTCCATATGCATACTCAACTATTTTTTCTTGAACTGCAGCAGGATCTTCATTCCAATTTAGTTTAAATACTTCAAATGCACAATTGACTATACATTGTCCACAACCAGCACATTTTGTTTTATCCATTACAACTTTTTTATTAACTAAAGATAACGCATACTGATAACAATATTTTACGCAGTTACCGCACCCTATACAATGCTTATTGTTTACAATCGGCTGAGAAGAATGGTGCATTGCATATTTCCCTGCCTTACTCCCACACCCCATACCTATGTTTTTTAAAGAACCACCAAAACCAGTTATTTCATGTCCCTTAAAGTGACTTAAAAACATAAATACATCGGCATTATGAATATCGTGAGCTATTGAAACTGTTTGGAAATGTTTCAAATTAACGTCTACTTTAGATTCCGCGTTACCTCGTAAACCGTCTGCTATAATTATTGGGCAACCACAAGAGTCAATACTAAAGCCATGTTTATTTGCAATTAAAAGATGATGATATGCGTCTGAACGTTTGCCTACATAAATTGTACTTGCATCGGTTAAATACGGATATGCAGCTTTCTCTCTAATAATTTTTACAACATGCGCAACATATTCAGGCTTAATATAGCCTTCATTGCCATCTTCGCCAAAATGTATTTTTATACCAAGAAAATTTCTTGCTTTAACATGATTAAAAATTCTTGCTGCTTTTAAAAACTTATGCAGTTCATCTATTCTATTCCAAGGAAGAAAATATACTTTTCCAGCCATAATCACCTCGCGTATTTTCTAAGCTGCTTGAGTGTAAGCTCAAAATCTTTTGTGAGAGGCGATTTAAAAGTCTGTTCTTTTCCTGTTTGCGGCAATGCAAAAGTTAGAGATGCAGCATGTAAAGTAAGTCTTGAAATAACAGGTTTCTCTTCTTGTCCCTTCTTTGCCTTATAACCACACTTCAATCCTGATAGCATTATAGGATCTGCAACTCCATATTCAGCATCTATAGCAAGAGGGTGTCCTATACTCCAAAAGTGTATTCTTATTTGATGTCTTCTTCCTGTCAAAGGCATGACTTCAACCAAAGTGTAACTTTTAAATCTCTCAGTAACGTTGAAATTGGTTATTGATTCCTTTCCTGCTATATCTATAGATACATCTCGTCTAGAAATTAGAATAGGTTTATTTATTATCCCTTCATCTTCTTCCAAAACACCAGACAAAAGAGCAATATATTTTTTATGAACTTTTGAATTCTCAAATTGCATGCTTATATTTCTATGACTTTGTGCATTTTTTGCAAAAACAAGAACACCTGTAGTCTCTCTATCTATCCTATGTATCACCCACATTTTTTGATTTAGCTGTTCTTTTAACATTCCAGCAAGCGTCTTCTTCTCATCTGTATATTGGTCAGGAATAACTATAATTCCAGAAGGCTTGTTTACTACTACAATATCACTATCTTGATAAATTATCTCTATTTCTTGTCTCATATGTTTATTAGTCTCTCAAACTCTGCTTCATCAATAATTTTTATATTTAATGCTTTAGCTTTTTCAAACTTAGACCCTGCATTTGTACCTGTAAGAACATAATCTGTTTTCTTGCTTACTGCTTGCGTCACTTTTCCACCTAAAGATTCTATAATTTCAGTCACTTTTTCTCTAGTATATTTTTTAAGTTCTCCAGTTAGAACAAAAATTCTTTCTTCAAACTGTAAACCTTTATTAATACTTTCAAACTCTATCATATTTATGCCAGTAGACACTAGTTCTTCGATCACGTGCCTTGCTGCTTCATTTTCAAAAAAATCTTTTAGAGATAATGCCAAAACATCACCAATTCCTGGTGTTTTTGAAAAGTCTTCAAGACTAGCCAAAAGTAAAGAATTTATATTTCTAAACCTTTTGGCCACAATCTCAGAAACTTTTTCACCGACATGACGTATTCCCAAAGCAAATATAAGTCTACTTAAAGGACGTATTTTGCTTTCAGAAATAGCTTTGACAAGATTATTTGCTTTTTTATCTTTAAAGAGTTCAAGATCTATAAAATCACTATAAGTTAAATGGTAAATATCCGACAATTTATGTAATTTATTTTTTTCAAGAAGTTGATCTATTAGAGCTTTCCCAAACCCTTCTATATCCATAGCATTTCTTGATACAAAATGCATCAAGTGTCTTCTAAATTGCGCAGGGCATTCTGGGTTTATACACCTATAGCCAATTCCCTCTTCATTTTCTTTTATTATTTCACTGTTGCATGATGGACAATATTTAGGAGGTTTAAAAAAGTTTTCACTTTCTTTCTTTATAACTTTTACTATTTTTGGGATAACGTCTCCTGCACGCTCTATTAAAACAATATCGCCTTCGTTTACATTTAGACGTTCAATTTCTTCAAAGTTGTGAAGTGTAGCATGTGATATTGTAACGCCACTAAGGGCAACAGGTTCTAAAATCGCAGATGGAGTAATTATACCTGTACGCCCAACTTGCACTGTTATTGTTATAAGTTTAGTAGTAGCTTGTTTAGCAGGAAACTTGAATGCTACTGCCCATCTAGGGCTTTTGTTAGTGTTCCCAAGCTCACTTTGTAGATTTAAACTATCTACCTTTATTACAAGGCCATCAATTTCATAATTTAACAAATCTCTCTTTTCAAGCATTAAGTCAATAAATTCAGAGATTTCTTTAAAAGAGCTACAAACTTTAAAATAATTTTGGATGGTAAAGCCACAGTCTTGGCAGTATTTTAGAAATTCCGATTGTTTTTCGAACTGCTTTCCATCAATTTTGCCGAAAGAATGGATAAAGAAACGAAGTTTTCTTTCAGCAGTAACTCTAGGATTTTTTTGTCTTAATGATCCCGACGCAGCATTTCTTGGATTTGCAAACTTTTGACCACCTAAAGAAGATATATTTTTGTTTAGTTTTTCAAAAGCAGATTTATCTATATAAACTTCCCCGCGAAGTTCAAAAAAAGTTGGAGGATTTTTTATTCTAAGTTTATTAGGAATATCTTGTATTGTCTTTATGTTTTCAGTTATATCTTCACCAGTTTCACCATCTCCACGAGTTGCTCCTGTAATAAAAACACCGTTTAAGTACGTCAAACTTGCACTCACCCCATCAACTTTAGGCTCTATTGTAAATTTCAGATTTTTATTGTCAAACTTTTTTATAGTTCTTTCATACCAAGATTTGGTCTCTTCGCGAGAGTATGTGTTATCTAGTGAAAGCATTGGCACAGCATGTTTTATAGCTTGAAAGGAAGATGAGACATAACCAGAAACTTTTTTTGTAGGAGATTTGCCCGAAGCAAAAAGAGGATATTTTCGTTCTAGACTTTCAAGTTCTTTTACAAGAGCATCATATTCACCGTCAGAAATTTCTGGGTCGTTCTTATCATAATAGAGCGCATTATGCCTAGTTAACTCTTTCCTTAAAGTATCTATTCGGATTTGAATATTTTCCATATTTATTTTTAGATCTCTATTTGTGAAGTAAAATTATATGAAAGCATATTAAGCTCTTATTGCCTTTAGTTTGTCTAAAATTCCATTTACAAATTTGCTTGAATCTTTTGTGGAATATTTTTTTGATATTTCTACAGCCTCATCTATTATGACATTAATTGGGGTTGCCGGAGTAGCCATTATCTCGTAAGCTGCTAAGCGTATTATATTACGATCAACAACTGCCATTCTGTCTAGCTCCCAATTCTTTGCATATTTTTTAATAAGAGTATCTATTTCTTCTCTTCTTTTACAAACGCCTTTGAATAACCCTATAGTAAAATCTTTATAAACTTGATCTTTTGGTAAATTATCGCAAAAAGCATCATATACAGCATCAACCGAAGCGTTGCAGTTATCAACCAAATAAAGCATCTGTAAAGAACATTTTCTTGCTTCTCTTCTAGAACTCATAAATAATAAACCTCATATAATTTGAAATTCTTTTCAACATTAAAAGAGTCTATATTTTACAAAAGAGTCTATATTTTACAAAAAAATAATTTTACTGTTCAAATTTCTATCACAAATAGTTAAATGTTAAGCATAATTGCTTAACACTCAAAAAAGACACTCTATTAAAGTGCTGTTTTAGCTCTTAAACAGCATACTTAACCTTAACCATTCCTAACAACCCTTCTCTCTTTCCTACAAAGCTTTCTCCTTTTACTTCCAGCTTCAACCTTTCACTTATGTCCATTTTTACCCCAACTTCTCCTATCAT
>JAITJN010000055.1 GCA_031278895.1 Candidatus Endomicrobiellum guadaloupense
AAATGAGAAGATAAAATTTGAAGGAGTGAAGTCAAACAGAATAAGAGTAGGAGTAAAAGGGGAGTATGAAGGGAAAGTAAATCCGTATATAGGAGTAGGATTAGAGGAAGAGTTGAGTGGAGAAATCAAAGCGAAAGCAGAAGGAAAGGAAATAGAAGAAGTAAGTCTCGAAGGAATGACAATGATAGGAGAAGCGGGAGTAAAAATGGATATAAGTGAAAGGTTAAAGCTGGAAGTAAAAGGAGAAAGCTTTGTAGGAAAGAGAGAAGGATTGTTGGGAATGGTTAAGGTTAAGTATGCAATATAATCAAAATTAAAGTATCAAAAAAGAAACACATCTTCCTAAACAGTGATAAAGTTTGAAATAACATACATTCTAAAAGAATAATGTTACTAACTTAATGATTGACAGGTTTTTTGTAGAAAGAGACAGCGAGTCCTATAGTTTTGTCAAAGAGCCGTGTATTATCCAAAAAGAAGGGAAAGAAATAAGACTATCAAGCAAGATATAATTAGTTAAAAGAATAGTTGGAATAAAAAGCTTTACATTTATTAGACTTTGAAAATATATAATCTTTAGTCAACGAGTGTCTTAAGTGAGGTTAGCCCAAAATTAGCATGATACTATTAATTTAGAAAAATTCCTTTTGGAAAAGAATGGATTATCGGAGTTAGCGTCAACATATTGATTGTTGTTTGCTTGCACAATATCGTGAATTTTTCTTTGTCTTGCCGGTATCTTTTTAATAATCTAAAAAATTGTGCCCTTTCAATCCCTAGCATCGCACAAATTATCTCGCCTTTTAGAACACTGTTTTCATACTTGCCTAACAACTCTTTAATCTGCTCTTTCTCAAATCTTTTATGTAACTGTTTCATACCTCTCTCCTTTTTGGGGTTTTAGGCATTTAACAGTTTCTTTTTGATTTTGGATTGACAGAACGCGTACAGATTGTTGACTAAAAAATACCAAAGTAGTAGAATCTTTAGTTGTGAAATGTTGGATTTATATTTTTAAAATTAGATTATTATAATTATAAAGGAGATCTGCTGTGAAAAAATTAGTATTACCAATTACTGTAGCAACAGCTTTTGGACTGTCTTTTTTAGCATGTAATAAAAATGAACCGTACGTTATTAAAGTAGGTAATGAAAAAATTACAGAAAGCACATTGAATGATAAATTATCTGTTACATCAGCTGATTTTCAAAAGTTTGCATCTACACCTCATGGAAGGAAACAATTTTTAGATCTTGTAGTTCAACAATCCGTTGTAACAGAAGCTGCAAAAAAAGCAGGTATCTACAAACAAGCTGAATTCAAAAAAGCTTTGGAGGATTTTAAAAAGGAACAGCAAAAACAATTTGCAGACTATAAAGACGGACTTCTTATGGATATGTATTTAAAGGAAATCCGTCAAGAAGTAAAAGCTTCTGATAGCGATATTCAAACTTATTATAATGAACATAAATCATCGTTTGAAAATCCTATAGCATATACCATAAGGCATATACTTGTCTCTGATAAGCAAACTGCTCAAAGTGCATATGATAGACTTAAAAAAGGTGAAAAGTTTGAACAAGTAGCAAAAGAACTTTCTAAAGATACTACTGCTCAAAACGGTGGACTTCTTGGGCCAGTAAAAAAAGGTACTCTTATACCAGAATTTGAGGCAATAGCTTTAAAACTTAAAAACAATGAATTATCGGAAATTGTAGAAACACGTTATGGCTACCACATAATACTAAAAGTATCTGAACAAAAGCTCCCAGCTATATCTTTTGACGAAGCAAAAGATAACATAAAGCGAATCCTAGAAAAAGATAAATTTGACAACTGGTTTACTAAAGAAAAGGAATCTATGGATGTTGAAGTAAATTATGATATTCCAACATCTGGAGCTGAAAATGAGCAACAAAAATAAACTGCTATTGCTATACTTGGAGAATAAATAATGAAAAAATTTGGTATGTGTATTGCTGTCTTATTTCTTACTGTAGCAAGTCTATTTGGAATCTCAAAAAACGCTGATAAGACTTTAGCACTAATAAATGGGGAGCCTCTTTTTGGTTCTGAGTTTTATACTCTCTTTGACCCTATATTAGAGGAATATACTCAAAATGTTCCAGCTTCAGAACAAACTAAACAAAAAGAAAATGAATTAAAAGATGCTATCTTAAATCAAAAAATATCAGAAATTATTTTAAATCAAGAAGTTAAAAAGCAAAAAATTAAAGTTTCAAAGAAAGAAATTCAAGAAGGCATTGACGAAATTAAAAAAAACTTTTCAAACGAATCAGACTTTCAAGAGTTTCTTAAAAAGAATAATATGTCAATATCTGCCCTTGAGAAAAATGTTATTAAACAGATTAGTATCAAAAAGCTTTTGAAGCAGAATATTGAAAACAAAATTAAGATGCCTACCGAAACTGAAGCAAGAGATCTTTATGATAAAGCTACTGCTAAAGTAAAAGGAACAAAAATAAATTTATCTGCTGAAGAAGATTTTATTGTTTCAAATCTAGCTGCTGCATTGAAGAGGCTGTCTAGTGAACAGGTAAGATTGCGTCAAATTTTTATAAGTCTTCCTAAAGGTGCAAGCGAAGATGCAGTAAGAGCTGCTAAGGCAAAAATTGCTAAAGTCAAACAGGAACTTCAAAGACAAACGTTTGCTGATGTTGCAGGCCAATATTCTGAAGATCCAACAACAAAATCTAGAAATGGAGATATAGGGATACTTACAAAAGGCGATATTCCTATAGAGTCTTTAAATAAAGCAGCATTCTCATTAAAAGTTGGCACTTTTACAAAAGAGCCAATTAAAACCGATTTAGGTTATTTCTTTCTCAAAGTTGAAGAAAAACGTGCAAAGAGAGATATAACTTTTGAAGAAATTAAAAACGATATTCTTGAATTCTTATCTCATATAAATGCTAATACTGCTCAAAATGAGTATATTGAAGGATTAAAAGCTAAATCTGTTATTAAAATAAATAAAGATTGGTAATACAAATGCTTAAACCCCGTATAGCGATTACTTTAGGGGATCCTGCGGGAATAAGTTATGGAATAGTCTGTAGGACTGTAAATTCTTTAGCGGTAAAAAGAGTTTGCAGTCCTGTAGTTTTTGGCGATAAAGAAGTCCTCAAACAATACTTCACTAAAAAAATCCCTTTTGAGTTTGTGGAATCTTCAAATATAGGACATTCTTTAAAAATAGGTTCTCCTTCAAAAAAGGCAGGCCTGATTGCTTTATTTGCAATAGAAAAAGCCGTAAGTTATTGTATGTCTGGCAAAGCAAAAGCTTTAGTAACAGCTCCTGTCTCAAAAGAATCACTAAAACTTGCAGATGTAAAATATCCTGGACATACTGAATTGCTTGCTGCACTTACAAAAAGCAAAAAAGTTGCAATGCTAATGGCTTGCGGTAAGATGCATGGTGTTATGGTAACAAGGCATATTCCAATATCTGAAATCCATAAAACACTAAAGACAAGAGATATTATTGATACAGTAAGACTAAGCGTAGATTTTATAGGTAAAAAAAATATAAAAGTTGCTTTATGCGCGTTGAATCCTCATGCTGGAGATAATTCAATTTTAGGTTCTGAAGAAGAGAAGATTATAATGCCTTCATACAAAATATTGCTTAAACAAGGAATTAATTTAACTAAGCCTTTACCTGCAGACTCTGTTTGGTTGAAAGCAAAAAGAGGATCATTCGATTTGGTATGTACAATGTATCACGATCAGCTTATGATACCTTTAAAATGTATAAATGCTTCAAAAATAGTAAATGTTACTGCAGGGCTTCCTTTTATAAGAACTTCACCAGGACACGGGACCGCTTTTGATATAGCTGGTAAAAATAAAGCTGATATCATACCTATGATAGAATCTATCCTATACGCAGTTAATCATAAAATAGTTAATAATTAAAGAGTTTAAATGGATTTAATAAACTTTGAAAAACAATTTTTAGATGATATATTAGAGATAGAAAAAGAGTCATTTCCACACCCTTGGACTAGTGAGATGTTTTTAAGTTCTGCAAAAAATAATGCTGTAACATTCAAAGTTTTGACAAAAAAAAAGAATGTTGTTGGATATTATATAATTAGTACTGTCTCAGACGAAACAGAAGTTATTGAAATAGCTGTAGGGACACAATTTAGAAGAAAAAATTTTGGCAAGTTCATGTTTGCCGATATATTAAAAGAAGCTATTTTAAAAAAATCTAAATTTATTTTTTTAGAAGTCCGCAAAAGCAACACACCAGCATTAAACTTATATAAATCTTTTGGATTTAAAGAAATAGTAATAAGAAAAAACTATTATAAAATTGAAGATGCTATCCTATTAAAACTTCTTGTTTGACAAAATGTATTATATTAATTTTAATTATGAAAAGAAAAAAACTATATATAACACTACTATCTATACTATTTATAAGGAATTATTTACTTGGAGCAAACTATGAGGCTTACAAAATATTTCTTAAAGGGGCTTTTGATTTAAAAGTTGGGAATATTGAAGACTGTATAAAAAATTACGAGAAAGTTACGAGTTTAGATAAAGAAGCATTTAATGTTTATAAAGATTTAGCATACTTATATTGGCAAACAGGAAAACCAGAAAAAGCTTTTGAAACAGCTCAAAAGATTGACAAAATTGACGGCTCAAATCCAAAAACAACAATCTTTTTAGCAACTTTTTATCTAGTAGCAAACAAACCTGAAGCTGCAAAAAAATATTTAGAAAAAACACTAGAGCTTGATCCAGAAAATGAGACAGCAACAGTCTACCTTGCAGCATATTATTATTCAGGTAATGAATTAAAAAAATCTAAATCTTATTGGAATAAGTTCTTGCAGCAGCAACCAGACAATGCTATGGGATATTTTCAGCTTGGAATGGTGCAAGAAAAACTAAACATATATAAAGATGCTTTGTTATCTTACAATAAGATTATTGAAATAAATCGAGACTTTAAAGATGCTTATATAGCAAAAGCTAGGATTTATGAAAAAACATCTCAGTTTGATTTAGCTATAAAAGAATATGAGAACTATGTGTCTGTATTCCCTGATAATGCATTAGTTCTTATGTATTTAGGAAAATGTTTTTATGAAGCACAAAATTATCAAAAAGCTAAAGATTATTTATTAAAAGCAAAAAAGAAACTTCCAGACAACCCAGCAATAAATTTATGGTTAGGCGTAATATATGAAAAAACTGGACAGTTTGATAAAGCTGCTGAGGAATTAGAAAATATTGAAAAAGCTGAAGAAAAAAATATTTCAATTATTGTAAGGCTTGGATATTTTTATTCAATATTAAAAAATTATCAGAAAGCTGAAAAGAAATTCTTAAAAGCTTTAGAAATTGACCCTAAAAACTATGAAATATTCTATTTAGCTGCTTTGAATTATATGGATTGGAACAGGTATAACAAAGCTGTAAGATACTTTAAAAAAGTTATATCTCTTGAGCCAAACTTCTCTGATGCATATTTTTATTTAGGTTTAGCTTATGATAAAGAAGAAAAATTTTTAAAAGCAGAAAAAGCATTTTTAAGAGCAATAGAAATAAATCCTGATAATTCAAAAGCCATGAATTATTTGGGATATACGTATGCAGATAAAGGAATTAAGCTTAAGGACTCTGAAATATTTCTTGTAAAAGCAGTAAATTTAGAGCCAAAAAATAGTGCATATCTTGATTCTCTTGGCTGGCTTTATTATAGGCTTGGCAATTTTGAACTTGCAGAAAAATTTTTTCTTGCAGCTGTAAAAATAATAAAAGATCCACTTATATACAACCATCTTGGTGACACTTATACTGCACTATATAAGCCAGTAGAAGCTTGGATAGCATATTCTTTATCTTTTGACTTTAAACAAGACAAGGAGATAAGACAAAAACTAGACTCTATACAAAAAGAAATATCAAAAGAAGAGCTTTACAAGCAAATGCTTTTAAGAAGCTTAAGCAATTACATCAAATTGTTTCCATTTAAAACAGGCTTTAAAACTAAACTAAGTTCCAGTCTTTTAAGTAAAAAGTTCTATATTCCATTTTCATACTTTAAAAATTCCATAAAAATTGACCTTCCTAAAACGCTTATAACTGATGGAACTTATGTATATATAAAAAATGGTAGCTATGAATTTGTTCCTAAAGCTATAGAAAATGAGATTCCTCAAGAGATATCGGATATTATTTCTAAAGCTTGCGAATTACTTGGCAATAATTTCTATAGTCAATTTATTGACGCACAAGTAAAACAGAAAGGCAGGCATATTATTTATTATAAAGATAATAAAGAGTTGGTTTTAAATATCGATACAGCATTAATTGAAAGCTTTTCTAATGAAGATCTAACAATAAATATTATAAGTTACGAAAAATTTGTTATATCAAATGTCCCAACAAAAATTAAATTTACATTTAATAAAATAAAAATTAAAGGATTACTGGAAGCAACAAAAATTTATCCTATACTAGGCGACAATCAAAATGAAACTAACTTTCAAAGCTCCGGCAAAAATTAATCTTTTCTTAGAATTAAAAAACAAAAGAAAAGACGGCTACCATAATTTAGAAACTATAATGCAAACAGTAGATTTGTATGATGAGCTTACTTTTGAATCTACAGATAAAGGCATATTCTTAGAATGTAATGATAAGGCACTACCTACTAACACAAGTAACCTTGTTTATAAAGCAGCAAAGGCATTTCTTGATTATTTTGAAATAGATAAAGGCATTAAAATATATCTTAAAAAAGTGATTCCTATGGGAGCAGGTCTTGGCGGAGGCTCTTCAGATGCCGCAGCAACAATTGCAGCTTTAAAAAAGCTTTACAATGTTGACACAAATAAAAAAGAATTAGTGAGAATAGCCTCAAAACTTGGGGCAGATGTTCCATTTTTTCTTACATGTGGAACAGCTTTATGTGAAGGTATTGGCAATATTATTACCCCTTTGAAGAATATCAATAATTTAAACATTGTTCTTGTAAACCCTACCTTTGGCGTAAACACTATAAACGTTTATAAAAAAGTTAAGTTCCCGTTGACAAATGAAGTCAAAATTACTAAAATTAAGACTCAGATTGATGGCGGTTCTTTTGATACAAATGAAGCTTTTAGCAGCTGTTTTAACAGACTTGAAGATTTTGTTCTTCCAAATTATCCTGAAATAGCAAAAATTAAAGATGTTTTAAACTCTTTTGGATGCATAAGTTTAATGTCTGGCTCAGGAGCTACTGTTTTTGGGCTTTTTGATTTTAGAGTTAACTTAGAAGCACTTAAAATAGTTTTAAGCAAATATAACTGGAAATTCTGGTTTGTAAATTCAACAGAACTATCTTTTTAATATCAACTTTCAAATCTATAATGTACAATTCCGGGATTGTGTAATGGTAGCACAAGGGATTTTGGATCCCTTTGTCTAGGTTCGAATCCTAGTCCCGGAGTACTCTCTTACAAAACGACCCTTTGAGAACTCATCAAAGGGTTTTCTTATTGAAAAATCAATTTGCTTCTTATCAAATCCCTTGCGAAGTTTCATAAGTTCGGTGTTTTGGTTTTAACTCCCTGACTTCTTGTAAAAGGTAATGGGGCATCTACTAAAAGACAATAACTTTGGCGGTGGACAATGAAACACATGGCTATCTTGAAATAGTGTATGCTATTAACTCAGCACGGCTCCCAGCCTAATAAAGATTTGACCGAACTTTGAAAGTATATTGTATTTAATGTGCTTATTTCAAACACTTACGACCATTTGCGAAATAATGGTTTTCTTTATGAACATCAAAAAGTCTTGAAGCCTCATCATGTTTATGATATTAACGCAACACCGACTACAATAAAACCAAGGATCTTATCAACACCTAAGTTCTTGCAAAAGAATGTTCCGTTTTTTGTATAATCTTAGTGTTTCTTGCATCTTGCATTTTCTGGTAGTAAGATGTCTAGAGAAACATCTATACCGATAAAATTGGAGTATAACTCTTTTGGTAAATAGCCTCTTAAAAATTGGTAATAGTTTACTTTTAATTGTTAACATGCGTCAAATGGAAATTTGAGCATTTGCAACCCATCAAGCTTTTACTGGTAGCGTTGGAGATTTTGATCCTTACGGGCTTTTGGCTCTATAGTTGATCAATCTTCCAACACTTTTATATCTTTTTTTAAGTAACAAATTATTCAACAGGCTCCTTAGATAGTTAAATGTTCCAAATGTAAGGCTTTTTATTCCACAACTAATTATATCTTTATTATCTTTCTCTTCTTAAGTGGGTTGATGTTGTGGTAGTCTAC
>JAITJN010000020.1 GCA_031278895.1 Candidatus Endomicrobiellum guadaloupense
AGCGTATGATTTAGAAACGAAAAGAGAATCATATTATCATTCGTTATTTTTACTAGCAGGAAAGCTGAGTGGGTATGAAGTAGAGAGTGAAGTGCATACGGACAAAGGAAGGATAGATGTAGTGTTAAAGAAAGGGAGAGAAGTGATAGTAGTGGAAATAAAACATGGGAAAGAGGGAAAGATAGAGAAGTTGCTAAAAGAAGCAATGGCACAGATAAAGGGAAAGAAGTATTATGAGAAGTATGGAGATAAAGAAGTAAGTTTATTGGCAATAGCGTTTGGAGAAAAGAGAGAAATAGGGTGTAAGTTTGAGTAATGAGAGACGGATTGAAAGAAAAGGAAGAAGTTAGAGATAATATAAATGACACTAAAAAGGGATGAGTATTTGCGGATTTCAAGAATATGGTATTGGAATAAAAAAAAATCGAAAACAAAATAAAAAATCAGAGTAGATTCCTAAATCTAACCTTGATTTTTATACTTCTTTCAATCGTTCTTGTAATAATACCGACATATTTAATTATGAATGTTTTTAAACTGGAAATATATTCTGCATGGCTTATAACTATGTATTATGTAATATCTCTTTTACGATTTTCTATCTAAGGTACAAGAGGGAATGAGGAAAAATGTGTGTTATAGATATGAAAGTTGTTGAAGGGTAATCATATTTATCATAACTGTATAGATTACTTTTGGTCTATTTAAAGGGGCTCATATGAACACAGGATCTAAGCTGGTTTCTTTTAGGGAAAAATGGAAAAGTTGTTATAAGAAAATACCGTTATATTCATTATATAGGGAAATAGTCAATAAAAGCTTGAAAGCATTATTTAAAAACTTTCCTACTTTTGTCAAATTTACTTTTGCAAAGAAAAACAAAAAAATTGTTTATATTGCATTTCGTCCAGAAGGTGGTTTTGGAGATATTTTAAGACAAAAAGCAATTCTTACCGAAGTGATAAAGATGTTCCCTGATGTTGTTATTGATATATATCATGATAAAGCATATTCTTTACTTAAGGACATTAGAAATATACGATTTATCTTTCGCGATAAGCACTCTCTTAATATTACGAAGAAATTTTATAATATTTCATTTTCGCAATATGAAGATAAATTTAATTTATTTGTAAAACCTGGAGGAGAATATTATAGAAGAATAAAAAATAATTTAAATGAATATAAAATTGAGTATCCTAACTGTTTTAAAGAGGTAGAAGATAACATAAGTTTGAATAATAAGGTGATAGACTTTACTGCAGACTTTAACTTTCTCAATCAATGGGCAGAAGATAATATAAACTATATAGAATTATATAAATTGAGAGCTGGTGTTGACAATATAGAAGATGATACATTGCAAATTTTATTCAATGAGAAATCTTTATCTAAATTTGGTATTTTAAAAGAAACCAAATATTTAACTGTTCAATGTGGACAAGGATGTTCTGGTGATTTTGGTAGTAAAGGATGGAGTTTGGAAAATTGGGAAGAATTTGTAGCAATTGTTAGAGATGAATTAGATAAGGATATCAAAATTATTCAAGTTGGAATGACAAAAACTAGTTTGAAAGGCGTAGATATAAATATAAATAGATTGACTACACTAGAAGAGCTTTGGACAGTATTGAAAAATTCTATACTTCATATTGATCTAGATGGCGCGTGTACGCATTTTGCAAGAGCGTTGAATACAAAATCAGTTGTTTTGTGGTGGCTGAAAGATCCATCTTTTATTGCTTATGCTGAAAATATAAATATAATTCCTGATGATGGGAATGTAAACTCAATATCTCCTGGATATGTCTCTAAAAGAGTTATTGAATACTTAACCTCACAGAGAAATCTTTAAGGCCTTAAAATATGATAAAAATCACAGATCTTAACAAATCTTTTGGTAGCAGAATTTTGTTTGATAATCTAAACTTGAACGTAAATGCTAAAGAAAGAGTTGGTCTTGTAGGAAGAAATGGACATGGAAAGACTTCTTTATTTGAAATGATTTTGGGAAATATGGAATATGATTCAGGTTCTATAAGCATGCCAAAGAATTATAAATTGGGATATCTTGAACAACATATAAACTTTATTCAAAATACAGTTATTGATGAAGCTTGTCTTGCTCTTGCTGATGAAGAAAAAGATTCATCTTGGAAGGCTGAAAAAATTCTTTCTGGCCTTGGTTTTTCTTCAAGTGATATGCTTAAAAATCCTATAGATTTTTCTGGTGGATATAAAATAAGAATAAATCTTGCAAAAGTTTTGCTTTCTAATGCGGATATGCTTATGCTTGATGAGCCAAATAACTATCTTGATATTGTTGCTATAAGATGGCTTAGTGGATTCTTGCGTTCTTGGAAAGGGGAATTGATGCTTATTACCCATGATAGAAGTTTTATGGATAGTGTCATAACTCATTGTGCTGCTATACATCGAGCCAGAGCTAGAAAAATTGAAGGAAACACCCAAAAGCTTTATGAACAGATAGAAAAAGAAGAAGAAATATACGAAAAAACAAGATTAAATGTTGAAAAGAGAATAAAACAAACAGAGCTTTTTATAAGGCGTTTCAGAGCAAAGGCAAGCCTTGCGGGAATGGTTCAATCTCGCATCAAGACACTAGAAAAACAAGACAATCGTGAAAAACTTGATGAAATAGAAACTCTAAGTTTTTCTTTTTCAGGCTTAGAGTTTCATGCTGCTAAAATGCTTGGCGTACACAATTTGACATTTGGGTATAGTTTAAATAAGCCTTTGATAAGTAAATTAAGTTTTGATGTGTTAAAAAATGAACGCATTTGTGTTATAGGAAAGAATGGTAAAGGGAAATCTACGCTTTTAAGATTGATAGCAGAAAGACTCACACCTTGCGATGGTAGCATAAAAAAGCACCCTGATTTAAAAACAGCATACTTTGTTCAGTCTGACAGGGCAGCTCTAAATCCTCAAAAGACAGTTTTTGAGGAAATTCTTGCATCAGATAAATGCTTACCTCAAAAAGCAAGAAATATTGCAGGTTCAATGATGTTTAGTGGTGATGATGCACTAAAGAAAATAGAGATTTTGAGTGGTGGTGAGAAAAGTAGAGTTCTGCTTGGTAAAATTTTGGCACAACCATGTCATCTTTTGCTTCTTGACGAACCTACAAACCATTTAGATATGGAATCTTGCGAAGGACTGATAGATGCAATTAACGAATTTCAAGGCTCAGTTATTATGGTTACACATAATGAAGAAATGCTTCACAGTATAGCTACAAAGCTAATAGTTTTTGACAGGAATAGAATTTCTGTTTTTGGCGGTACGTATCAGGATTTCCTTGAAAAAACAGGATGGGAAGATGAAGGGTCTAAAATGAAAGCGAAGACTACTCAAAAAATATCTGGAAAGAGCAAAGAAGAAATAAAAAAGCTCCGTGCAGAATTTATACAGGAAAAATCAAGAATTATGAGACCTTTGGAAGAAAAAATTAAAAATTTAGAGGCATACATAACAAAAAAAGAAGAGGAGTTTAATTCAAATACAAAGCAGCTTATTGAAGCTTCAGAAAAAGGTAACATATTTTTTTTAGCTCAAGGTTCAAAGCTTAATAGAAATCTTCAATCTGAAATTGAGAGTTTGTATTCAGATCTTTCCTCTTGTGTTGAAAAACTTGAAAAAGAAAGCGGAAGGTTTAAGGAATATATGGAAAAATTAGAAGACAATAATTCAAAAATATGATTTTATATAAATCTGTCAGGTAAGCTCTAAAAATATAACCAAATAGGATCCAACGATCGTTTTCTAAACTAGGCATATTACCAATTATGCCATCATCAATAATAAGGTTTAAATAAATCGTAGCTTGAGAACCAAAGCTAAATCTAATCCATCGTTTCTATGCGTATATGCATAAACAGAGAGTCTTTGTTCTAAAAATATTCCTATCTTGAATTACAAATAGATCTCTGACTGCAGGAGCACCAATATTTCCCATTTCATATCATATTTAAATTTATTAATATAGGTTTTTCTTTATTGATGCTATAATTATAAACACTGAAATTTTTTTGAGAAGCTTTTGTGAAAAGTAAATAAAAATATAAAAAGAGTAATATGTTATAACATTGTACATGCGTTGGACTTTCGCTTTATAAATACTTATAATATTTTAGTCGTAATCGCAGTTGTTTCTGATAATATCTATCTAAATTCAAATTTATTATATAAGAGGGAAAATGATAAAAGTTTCTGCCTACGTTCTTGCAAAAAATGAAGAGAAGCATATAAAAGAATGTATAGAAAGTGTTAAGTGGGCTGACGAAATTGTAGTCGTTGATGATTTTAGTACAGACTCTACTGCTGAAATAGCAAAGAATATGAAATGTAAAATTGTTGAGCATAAATTTGAATATTTTGGCAAACAGAGAAATTTTGCTTTAACGCAATGCTTTAACGAATGGGTTATATGCCTTGATGCGGATGAAAGAATTACACCTGAATTAAAAGCGGAAATAGAGCAAGAGCTTCAAAGTACTCCAAGAGCTTATGCTTTTGTTGCTCCAAGAAAGAGTATGTTTATAAATAGATTGATACTGCATTCAGGTTGGTATCCAGATTACAGACATCCTATTTTATTTAATAAAAATAAAATGAAATATAAAGATCAGTTGGTTCATGAGGACATTGAATATAATGGCAAAAAAGTTTATTTTAGAAGCGATATCCTTCACTATCCATATGACAGTATAAAACAATTTGTTAAAAAGTCTGATTTTTATACTGATTTGCGTTCAAAAGAAATGTTTAAGCGTGGGAAAAAGTTTAGAGTTTTAAATCTATTTATAAACCCAAGCGTTACGTTCTTTAAAATGTACATAATAAAGAAGGGGGTTTTAGATGGGTTAACAGGTTTTATACTTGCGCTGCTCTATTCGTCTTTTTATACATTGATGAAATATATAAAACTTTGGGAACGTGAAAACAAATGCGTAAAATCTTAAGTTTTATTTTATATCCTATTTCTTTAATTTATGCTGTTTTATTAAATGCTGACAGAAAATTTACTGTTCCAAAAGAGCTTTCTCAACCTGTAATAAGTGTAGGCAATATTACTTGGGGTGGTACTGGAAAAACACCTATAGTTATAGAATTACTAGGACTTCTTAATATAAATAATTTTAAATCTACTGTTTTAACGCGCGGTTATTTAAGAAAATCTAAAATTCCAACACTTTTAAAAAATGGCGCGCTAGACATTTCACCTGATGTAAGCGGTGATGAACCTCTTTTAATAGCAAGAAGTGTGCCCAATACAACTGTTATTGTAGGTTCTGACAGATATAACAATACTTTAATGTTTAGCAATGAAATAGATCAAGATGTTTATATTTTAGATGATGGCTTTCAACATTGGAAAATCAAAAGGGATTTAGATATAGTTTGTATTAACGCTGCAAATCCATTTGGCAATGGAATGCTTATTCCTTCAGGAATTTTACGAGAACCATCTAAATCTTTAAAGAGAGCTGATATTGTAGTTATTACAAACTGCGATATGGTTTCAAAAGATAATCTTAATAAGCTTGAAGATAAACTGTTTAAGTTATCAGAAAAAGCACCTGTTTTAACATGCTATGGAGACTTTAAATATAAAGCAGTAGATTTAGAGTCAGATTTTGATATTAATATTTTAAAAGATAAGAAAGTTTATTCTTTAAGCGCAATAGGTTTTGGTAAAGGGTTTAAAAATTCTATAGAAAAGTCAGGTGTTACTTTAAAAGACAGTATAATGCTAAGGGATCATAACCAATATAACAGCTATGAATTAAATGAATTGCTTTTGCAAAAAGAAAAAGATGCTTATTTTATTGTAACGACTAAAGATGCAGTTAAATTACAAAAAATTGCTGGTAAAATAAAAGAAAAAATTGCTGTTCTTACGGGTAGATTGCAGTTTATAAAAGGAAAAGAACAATGGGAGCAAACAATATTAAAGTGCCTGCAACCTTCCTAGATCGCGACGGAACTGTAATTTTTGACAAGAACTACTTAAGCTCTCCTGAGCAAGTAAAACTTTATTCGTATACTGCAGATAGTATAAATAAACTGCACACAGCAGGGTTTAAGGTGATTATAGTCACAAATCAATCTGGCGTTGCAAGAGGAGTGTTTACAGAAGAAGACTTACAAAAAATACATGAAAAATTTGTATCGCTGCTTAAAAAAGCTAATGCTAAAGTAGATGCTATTTATTATTGTCCGCATATTGACGAAGATTCTTGTGACTGTAGAAAACCAAAGCCAGGAATGGTTTTGAAGGCTGCAAAAGATTTTAATATAGATCTTAAAAAATCTTATACAATTGGCGACACTATAAGAGATTATTTGCTTGGATATAATAGTGGAGGCAAAGGTATTTTGGTCCTTACGGGACATGGTAAAAAACAACAGGCGAAAATAGCGCAAGAAAAAATTAAGCCAATGGCTGTGTGTAAAACTTTAAAGGAGGCAGTTAGTTTAATAATTAAAAATGATAAAAAGGACTAAATTAATTATTGCATTAACAACAGTAGTATTTATTTTGTTACCACTTCTCTGTTTTGCGCAAAATAATGTTGAGATATTTAACAAAAGTCATTCGTTGACAAGAGTGGGCAAATATAAGTTGCCAACAAATGAAAAACTAACTTATATTATCAAATGGAGTTCAATGGATTTTGGAGATGCCATACTTGAAACAGAAGACTTTAAAAGTGTTGGTGGCAAGAAAGCTTATAATGTTCGTTTGAGAGTCACTACTAATCCATTTTTGAATTCTCTTTTTAATCTTAATGCAGAATTTGAATCTTTATTTGACGAAGAAAGTAAAGAATCCTTTGAGTTTAAGTCAAAAATAAAGCAAAACGGCCATGAAAGCGAAGAAGTAATAATATTTAATCCAATTGAAGAGACATATGAATTGAGAACTGTTGAAGGGGTTAGAAGAGGTCAAACATCAAGACATACACAAGATATTTTATCTGCTATTTGCAGCTTAAGATGTTTAGCTTTAAAGCCTGGAGATATTTATAATTTAAAAGTTCATTTAGGGGAATTATCTTATCCTTTGAGAGTCAAAGTTTTAAGAAAAGAAAAAATTAAAATAAGATTGGGCGAATTTAACTGCTTTGTAGTAGAGCTAACGTTAGAAGGAAATTCTAAAGATTTAGGATTGAATGGTAAAATGTTGGTTTGGATTGTTGATAATAAGAAAAAACCACCTTGTTATTTTAAATTAGAAAGTCAGATAGGATTGATAATTGCAGAGCTAGAATCCATTACCACTTTGTGAGGTATTAGGTGCAAAAAAACGAAACATATAAAATTGTACGGCTTTCTGTAGTTTCAAATACAATTTTGACTTTAGGGAAGCTCCTTACGGGGATAATTACAGGATCAATTGCAATTGTTTCCGAAGCTGTTCATTCTTTTATAGATTTAATTGCAGCTTTAATTGCTTATTTTGCTGTTAGAAAAGCTGCACAGCCTGCAGATAGAACTCATCCTTATGGCTATGGCAAATTTGAAAATATTTCAGGCACTATTGAAGGTTTATTAATCTTTGGCGCAGCAATTTATATAGTTTATCATGCTATTGAAAAGTTTGTAAATCCAGAGCCTTTAGAAACACCTTCTGTAGGTGTTGCCATAATGTTGATATCTGCTGTTGTAAACTTTTTTGTCTCTCAAAAATTATTTTCAGTTGCAGAAGAAAACGAATCTTTAGCTGCAGAAGCTGACGCATGGCACTTGAGGACAGATGTTTATACTTCACTTGGAGTAATGGCGGCGCTTACTATAATAACTATTGCGGAATGGTTTTTTTCTGCAGCAAATATTTATTGGGTTGATTCTCTTGCAGCTTTTATAGTTGCTATTATGATAACAAAATCAGCATGGGAGCTTGTAATAAAATCAGCAAAAGACTTATTTGATGTTAGTCTTCCACACAATGAAGTAGCTATAGTTGAAAATATTGTTGAATCTAATGATGATATTGCAGGGTTTCATGCTTTAAAAACAAGGAAAGCAGGCAATAAAAGATTTGTAGAATTTCATATATTTGTAAATTCTCAGATGACGGTGTACGAGTCGCATAGGATAACAGGATTGCTAAAGACTGAAATTGCATCAGAATTAGATAACGCCACAGTTATAATACACGTAGAGCCATGCGCTACTAAGAAATTGCTTTATAAAAGTTATAAAAGTGAAGATATAAAGAAGTAAAAATTGCAAGTATGGCATACACTTATTAGTAAATCTGCACCCGATTTTGTATCGGGTGTCTAATTTTTATCAATTCAATAAGGAGTTAAGAAATGATCGGAGAGAGAATAATAGATTGGATCTCGTCAGATTTAAGTTTGCCTGAGACATGTGTAAGAAATACTGTAGTTATGCTAAGCGATGGAGATACAGTTCCATTTATATCAAGATACAGAAAAGAAAAAACCGGTAATTTTACGGAACTCAATGTAAGAGATGTTGCTGATAAATTGCAATATTATGTTGAACTTGAAACAAGAAAAAAAACCGTTTTTAAAAACATTGAAGAACAAAAAAAGTTAACTTCAGAACTAAAAAAACAAATTGAAGAGTGTAAAGAAAAAACAAAACTGGAAGATATCTATTTGCCTTATAAACCTAAACGCCAAACTAAAGCTACAATTGCTAAAGCAAATGGACTAGAGCCACTTGCTGTAGAAATTATGGAGCAAAAGCTCTCTGTGAAAGAAGACAGGACAAAAGCTATAAGCAAATATATCAATCCAGAAAAAGATATAGATACAATAGATAAAGCGGTTTCGGGGGCAATAGACATAATTGCTGAGCAGCTTTCAGACAATGCAGATATTAGAGGACTGCTAAGGAATTTTATAGTTTCTACTGGAAGCATTCGTTCAAAAGTGACAAAAGCTGCAGAAAATTTAAAAACAAAATACGATATGTATTATGACTATAATGAACCATTGAAAACTGTTCCTGGCCATAGACTTCTTGCAATAAGACGTGGTTCAAAAGAACAGGTTTTATCATGGAAGATAATAGTAGATGATGAAAAAGCCATTGATATGATGCTTGCAAGAGTAGCAAAAAATAATAGATCACTTTTTTATCCAGAACTTTTTACTGCTGTAAAAACAGCCTATGACAGACATTTATACCCTTCTGTCCAAGTTGAAATGTTTTTGTCAAAAATGAATGAGGCAGATAAAGATGCTATAAATGTTTTTGCGACAAATGTAAAAAACCTTTTGCTTGCACCTCCTGCTGGCCATAGAGTAATTATGGGTATAGATCCAGGCTTTAGAACAGGTTGCAAAGTTGTAGTTGTAGACACAAATGGAAATTTTAAAGAATACCATGCAATATTCCCTAATGAACCTGCTTCAAGACTAAAAGAAGCAGAAGATACACTAGTAGATTTACTAGAAGAATATTATGTTGACCTCATTGCAATAGGAAATGGAACTGCTTCAAAAGAAACAATTGCCTTTGTAAAAGCAGTTCTTAAAAAACATAATCTAACTCCTATGGTTGTAACTGTAAGTGAAGCAGGTGCTTCAGTATATTCTGCATCGCAGTTAGCTTCTCAGGAATTTCCAGATTTAGATGTAACAGTTAGAGGAGCTATAAGCATAGCAAGGAGACTTCAAGATCCTTTAGCTGAACTTGTGAAAATAGATCCAAAATCTATCGGGGTTGGACAATACCAACATGATGTTAATCAAATACAGCTTAAAAAACAGTTAGACGATACCGTTGAATCTGCTGTAAACTACGTCGGAGCAAATTTAAATTCAGCTTCAACAGAACTTTTGTCTTATATATCTGGTATAGGTAGAATAGTTGCAAAAAATATTGTTCAGTACAGGGCAAAAAATGGATCTTTTAACGATAAGAAAGAATTGATGAAAGTCCCTTTGTTTAGAGAAAAAACTTTTACTCAATGTGCAGGATTTCTAAGAATAGTAGATGGAATAAATCCTCTTGATAATTCTGCAGTGCATCCTGAAAGCTACCATGTTGTTGAAAAGATGGCAACAGACTTATCTGTTGATGTTGTGGGATTGATAGGAAACGAGTCTTTAATTAAGCAAATTGACACTAAGAAATATGTTACACAAGATACAGGGCTTTTAACTTTAAACGATATAATACAAGAGTTAAAAAAACCTGGAGTTGACCCAAGAAAAGACTTTTCGACCGCTCAATTTAGTGATGATGTAAATACTTTAGAAGATTTGAAAAAAGATATGATACTAGATGGTACAGTTACAAACGTAACAAACTTTGGCGCTTTTGTAGATATTGGCGTTCATCAAGAGGGTCTTGTCCATATTTCAAAATTAAGCTCAAAATTTGTTTCAAATCCTCACGAAATTGTGTCAGTTGGAGAAACTCTAAAAGTAAAAGTTTTAAAAGTTGATGCTGAATTAAAAAGAATTAGTCTAGAAGTTGTTGGAGTTTAGGTTTAATGAAAATTTTAATCTAACCAGCTATAAATACCAAATAATTGATGGTGACACAACGCATGCAGTTACTATTTATATAGTGAGATTAGTATAAAGCTTTGGAAATAATATAAAAAATTTTTATAAAAATAAAAACTCTTTTATATAATCTGCATACTTATCTTTAAAATGCTAAAATATTTCAGAGTACAGATAATTTAGGAGCTATTATGGAAAATAAAATGCCTATTTTGGACAAAGTTACATCATCTTTACTAGAAGCAATGCCATATCAATATGCTGGAAAAGATATAAATGTATGTATAGAGACGCAAGAGTTTACTTGTCTTTGTCCTTGGACTGGACTTCCAGATTTTGCATATATAGTTATAAACTATATCCCTGATAAAAATGTTATGGAACTTAAATCTCTTAAAATGTATTTGCAAAGCTATAGAATGGTCGCAATGGTACATGAAAGCGTAGTAAATAGTATACTAGAAGATTTAGTTAAAGTTGTTGAACCAAAAGAAATGTCAATAGATATTGAATTTGGAATTCGCGGTGGAATAACAACCACGGTCAGTGCTCAATATTTTAAGAAATAATATTTCTCGGAGAAAATAATGTTTCGGAGAAATCAAAATATACATTTTGTTGGAATAGGCGGATCTGGAATGTCTGGGATTGCGGAAGTTTTGATAAATCTTGGACATAAAGTATCTGGTTCAGATTTAAAAAAAACTGATATTACAGAACACTTAAAATCAATAGGTGCAACAATTTGCATAGGACACAGTGCTAATAATATAAAAGATGCGTGTGTTGTTGTAACATCTACAGCAGTTAGTAAGAATAATCCTGAAGTTGTTGCTGCAATAAAAAAGAAAATACCTGTTATTGCACGTGTAGAAATGCTTGCTGAACTTGCTAGATTGAAATATGCTGTTACTATAGCAGGAACGCATGGAAAAACTACCACAACTTCGCTCACCTCTTTAGTTTTAGATGAGGGTGGGTTTGATCCTACTATAGTTATCGGCGGGAGACTAAAAAATCTTAAGACTAGCGCAAGACTTGGAAAAGGTGATTTTATAGTTGCAGAAGCTGATGAATCAGATGGATCATTTTTAAAACTCTCTCCTGTTATTACAGTTGTTACAAATATAGATAATGATCATTTAGATTATTATGGTAATATGGAAAATCTTAAAAACGCATTTATAAAATATATAAATTCTATTCCTTTTTATGGTGCTGCTGTAATTTGTTCTGACAATGATGTTATAAGAGAAATAACTCCAAGTATTACTAGAAAATATATTACTTATGGATTTACAGGAAAGCCTGATATAAAAGCTTCAAATATAAAAACACAAAAAGAATGTACAAGTTTTGATGTAATATATAAAGGCAAAAAAATAGGGAATGTTTGTATTAGAATTCTAGGAAGACACAATATACTTAATTCCCTTGCAGCTATTGGCGTAGGTTTGTGGCTTGATATGCCATTTGCTTTAATTGCTAAAGCAATAAATAAGTGTGATGGTGTTGGCAGACGTTTAGAAATAAAAGGCGAACAGAATGGAATTATGGTGATAGATGATTATGGTCATCATCCTACAGAAGTTGAAGTTACTATAAAAGCTGTGAAAGATTTCTGGCCTAAGCGTAGACTTATAGTTTTATTTCAACCTCATAGGTATACAAGGACTCGAAATTTATTTGAAGAGTTTGGAAAAAGTTTTTCAGACGCTGATATTGTAAGAGTTTTAGATATTTATCCTGCCGGTGAAAATCCAATAAAAGGCGTAGGTTGTGACTTAATACTTAAAAGTCTGAAGAGAAACAAAAGTAATGCTGGACATTTTTCAGATTTAAAAACTTTTGCGACAACGTTGCTTGATGGAGATATAGTTTTAACTTTAGGTGCTGGAAACGTATGGAAGAAAGGCGAAGAATTACTTAACATTCTACAATGAAAGAAAATATTTTTAATGAACTATATCTAGCTGGCTGCAAAATTTTGAAAGACGAACCCCTTTCAAAACATTGTTCGTTTAAAATAGGTGGTTTAGCGGATTATTTTATTGAGATTCCAGATGAAGATGCGTTATCTTTATTTTTAAAAAGTATAGAAAGCGATAATTGCTATATTTTAGGTGGTGGTACAAACGTTTTATTTTCTGATGATGGTTATAAAGGAGTTGTAATTTCTTTAACTAAGAAATTTAAGGAAATTACAATTAATGGAGAAGAACTTTTTTGTGGTGCTGGAGCTTCTCTTTCAAATGTTTTAAATACTGCGATTAAGAATAATCTAGTTGGACTAGAATTTTCTGCAGGAATACCTGGTTCTGTTGGTGGTGCTGTTTATGGTAATGCTGGTTTAAAATATAAATGGATAGACTCAGTAATAAAGAGTGTAGAGGTTTATAAGAATGCAAATAAGATAAGTTTAGAAAGTAAGAACATTAATTTTTCTTATAGAAAAAGCAATATTGAACATACTGTTATTTCAGGAATACATTTTTTCTTGAAAAAAGTTGTAGAAAATGATAGTTTAGCAGTCGTGTCAGAAAGTATTAATAGGCGCTTAAAAACACAGCCTTTAAATTTTCCAAATGCAGGAAGTATTTTTAAAAATCCAGAAGGACATAGTGTCGGGAAACTTATAGAAGAAGCAGGACTTAAAGGAGTCAGTATTGGCGATGCTCAAATCTCTAAACTTCACGGGAATTTTATAGTCAATATAGGAAAAGCATCAGCAAAGGATGTTTTGGCTCTGATTGTTTTTATAGAAGAAACAATATATAAAAAATTTAATATAAGACTTGAAACGGAAATAAAGATAATAAAATGAATACTAGCGATATCCTGGCTAAATTGAAAAATAAAAAAATAGGTGTTTTATACGGTGGGCTTTCAAGCGAAAGAGAAATTTCTATTAAGTCTGGTAAAGCTGTTTTAAGTGCATTGAAAAAACTAAAATTAAAAGCTGTTGGCATAGATGTAGATGTAAATATATCCCAAAAGACAAGAAAAGCTAATATTGATTTAGCTTATATAGTTTTGCATGGACCAATGGGTGAAGACGGTACTATCCAGGGAATGCTTGAAATTATGGGTATCCCATACACAGGCTGTGGTGTTTTTGCAAGCGCTGCTTCTATGGATAAAGATATTTCAAAAAAGCTTTTTAGATGTTGTGGAATTGTAACCCCTGAGTGGTTTATTATAAAACAATTTGAGCCTGTTGAAGAAATAAAAAAATATCCTGTTATTGTGAAACCTGTTTCTCAAGGATCTACGCTAGGAGTGACTATAGTAAAAAATCCTTTACAGTTTGGTGCTGCTGCAAAAGAAGCTTTTAAGTACGATAATGAAATAATGGTAGAAAATTTTATCTCAGGGAAAGAAATTACTGTAAGTGTTTTAAACGGTAAGGCTTTGCCTGTTATAGAAATAGTTCCAAAAGGCGAGTTTTATGATTTTAAGTCCAAATATCAAAAGGGTGGCTCTGAGCATATAATACCTGCTAGGATAAACGACAATGCTTATTGCCAAGCTCAGAGTTATGCTGAAAAGATTTTTAAAGTTTTTAAGTGTAAAGCAGCTTGTCGTGTTGACATGATAGTTGATAAGAAAAATAAAATTTGGGTTCTTGAGAATAATACTATTCCTGGAATGACTGCGACATCTCTCCTGCCTGACGCAAGTAAAGCTGTTGGGTATAGTTTTGAGGAGTTAGTTTTAGAAATAGCTTGGAGCGTATATGACAGCAAAGAAAAGGAATCGTTACGCTTATAAATCTGTACATTCACCCGGATCTAGTTGCCGTAATAAGAAAGGCAGAAAAAGTTTAAAGATTTTTTTCTGTCTTGTGTTTTGCGGAGGGATTATGTATGGCTTATATTTTGGCGTAAATGAACTTCTAAATATAGCTTACATTTCAGACAAAATAATTATAAAAGATATAGATATATTTGATGCAAAGAATGTTACAAAAGCTGAAATAAAAGAACTTCTTCCTTTTAAAATTGGGGATAATCTTTTAAAAGTCAATTTGTCTAGAACAGAAGATGAAATAAAAAGATTAAAACCAGAATTAAAAAATATTTGCATTAACAGGCGCTGGCAAAAGGTTAGAATAAAGCTTTATGAAAGAACTCCAGAGGCTTTTATAATGCAAAACGGTGAGTTAAGTGGTATAGATTTTGATGATAAACCTTTTCCTCTACGTGGTTTTATGAGTGAAATGAAAGTTCCTAGAATTATTTACAAAACTGATAATGAAAGAATACAGATTTTAGATTTTATAAAAAAGTTTAAGTCTATATGTGGTACATTTTTAGACAACATTTTAGAGATAAAATTAAATAATACTGGTGATATTATTTTTATTACCACTGATAATACTAGTATTGTTTGGGGTGAAGAGATGCCGGAGCATCTGGCCAATAAATTTAAGAAATTCCAAGAAATTTATGAGGATGCAATTTCTAAATACAACAAGATAGAATACATAAATATGGCTCTTTATTCTTTAGGAAGAGCTATTGTGAAACCTGCTGAGACGTTGTTGCAGTAAATTGAAAAATTGAGCTTAAAAAGCCTAGAGGTTTTGAAATGTCTAAAAAAAATCTTATAGCAGGTCTTGATATTGGTAGTAATCAAATTTGTTGCGTTGCTGGAGCTTGTGATGAAGAGATGAGAATTGCAAAGATTCTCAGTGCGGTTGCAGTATCATGTGATGGAATTAAAGCAGGTGCTGTTATTAATATACAAGAAGCGGCTCTTGCAATAGGAAAAGCTTTTGAAGAGACAGAGAAGATAGCTGGTGGCCAGATAGGCACTGTTACTGTATCTTTGAGAGGCAATTTTATTTGTTCAAAAGGGTCTAAAGGTGTAGCTAACATCAATCATTCCAATAGAGAAGTTACTGAACAAACTATTGAGAATGCTTTAGAAAGTGCAAGAAAACAAATAAGAATTGAACCTGATCAAGAAATATTACAAATTATTCCACGCGAATATATACTAAATCAGCAAAGAGGAATACAAAATCCTATAGGTATGGAAGGAACGTATATAGAAGTTGATGTGCATGCTTTTATAGCTTCAAGCAGTAATTTAGGCAATATAAATAAAGCAATGGGTTGTGTAGGTGTAAGCTGTGATAATAGAGTTTATGGGTATTTGGCTGCAAGCGATATTTTAGTTACTAGAGAAGAAAAAGAATTGAGTTGTCTTGTTGTTGATTTTGGCGGACTTACGACTGGTATTGTCCATTATATTGATGGTATAATAAAACATACTGACGAGATCCTTGATGGTTCTGATTATATTACAAGAGATATCGGTCATAGACTAAGAGCAGCTTATTCGGTTTCAAAAGGTATTAAAGAAAAATATGGAGCGGCATTTGTTTATACTGATTTTAGTAATGAAGAATTTGAATATAGGGCAGCAGATGGAAGGAATATAAAAAAATGTAATAAGCACGAGCTTGTAAGTGGAATAATAACGCCTAGGATAGATAGAATTTTGTATGAAATAAAGGAATTGACTGAAAAAAATAATTATGGCGATGAATTCCTTTCAGGAGGAATAATTCTTACCGGTGGTGGCAGCAATCTTGCCGGTCTTGCAGAGGCTTTTGAAAAAGCGTTTAATTGTTCTGTAAGAACTGGAAGTCCAAACCAAGATAAAGTTATAGGTCCAGATGAAATATTATTAAATCCTTCTTATACTACAGCTATTGGTGCTGTAGCATCAAATTTTTTAAATTCAAAAATTTATTTGGAAAAGAAGTCTTCAAAAAGCGGAATTGTATCTAAAATATCAAAATGGTTTGAGGAAGTTTTTTAAATGAGCATAAAACTAGTGTTACCTTCAAAAGAAATGAATGTAGGTCAGCCTGCTGTAATAAAAATTATGGGCGTTGGTGGTGGTGGCTGTAATGCTGTTAACAGGATGATTGCTGCTAATGTTGGCAATGTGGAATTTGTTGCTATAAATACTGATGCTCAAGCATTGCTTAAGTCTTCAGCTACTGATATTTTGCAGATTGGCGAAAAAATAACTAAAGGCCTTGGTGTTGGAGGAAATCCTGAAGTTGGCAGACAAGCAGCAGAAGAAAGTATTGAAGAAATAAGAGGACGAATTATCGGTGCAGATATGGTATTTGTAACAGCTGGTATGGGTGGCGGGACAGGAACAGGCGCTGCTCCAATAATTGCAAAACTTGCAAAAGAAGAAGGTATACTTACTGTCGGTGTTGTTACAAAGCCTTTTGAGCATGAAGGTAAAATAAGAATGCAGCAAGCTGAAGAGGGAATAAAAAATCTCAAAGAATATACTGATGCTTTAATAGTAATTCCAAATGAAAGAGTTTTCAACGTTATTAACGAAAGAGTTGCGCTTGACGCTTTTTATCAGATTATAGATGATGTTTTAAGACAAAGTGTTCAGGCAATAACAGATGTTATAACAGTTACCGGTGAGATTAATAGAGATTTTGCTGATGTAAAGAATATTTTGTTGAATTCTGGAACAGCCTTGATAGGTATTGGTGAGGGGTCAAGCACTGAAGTTAAAGAAGCAGTTAAAAAAGCCATTACAAGCCCACTTTTAGATAACTATGATATTTCAAAAGCAAGCAAAGCTTTGGTGAATATAACTACAAATTCCAATATTGCAGCAATAAAGCTTCAAGAAATCTTTAACGATATTAAAAATTATGGAATTAACGGGCATGTGTTTTTTGGACATACTATAGATAATAGACTTGATGATAAAGTCAAAATCACTATTATAGCTACAGGTTTTCCTTTTGAAGATTTTAAAGAAGAACTAAAAGAGATTAGTCAACCTGATTTCTTTTCACAGTCTGAAGATATAGATCCGTCAAAACCTGCATATACCTACTGGAAACCAAAATTTTTAAAATAAAAGAGATACACTTAATTAATGGATTTTATATTTTCCAAACTATTTCCTCATAGACATTTTACAACGCTTAGATCAGCTGGCGATATGAAGAACAAGACTGAAAGAGACAGTTTCTTTCAGTCTTGTTCTTTAAACTCTAAAGATTTAGTTCTTGCAAATCAAGTTCATGGGAATAATGTGAAAGTTGTTAAATCTTCAGATAAAAATACTATTATTGACAATTGCGATGCTTTAATAACAGATGATAATAGTGTATTACTGGGAATTTTTACTGCTGATTGTATTCCTGTTCTTATTTCTTGCGGGAGTGGTAAGGTTAAGGCTGCAGTGCATGCTGGTTGGAAGGGCATTTATTTGGGGATAGTTGAAAATACTATAGAAATATTAAAAAAGGATTTCTGTATAAACAGTGAAGATATAAAAGTTTACATAGGTCCTCATATTCGTTTTTGTTGCTATAAAACCGGATATGAAATGGAAAACAAATTTAATGTAAAACTTGTTGATTCAAAGCTAGATTTATCTGCAATACTTTTCAATAAATTAAAAACATGTGATATTAATGAAATTTTTGACGTTAATCAATGTACACATCACAATGAAGCTTTGTTTTTTTCTTACAGGCGTAACTCTTGTACACAAAGACTCCTTTCTGTAATTTAAAATTCACTAAGATTTCTAATTGAAATCTTATATATCAAGTATTAAAAGGTATAATTATTGTATATGAGAAATATTAAAAGTATTATACTATTTTCAATATCTGTGTCTTTGGCTTGTTTATTATCTTCATGTACAAAGCATTTAAATGATAATAACAACACAAGAACAGAAAATTATTACCGAGGAAATCCAAGATATATTTCTGATTATAATTCTAAAGTTATTGGTTTGGGAAGATTCCATGTAGCTCAAAATCAAAGAGTGTTGAAAATTGTTAATAGAGAGTTGACGCTAGGACTTAAAAAATCTCATTGGATTTGGTATATTTTCCCGCAGATAAAAGGATTAGGTGTTAGTGATATCAGTGAGTACTATGGTATATATTCTTTAGAAGAGGCAAAACAATATTTAGAGGATAGTGTTTTAGGCGATAGATTGATTAAACATACAGGCCTTGTACTTAATTTTAGAAATAGCAAAACTCTAGAGCAAATATTTGGCTCAATTGATAAACAAAAATTCATATCTTCAATGAGTTTGTTTAATCAAGCATCTATTATGAATGGTATGAATAATTCTATTTTTAACCAAGCCCTTCAAGCTTTCAATAATGGTCGTGAAGATGTTAAAACTTTACAAATACTAGGCCTTAATTAATATCTGCAGTATTTCACATTTCTTATTTACCTAAAACCATCCTTTATAGTGTCGCTATAAATAAATCTGCCATTTTAGTATAATATTTAAAATTAGTAGGGGGAGAGGATCCAAAGTGTCTTTAAAACTGCGTGAAGCTAGAAGGTCTATAGACAAAGTTGACAAAGAAATAGCAAAGCTCTTAGATAAAAGAGGGAGACTTGCATTAAATATTGCTAAAGCAAAAAATAATAAAGACTTTAGTTTAGGAGACATAGTATATTACGTTCCTTCTCGCGAAAAGGAAGTGTTAAAGAACATTACTTCTTCAAAGAGTGTTTTAGGACAAGAAGCTCTTAAAAATATATATACAGAGATAATAAGTGCTTGCAGAAATCTTGAAGCTCCGACAAGAGTGTCATTCTTAGGTCCTTGGGCAACGTTTTCTCATCAAGCAGCAATTAAAAACTTTGGTTCTTGTGGGTATTTTATTCCTGCCGCGACTCCTCTTGATGTTCTTTCAGAAGTTGAAAGTGGAAGATCAGATTTTGGTGTAGTGCCTATAGAAAACTCAAATGAAGGTTCTGTAAATATAATATTGGATATGCTTGTTGAAACTGAAATTAAAATATGTGCAGAGATAAGTTTAAAAATAGAACAGTGTTTCCTTGTGAAAAATCCTAAAGCTGAAGTTTTAAGAATTTATTCTCACACGCATGCTTTAGCCCAGTGTAGAGATTGGATAACACAGCATTACCCTGATGCTGAATTAATACCTGTTTCCTCAACAGCACAAGCAGCAAAGAAAGTTACTAAAGAAGATTTTTCTGCAGCAATAGCTTCGCAAGTGGCAGCTAAAATTTATAATCTGTATATATTAGAAAAAGGTGTACAAGATAGCAAAGAAAATTTTACAAGATTTTTTGTTATAGGTAAGGTATCAACTGAACCTAGTTATAAGGATAAAACTAGTTTGGTTTTTATAGTTAAAGATAAAGTTGGAGCACTATACGAAGCTCTTGAAGTATTTAATAAAAACAATGTAAATTTGACAAAGATTGAGTCTCGCCCAACAAAGAAAAGAGCATGGGAATATATGTTTTTTGTTGATTTTAAAGGACATATCAAAGACCAAAACATAGTTAAAACAATAAAGAGTTTAGAAAGTAAAAATGTTTTTGTAAAAAGTTTGGGTAGTTACCCAAGAGCATAATATGGATATACAAGACATCATCAGAAAAGCGTGCAATGGGCTTAAACCTTATGTTGCAGGTAAGTCCATAGAAGAGATAAAAAGAGAATATAATCTTAAAGAGGTTATAAAGCTTGCATCAAATGAAAACTCTTTAGGCGCTTCAAAAAAAGCTCTAAAGGCATTAAAAAATAATTTTGACAAAGTATTTTTTTATCCTGATTCAAATTCTTTCAACTTAAAAAAATATCTATCAAAACGATACAGGGTGTCACCCGAGAATATTTTTACTGCAGCAGGTGGAGATGAAATAATAGAGCTTATAGCAAAATTGTTTTTTAATTCTGAAGATGAAATTGTTATTTCAAAATATTCATTTATAAGATACTCTATGGCTGTACAACTTATGGGATCTAAAGCTGTAGTAGTCCCTATGGATGGAAAGTTTAGATATGATTTGCAAGCTTTAGCAAAGGCATGTAATAGAAATACAAAAGCTGTTTTTATTACAAACCCAAATAATCCAACGGGTACATATAATACTAAGAAAGAATTTTCTCAGTTCCTAAAAGATTTGCCTTTAAACAGGTTTGGAGTTAAGCCGATAGTAATTCTGGATGAGGCATATTTTGAGTATGGATCTATAGAAAAAGATTATCCAGACGGTACTAATTATTTAAAAGATAATCTAACCCTAATAGTTTTTAGAACATTTTCAAAAATTTATGGTCTTGCAGGTTTAAGAGTAGCGTATGGTTTTGCTAACCAAAAGATAGTAGAGTATATTGAAAGAACAAGACCTCCTTTCAATGTCAATCTCTTGGCACAAGCTGCTGCTTGCGCGGCTATAACAGACAAAGCCCAAGTAATACGAAGCCAGAAGCTTATAGTTAAAGAAAAAAAATACCTTTATAAAGAATTTAAAAAGATTGGTGTAGAGTACATAAAATCAGCTGCAAATTTTATTCTTTTTAAAACATTCCCCATTTTTGGAAAAGATATGTTTATAGAACTTTTGAAAGAAGGCGTAATAGTAAGAGCTATGGATGAATATGATCTTCCAGATTGGATAAGAGTTACAATTGGCCTTCATAAAGAAAATAAATTGTTTATAGCGAAGTTAAAGAAAGTTTTGAAATCTTAAAAAAGGAATTTCTATGATAATAACAATGAAGCAAGGTGCAAAACCAAAAGATATTGCACTTATTGCAGGAAAAATTAAAGGCTTGGGATATAAGCCTCATATATCAAAAGGTAAAGACGTTACAATTATAGGAATGATTGGCGATTATGCTGAAAAGTATAAAGATGCTTTTGAGTCTATGGAAGTTGTTGAACATGTAAGTGAGATACAAAAGCCTTATAAGCTTGCTTCAAGAGAGTTCAAGAAAGAAAATACACTAGTTAAAGTAAGCAGGAATGTTGAAATAGGTGGTAAAAAAATACATGTTATCGCTGGTCCTTGTGCAGTTGAAAGTAAAGAGCAGATGTTTACTACTGCAAAAATAGTTAAAGATGCAGGAACAACAATAATTAGAGGTGGGGCGTATAAGCCAAGAAGTTCTCCATATGCCTTTCAAGGTCTTGGAGAAAAAGGTCTTAAATATTTGAAAGAAGCTGGTACAAAGCTCCATATGCCAACTATTAGTGAAGCTATGACTGTTGAACAGGTTGATCTTGTTTCAAAATGTTGTGATATAGTGCAGATAGGTGCAAGAAATATACAAAATTATGATTTGTTAAAAGCTGCTGGAAAACAAAAAAAACCAGTCCTTTTAAAAAGAGGTATGGCTACAACAATAAAAGAACTCTTGCTCTCTGCAGAATATGTTCTTTCTCAAGGCAATTATAATGTTATTCTTTGTGAAAGAGGAATAAGAACATTTGAAACTTCTACAAGATTTACAATGGATTTAAATGCAATTCCAGTTATAAAAAAGCTTTCGCATTTACCTGTAGTTTTAGATCCATCTCATGGCATAGGTATTAGAGAGCATGTAGGCACTATGGCAAAAGCTTGTGTTGCTGTCGGAGCTGATGGTTTAATAATAGAGGTCCACCCTCAGCCAGAACTTGCCCTTTCTGATGGGCCACAGAGTTTGTTACCAGAGCAGTTTAAAACTTTGATGAAAGAGCTTGATTTAGTTGCAAAAGCTGTTGGCAGGGAGATTTTAGATTAATGCTAAATATAGGCATAGTCGGATTAGGACAAATAGGCGGTTCTTTAGGGCTTGCTTTAAAAAGCAAAACTTTAAAGAACCTCTATCATATAATAGGCATCGCAAGAAGGAAAGAAACTTTAAAATATGCTCTTAAGATTGGAGCTGTTGATGAAGTATCTTTATCTATTGAATCGGCGAGAAATGCTGATATTATTGTTATATGTACGCCTGTTGATACAGTTGTTGCAATATATAAAAAGCTTGTTAAAATTGTTAAAAAAAATGCTGTAATTACAGATGTTGGTAGTATAAAATATCAAATAGAATATAAAATAAAAAATAGTAGCGGTAAAATTTCTTTTGTCGGTTCTCATCCAATGGCAGGAAAAGAAAAGAATGGATTGATATCTGCATCTCCGGAAATGTTTAAAAATGCAAAAGTTGTTGTAACGGCACAAAGTGGGGAATCTAAAAAAGTTGTATCTAAAATGTGGAAAGATGTCGGTGCTGTAATTGTAAAAATGTCTGCACAAAAGCATGACGAGTTAATTGCTTTTACAAGTCACATCCCTCACGTTATAGCTTTTGCACTAAACAAAGTTTATAAAAATATGAAGAAAAAAAATCCGAAGATTGACGAACTTACTGCAGGATCTTTTAAAAGTATTACAAGAGTTGCTGTTTCTAGTGCAGATATGTGGGCTCCAATTTTTGCTTCAAACAGCAAAAATATCAATAAATATTTAGATGAATTTATAAAAGAACTTAATATCTTTAAACGAAATCTAAATAATAGTAGAAAAATTAAACAAGAGATTCTTAAGATTCAAAGATAATGGATGATATATGGATATAAAATTAAAAAAAGTAAATTCTATTTCTGGCATTATTGAAGTGCCTGCAGATAAGTCTATAACACATAGAGCTGTTATACTATCGTCTCTAGCAGAAGGAGAATCAATAGTTAGAAATTATTTGCCTTCTGACGATTGCAATAGGACAATAGAAGCTTTTCGTCAGATGGGCGCGGAAATTAAAATTGATAATGGAAATCTATACATAAAAGGTATTGGGTTAAAACTTAAAAAACCGCAATATGGGCAATATAATATTTATGCAGGTAATTCCGCTACAACCGCAAGGCTTATTTCAGGTATTTTGGCAGGACAAAATTTTGAGTCTATTGTAACAGGTGATGAGAGTCTTTCAAAAAGACCGATGGGAAGAATAATAGAGCCATTATTTAGAATGGGAGCTAAGATTATTTCAAAAAGAGGATTTTTGCCATTGACAATAGATGGCAAGAGCCTATTAAACGCTGTAAAGTACGATTGCAACAAATCTACAGCTCAAGTTAAGTCAGCAGTTTTATTTGCTGGACTTTATGCTGACGGAGCTACAACTTATAGTGAACCTGTAAAATCTAGAGACCATAGCGAAAGAATGCTGAAAACTTTTGGAGCAGACATTAAAGTTAACGGAAATTCTGTAACAATTTATCCTGCGCGCAAGCTAAATCCACAAGATATTACTGTTCCAGGAGATATTTCTTCAGCGGCATTTTTTATAGCAGCGGCTTTAATTGTGCCTGGTTCAAGTCTGACGATAAAGAATGTTGGTATTAACCCAACAAGAGATGGTTTAATTGAAGTTTTAAAGCGTATGGAGGCTAATATTTCTTTAGTAAGCCATAGAGAAATTTCTAATGAACCCGTTTGCGATATAGAAGTTAAATATTCAAAACTTAAAGCCGTAAATATAGATGCATCAATTGTACCAAAAATGGTTGATGAAATTCCTATATTTGTTCTCATAGCGACCCAAGCTGATGGTATAACTAGAATCTCAGGAGCTGGAGAACTTAAAGTTAAAGAAACAGATAGAATTGCTGCTGTAGCAAGCCAATTCAAAAAGCTTGGTGCTCAAGTTGAAGCAATTGATGATGGTTTTATTATTAAGGGTAATGTGGGTGCATCTCTTAATGGAAACCTTTTAGATAGCTTTGAAGATCATAGAATAGCAATGACTTTATCAATAGCTTCGTTGATAGCTTGTGGAGAAACTATAATTAAAGATTCAAGTTGTGTTAGCATATCTTTCCCAAATTTTTATGAGGTTTTAGAAAACATATGCAAGTAAAAGAGGAATCAACTTTTTTATTTCTTCTAGGAAGACAAATGTTTAGAATAATGTTTAAACTTTTTTATAGATGTCATATAGAAGGGGTAGAAAATATACCTAAAACAGGAGGAGCAATAATTGCTCCAAACCATATGAGTTTTTTTGATCCTCCTCTTACAGGAGCAGCTATGAAACGTCCATTGTATTTTATGGCTAAAAAGGAATTGTTTGACGTGCCTATTTTTGGTTGGACTATAAGGCAGACAAATGCATTTCCTGTAAAAAGAGAAGTTCAGGATATGTCTGCAATGCGCCATGCATTTTCTCTTCTTGAAGAAGGGCATTTACTTTTGATGTTTCCCGAGGGGACTCGTTCTAAAGACGGGAATTTAGGGAAAGCTAGAGCTGGAGCAGGTATGGTTGCATGTAATGCTCAAGTTCCGTTGATTCCAGTAAAAATAAAGAATACAAATATGATGTCAAAATTTAAACAGATAAGAATAAAATATGGAAAGCCTATTTATCCTCCAAAAGATTTTTCAAAAAATGATTACATTGGGTTATCTCAAAAAGCTTTGGATGAAATATCAAAAATGTGATGGAGTATTTAGTGAATAAAAATTTAGGAGTAAAAATATCTGATAATGCAGGGTTTTGTTTTGGTGTTAAAAGAGCTATAGACTTAGTAGAAAAGACTTTAAATGAACAATCTAAAGTATATACTTTAGGACCAATAATTCACAATCCGCAAGAAGTTAAACGTTTAGAAGAAAAAGGCGTAAAAATTTTAAAAGATATAGATAGGGTCAAAAGTGGTTGTATAGTACTTAGAACTCATGGTGTATCTTTGGAATTACGCAATAGACTAGAAAAAGATAAAGCAATATCTGTTATAGATGCTACTTGTCCTTTTGTTAAGAAAGCTCAAGATATAGTCAAAAACTTGAGTTCACAAGAAACAACTATAGTAATAGTTGGTGAAAAATCCCATCCTGAAGTTGAAGCCCTTGTTTCTTACGGTGAGGGGAAATGTGTTGTTGTTGGGAATCCTAAAGAAGCAGTTGAATTTAACGGTGTAGGCGATTTAAGTATTGTAAGCCAAACAACGCAGACACCTCAAAACTTTAATGCTATTGTTGAAATTTTAAAAGATGAATTTAAAGTTACTATTTACAATACCATATGCAAAGCAACTCTTGAAAGGCAGGAAGCCGCAGAGAAGCTTGCTAAGAAAGTTGATTTGATGTTAGTTATTGGTGGAAAAAATTCAGGAAATACCACGCGTCTTGCAGAAATATGTAAAGCGCAAACAGAGACTTACCATATTGAGACTGTAGATGAAATTGATAATAAATGGTTTAAAAATTTTGAAATTATAGGCTTAACTGCAGGAGCTTCAACTCCTGATAGCATAATAAAAAGTGTTGAGAGGAGGGTTAGAGAGATTCTCGAGTGTTATGGAAAGCGATACTTTTAATCTCGTCGTTTGACAAGAAACCCTTTTGCATTTGCTATGAGATGGATTGTCATAATAAGGAACATTTTCTTTTAGATTTTTTATAAAATGATATATTATAAAGTGGAAATGTTATGATTGACATTATTAAATAGGACTCCACGCGCGCCTTTAGGAGGTGCGTTGGTAGTTCACATTGTGTAAATATATAGTGTATTATGAAACAGTTATCAAAAATAGATGAAATACTAACACTTGTACAAAAACCAGCAAGATACATAAATAGTGAATTAAACTCACATAAAGCAGACATGTCTGCGGACTTTTCAATAGTTTTATGTTTCCCAGATATTTATGAAGTAGGAGCATCAAACTTAGGTCTTGAAATACTCTACCACCTTGTAAATGAAAAGAAACTTGCTCGCTGTGAAAGGGTTTTTGTGCCTGATACTGACTTAGAAGATATTTTAAGAAAAGAGAATCTTAAACTATTTTCTTTGGAGTCGCACAGCGACTTAAGAAGTTTTGATATTGTTGGTATAACAATACAATGTGAATTGGTTGCAACTAATATCGTTAATGTTTTAGACTTATCTGGCATTTCAATATTTTCAAAAGACCGAAAAGAAGATGAACCTCTTGTTATAGCAGGTGGCCATGCACTAACAAACCCAGAACCTTTTTGTGATTTTTTTGATTTATTTGTCTTAGGCGACTGGGAAGAATCATTGCAAGATGTAATAAAAGTATGCAAAGAAGTCAAGAAGAAGAAACTTTCAAAGATAGAAACATTAAGAAACCTCTCAAAAATAGAAGGAGTTTATGTACCGTCTTTTTATGATGTGCAGTATAATGACGACAACACAGTAAAATCTGTAACGCCTATTTCTTCCGATGTTAAACCTTTGATAAAAAAGAGACTTTTAAAACTTGAAAATGCTTACTTCCCAGAGAAAAAAATAATACCTTTTGTGGAGACAGGCCACAATAGATTAAATATTGAAGTTACAAGAGGTTGTCCAGCCCAGTGCCGTTTTTGCCAGGCATCTAAATATTATCGTCCTTGGAGACAGCGTCCTCTTGAAAAATTGATAGATCTTGTAAAAAAAGGTATACAATCCACTGGTTTTGAAGAAGTGGCATTTTCTTCACTTTCTTGTAGCGATTATAGACATTTAGATAAACTTCTCATAGAAACAACAAATTTATATGGTGATCCAAAACTACGCATATCTTTGCCGTCTTTAAGATGTAACGAGCGTTCTTTGAAAGTTGTGCAGTATATAAACAGAAATAAAAGACCAACTCTTACATTTGCTCCTGAAGCAGGTTCAGATAGATTAAGAAATGTCATAGGAAAATATATCTCTGAAAAACAAATAGTAGAAACTTTACTTACTGCAAATGCCATGGGCTGGAAAGCAATAAAACTTTATTTTATGATAGGGTTACCTACAGAAACCGACAAAGATTTAACAGGTATAGAACATTTAGTAAAGCTTGTTAAAAAAGAGGCAAAATGGCAGACATTTACAGTAACAATTTCTCCTTTTGTTCCAAAATCTCAAACTGCATTTCAATGGGCAGTAATGGCAAGTTCAGAAGCTATAAAACAAAAAATAGATTTTCTAAATAAAATACTTCCAGCAAATGTTAAAGCTTATAATCATAGAGGCAGTGTGTTAGAAGCTTTTATAGCAAAAGGCGATAGACGTATTTCAAAAGTTATTTATAAAGCATGGCAGAAAGGTGCAAGATTTGACAGATGGGCAGACAAATTTGACAATAATATATGGGATGAAGCTCTTGCTGAAAGTAATATAGACTTAAATTTCTATGTCTATAGAGAAAGAAAATATGATGAAGTTTTCCCTTGGGATCATTTATTTTTCGGTACGTCCAAACAAGAATTATATCAAGATTATATTAAAGGCATAAATGAAACAGCAAATACTTTAGTTGAGCAATTTGATAAATCAAACTGTTCATTGCCTGAAAATTATGTTGAACATACAATATCCGTTCTGCCACCTTTTATGCGATTACGTATTCGTTTTTCAAAAAAAGGTGTAGTAAAATTTATATCGCACTTAGAACAAATAGAAGTTTTTAGAAGAGCAGCAAGACGTTCAGGTCTTCCTATAGCATTTACAGCAGGGTTTAGCCCTCAGGTAAAATCTTCCTATGGTCCTCCTTTGTCCATAGGACAGGAAAGTATAAGCGAATATATGGAATTATACTTTACACAAAGAATTGATATAGAGGAAGTTAAAAAAGAGTTTCAAAGAGTGCTTCCAGAAGGGTATAAAATACTTGATGCCAAAAGAGTTCCTCTAAATTTCCCAGCGATACATATTTTGTCAAATATTGCAGAATACGAAATAAAAAATATTGAAATAAGTCAGTTGGAAATTGATAAACTTTTAATGCAAGATTCAATAATAATAGAGAAAATAAAAAATGACAAAGTTATACCAGTAGATGCTAAACCTTTAATTAGAGAATTTACTAGTAAAAATGGGGTTTTAAAACTTCATCTCCGTTTTGGTAGAGGCAAAACTGTAAAGCCTGAGATGATTTTAAAGAAATTATTGGAAAATAAAGAAAATTATGGCACAATGTACAAAATAGAAAGAACAAATTTATATATTGAAACAAAAAAAGGCGAGTTGTTTTTGCCATAAAGTTTTGAAGTAGGAAAAAAGTGAACAAGGAAATAGTAGTAAACAGAAATCTTGAAGAAACAAAAGTTGCCGTGCTTGAAGACGGCAAGCTTTTTGATTTATTTATTGAAAGAAGAGAGTCTAAAAAAATTTTAAATAATATTTATAAAGGAAGAGTGCAGAATATAGTCCCTGCACTTGGGTCTGCTTTTATTGACATAGGTTTTGGAAAGAGTGCTTACCTTGGGATTGACGATATAATAGCTTCGCGTGAAGAAAAAAGCATAGAGAATATGATTAAAGTCGGGCAAGAAGTTATGGTACAAGTTTACAAAGAGCCTATTAACACTAAAGGCCCTAAAGTTACAATGGATATTTCTCTTCCAGGAAGGCTTCTTGTGTACATGCCGTTTAGCAATAATATTGGCATATCAAAAAATATTGGATGTGAAAAAGAACACGACAGGTTAAAAATGATAATTTCTGTAATAAAAAAAGATATTCCTGGCGGTATAATTATAAGGACAGAGGCGGAAGATGCCGATGAGTCAGAAATAAAAAGTGAGATAAAATATTTAACAAGGCTTTGGTCATCCATTGTTTCAAGATTTAGCGATGCTAAACCTATGAGCCTTATACATAAAGATTTAGGTGTTGTCTTCCAAACTATAAGAGATTATTTTTCAGATGATGTAAGTCTTATGCATATAGACTCTCCTAAAGAATTTAAAGATGTAACTGAATTTGTAAAAATAGTTTCTCCTGAATTTCTTGATAGAATAGTTCTCTACGATGGCAAAGTCTCTATATTTAAGACTTATGGTATTGAAGGAGAAATAAAAAGGCTTCGTTCAAATAAAGCAAGACTTGCTTCAGGAGGATATCTTATAATACAAGAAGCAGAATCTCTTTGTGCTATAGATGTAAATAGCGGGAAATTTACTGCAAAAAATTTTCAAGAAGATACAGCTACTATTACAAATGTGGAAGCTTCAGCTGAAATAGCAAGGCAGATTAGACTTAGAAATATTGGTGGAATTATAGTTATAGATTTTATAGATATGAAGAAAGCTGATAACCGTCAGAAAATTCTAGATAGGCTTCGCGAAGCTACCAAAGGCGATAAAGCAAAAATAAAAATATGGCCTATAACAAAGCTAGGGCTTATAGAAATGACAAGACAAAGAAAGAGAGAATCTTTGTTTTCTTTGCTTGGTGATACATGCCCTGTATGTAGAGGGTTGGGTCTTGTTTTATCAAAAGAATCTATATTTATAAACGTTTGCGATGAAATAGAACAATTAAATTTTGACGAATATCACGGTAGAGTAAGAATAAAACTCCATCCTGATGTAATAGACTATTTTAAAGAAAGAAAGTCCAGACTTAAAGAATTATTTAATGCTGATTTTGAAATAAAAACAAGTCACAAAGTAGCCAGAGAAGAATATCAAATAGTTTTCGAATGATTATTTAAAAAGATAATCCTATTTTTGCACCATATTCAGATGTACTATTTTTTGGTTCAGAAAGACCATTAACCTCATTTGATTCTTCAACACTCCAATATTTAAAAAAAGGTTCAATGAAAATGAAGCTAGAGTTCCCAATGCTTTTACAGATTCTTATAGAGGTTCTTGCCCCATATCCAACGTCCTGAGTGAGTGTGGCTTTTAGGGGGCTGAAATTTTCTTTAAAAGCTTTATTTATTTTTTGCATTTCTTTCGTATTGTCGGTACTTTGTGTGCTATTAAGGAGAAAGTCAAGTTCAGAGTTAAGCTCAATAATCCATGATGAAATATTTATTTTGACATCGAACCCTAAAGGGAAATATAGATAGGATGATTCTCTTTCTTGGCCTGGACTTATGCACTCAAATAATCTATTATCCTTTAATTTTATTACAGTTTCTATTTCATTATGTAAGTTTCTGATGCCAAATCCAAGATATAAAAATTTTTCTGTTTTGCTATCTATATCATTCATTGCAAATCCTAGCAACAATCTATTTTCAAAAAAATCATTTTTAATACACTTAGCTTGTACTGGAGTAGGAGGGTGGCTTTTATGCTTAACTGCACCATTATAAGTGCAATAACCTGCCATATAAGAAAACTCGTATATTACAAAAAAAGAATCGAGAGGACTATGCCGATATTGCAATTTTCCTAAACAACCAGTTGTATTACCTAAAATAGTCATAATGTTTTTTTCTTCATATTTATAGTTGCTCTTTTGAGGTGCTAATTCTAATCTAAAATGATTGAATTCTTTATAGGCAAAAACATTACTAGTAACTGTTAAAGTCAAAAATAGTCCAAATATAAACTTTAGAAGATGTTTCATGGTAATCCTTTTATATATTTACACTCTCTATGTTAATTCTATATGTAGTCCAATTCAATTTGTGTATGTAGTTGTGATTTTCTTGTTAAAACCCTTCCTCTTCAATACTTAAATCTTGCCTTTCACTATCAGGGTTTTTTGATTGATTGTAGTATCTAGTAGGGACTGTTCCATGTTTAAATGCTTCTAAGACTGCCCCAGGTGTTTTGCTTAAAGCTAATAAACCAGTGCTAGGGTCAATTAATGCCCATTCTATGCCGTCAGGTTGTTTAAAATCTAACACAGGCTTTCCTTCAAGGGCTTTTTTCATAAAATTTGTCCATATAGGGCATGCAAGCCCTCCTCCGGTAACCCTATCTCCCAAAGATATTGAGCGATCGTCATAACCAATCCATACACCTGCAGCAAGCTGAGGGGTATATCCAATAAACCATACATCATTTCCATCGTTTGTTGTTCCAGTCTTTCCAGCACAAGGTCTTCCAAGGTTTTTGGCATACCAACCGCTTCCTTTTTCAATAACAGCTTTAAGCATATTGGTTACAATAAAGCACACTTGCGGGGAAAGAACTTCTTCTTGTTCTGGAATGTTTTCTTCCAGTACCTTCCCATCTTTATCAATTATCTTTGTTATAACGTAAGGCGTTGTTTTAATCCCCTCACAAGCAAGAACAGCAAAAGCTGAAACCATTTGTTCAAGAATTACATCGCTTGCTCCAAGTGCAAGAGAGTACGAGTTTATAAGAGGTGTAGTTATACCAAGATTTTTTGCAGCTTCAATAACTTTTAAAGGTGTTGTTTCCATAATTAGCTCAATAGCGCAAGTATTTATAGATAAAGCTAGAGCTGTTCTTAAAGTTACTTTACCTCTAAACTTCTTACTATAGTTTTTTGGTGCCCAAACTTTGTTTGTATCAATCAAATCGCCTTCAGAAACATTTTCAGCTATTGTTTCAAGGTATGTTATATCTCTTGAGACTAAATCCCATGATCCTTTGTTATATACAAATACCATTGGCTTGTCTTCAAGTGTAGATGCAGGCGTAAACCCTTGTTGTATTGCAGTAAGATATACAAACGGTTTAAATGCTGAACCTGCTTGCCTTTTAGCTTGCGTTGCTCTGTTAAACTGGGATTCTTTAAAGCTGCGTCCGCCAACCATCGCCCGTATAGCTCCATTTTTTGGATCTATTGCTATAACAGCGCCTTGTACTTTTACAGGTATTTGTTTTGTCTTTTCAAAGAAAGCTTCTTTTCCTTTATCAAACTCTACAAGAGCTTCCTCTAAAGTTTTTTCAGCTGCTATCTGAGCCTGCATATCTAAAGTAGTATAAATAGAAAGACCTTCTTTAAACAAAACATCTGTTCCATATTTTGGCTCAAGAATAAGTCTTAAAGCTTCTACAAAATAATGTCCTTTATCCTCTTTCAATAAAGGCGCTTTTACAGGCAAAGGCGTTGCTATAGCTTCTTTTTCTTGTTCCTTTGTTATATATCCAAGCTGTTCCATCTTTGATAAAACAAGATTTCTTCTTGAAAGAGCAGCTTTAGCATCTTTAAATGGATTGTAATAATTGGGGGATTTTGGTATTGCCGCAAGCATGGCGCATTCAGCAAGAGTTAAATTTTTTACATTCTTATTAAAGTATATCTCCGCGGCAGACTGTACACCATGAGCACCACTACCAAAATAAATCTGGTTTATGTAAAACTGTAAAATTTCTTTTTTTGAGTAGTTTTTTTCAAGCTGTATTGTAAGCAGAGCTTCCTTAACCTTTCTCACTATAGTCTTTTGGCGTGTTAAGAATATAGTTTTTGCAAGCTGTTGTGTAATTGTGGATCCGCCTTCTGCCACCTTCCCTTTTAATAATATTCTAAAAAAAGCACGAATTATAGCTTTTGTTGAAATTCCCCAATGTTTAAAAAAGTCATTATCTTCAATTGATATAAAGGCATTTTGTAGATTTATCGGTATATCTTTTATAGGTGTAAGAACACGCCTTTCTGTGAAAAGTTCATCTATTAAATTGTTGTCTTTATCATAGATTTTTGTTGATAAGTTTGGAGTATAGCTGCCAAGCTGTTGTATGGAAGGTAGACTATCTATAAAATTTGAGGCTATTTTACCGCATGCCATTATTGCAATAGCTAAAAATACTGTAATGAGAATAAATTTAGAGGTATTATCTTTTTTTATTTTAAGGTTAGGCTTCATAGCGAAGAGATTATATAAAATTACGTAACTTCCTTCTACGTTTTATCTGGACTAGTACCTTTTATTTAACAAATCGATTCTTGCTAATTCACAAATATTCCAAATACTATTCACATAAAAATTTTAATTTTAGTCATTATGTGAATTTTAATAGGTTAAAATTATATCAAGGAAATAAAAGAATACTGGAGGGTATATGATAAAAACAATAAAGAAAGTTGGTACATTAGCTGTAGCAGTTTCACTTATGACTACTTTGTTTTCTCAAGAGAGTTTTGCTTTTAAAACGAACACAGTTAACGGTCACGTAGTCATAGAACTTAATAAAAATGAAGAAAATCTTGCATTTATTAGAGCATTAACTATGGAAATGAAAATGGAGTGTGATAATCAGCATTCAAGTGACGCTCGGGGGCTCCTAATGAATGGTGTTGCTCAAGCTGAATATACAATGAAGCTTGCAAATGCAGCTTTAAGCACAGTGAAAGGTCCAGAAGTGATAGCATTTGCCTCTGCTGTAAAGAAGTATAAAGATCTTTTGAAACAACTAAGACGATTAAACCCTCAGGCTTATGCACAAGCTTTTTCTAATAATGTACTATTGGTTGTAAGAATACAAAAATTAGAGCAGCAAGTAGCTCAATTTAACGAACAAGATAGAAATAAAGCTGTGGAAATAGCAAATTTGAAAAGAGAAATAGATAGATTGAAGAAAGAACATAATAACATTATTGAGAAATTTAGAAAAAACTTAGCCAAAAAAGATCAAGAAGTAAGACATTTGCTACAAAAAAAGAGTACCTATAAAGCACAGATTAAAGAGTTGAAAACACAAGAAACTCAAAGAGTTGAAAAAATAGGTAGCCTTAGTGAGACAATAGCACAAAATACTGATGAAATAAAGAGGTTAAAAACAGAAGTATCTCAAAAAAATGCAGAAATGGCTAGACTTAATAACCAAATAAGAGAACTTAGTAATTCAATATCTAACGTACAAAGACACTTAGAAAATGAATTAGAAAAGGTAAATACAAGAATAGCGGAATTATTAATAGATGCAGCAAATAAAGATGAAAGAATAAAACTTTTAGAAGAACAGTTAAATAGAGAGAAACAAGAAAGAGGTAGAATGGAAGAAGAAAACAAGAGAACAATAGATAGCTTGAATCAAGATATAGAAAATCTTAGAAATGAGATTAGCACATTAAAACAAAACGAGCAGTCAAATTTAAAAAGAATAGAAGAATTGGAATCACAGATAGAAATCCTTAATAAGGAAATAGTGGAATTAAAGGCA
>JAITJN010000027.1 GCA_031278895.1 Candidatus Endomicrobiellum guadaloupense
TTCTACAAAAATACCTGTCAATCATAAGTTAGTGACATTATCCCTTCTTTATCACTGTTAGCAATCACTATTAGCAAATCTTCTAAAATATACTCTTTTTTTAGTCTTAAATCAAATTAAAGGCATATTTTGATGTGCTTAAAAGCGTAGAGATAGATATTCACTATACTTATGCTAGACATTAAAAAAACTTAATAAGTATCAGATTTTCTAAGATATATACGGTTTATATACAATTACTTCGCGGTACGTCCAAGCTTTTTCTTCTTGAGCATTGGGTACACCTAAATCTATGCGGTTACCTTTAATAACATTTCCAGTATCCCAAGCATATCCATATCCGTAACCTATAATAAATAGACGCATTCTTAAAGGTATAACTTTAGGGTCAACTGTACTATCCCTCTTTGCATTTTTTGACCTAGAACAGTAATCGTTCCATCACCCTAAGCGAGGGGATTGCTATGATAGTATGCAGTTGCTATCATTTTTTAGATAAGTCGTAATCTTTTTCTACTTTATTATTCTTAATCAAGCAAAAGTAATCGATAATATTCTTTTGACTCTGTATTTTCACTTAGAACGTGCACCTCTTTTAAGGCATCATCGTAAAAAAACTTCATCTACTACTTTCTTTATATTCTTTTCTACACCTTTTTGAAGCTCAACTTTTCTAAGAAGGGAACTTCATTAACAATTTCCTTTTGGAGTTTAAATACTCGTATGATTTTTATTATTTGAAATGGTTTTATAGGTGTATTTATATCTTTTGAAACTATATCGTCTTTGTTAAAAAGAAATATCATTTTGTTCTAGAATAATTTTTATAGGTATGTTTTTATATGGTTTTACAATGTAAGTTTTGCCATCAACATTTATAAAAGCTCTGACATATATAGAAGGGATTGCAGCTACAGCTTGCGATAATATAAAGATACCCAAGGCAACAGATAGTTTTAAAATATTTATTAAATTATTTTTCATCATCTAAATAAGGGCGCAGTCTAAAGCGAACACCAAGGTTATCTGCAATCTCTTGCACCTTTGACGTATCAAACCCTGGAAATTCTACGGCTGTTACAACAACTTCAGAGATATATTTTTTTGCTTCCGTAACAAATTTTATTATTTCATCAAAAGATTTCTCTTTTAGCATGGGGTTATTTATTCTATTGTGTTCCTCAGGATTTGCACCATTTAAACTTATTGAAATAACATCAACTAGCCCTTTAAGTTCAGGCAAAATATTTTTACCGTGATATGCATTTGCAAGACCTGCAGTATTTATTCTAACTGTTCCACCGTTTTCTTTTATCCATTTGGTAATTTTTTTTACTTCCTCCATTTTAATAAGAGCATCCCCATATCCGCAAAAAACAATCTCTTTATACTTTTTAGGATCGCCAATAGAATCTATAACTTCTTTTGCAGAAGGCTCTTTTTCAAGTTTTAAATTATTGCTGTTAAAATTATTATTCCACTTATTTTTTATACAGTACGGACATGCCATAGTACATCTATTTGTTATATTAAGATAGAGATTTCCCACAAAAACATAAGAGATAGTATTCATGATTTCTCTACAAATTAAAAAGCCTTATTGTATTTTGCGTTGTAATTTTTGCAGCTTCTTCAAAAGATATATTCTTTATTGCCGCAATTTCTTTTAAAGTTTCAATAACATAAGATGGCTCATTTCTTTGCCCCCTGTATTTTTGCGGGGCAAGATACGGGCAGTCTGTTTCAATCAAGAGATTATTTATACCAACATTTAAGACTGTCTGTTTTAAAGTATCAGATTTTTTGTAGGTTACAGGCCCGTCTATTCCAAGGGAAAAGCCCAGCGAAACAAATTCTTTTGCTTGTTGAGAAGTTCCTGAAAAGCAGTGTATAACACCTTTGGGAATAGATTTATAAGACTTTAGAAAAGTTATCATCTCATCATTTGCATCTCTGCTATGGATTGTTACAGGCTTGTTATACTTAACAGCAAAATCTAGCTGTCTAGCAAAAGATTCTTTCTGAAGTGTTATAGTCTTGCTAGAAGAATCGTAATGATAATCCAACCCTATCTCGCCAATTGCAATACATCTTTTTTCTTGAATCAAAGTTTCAAGTTTTTGATAATCTTTGCCTGACACTTTTTCAACATCATTTGGGTGAATGCCAAACGCCACAAAGATATTGTCTCTTTTTGAAAGTTCTAAGCCTTTATCCCAATACTGAGGGTCGCAGGATATTTCTATAATTCTTTCTACTCCAGCGTTAAAAGCTCTTTCTATAACAGCATCTCTGTCTGCATCAAACTTTTCATCTGACAAATGCGCGTGTGTATCTATAACCATTTTACTTCCTTATCAATAAACAAACCATAAATTAAGATATTCTAGGAAATAAACTTCCGGGAACTTGTAAGTCTGCTCCTGAAACCGAAAACCCTTCTTTTGGGATTATACCGTCAGCAAAATATTTTTTTGCGACTTCGTTTATATTTCCGGTTGCTCCTGTAATATGCCAAATTTTTTCTCCAAGAGTTGGCATAAAAGGCAGTAGATACATAGCTATAATATCTGTTGCCTGCAAGTAAGAATATATACATGTTGCAAGTTTATCTAAATCAGTTTTTGCAAGGTTCCAAGGAGCATCAGTTTCTATTTGTCTGTTTACAAGAGTAATTGCGTTTTGCAAAACGTCCGCAGCTTTATGTAGCTGTAATCCATTTATACTTGGTGTAAATTCTTCTTTTAAAATTTTGGCAACATTGTTAGCAAGTTCTAAGTCTGGAGTAACTTGAAGTATTTTTAAATCAAAATTCTTTTCTGCCATTTTAAGAGTTCTTGAAATTAAATTCCCTAGATTATTTGCCAAATCTGTATTATATTTTAATGTTAATCCTTCCCAAGATATATCTCCATCTGGACCAAAAGGGATAAGTGTTGCCGCAAGATATCTTGCGGCATCAACTCCGTACTTATCTACAAGTTCCTCAGGGGATATTACATTGCCCAAAGATTTAGACATCTTATTTCCGCTTAAAGTAAAAAACCCATGTGAATAAACAGTTTTAGGAAGAGGAATGTCTATACCCATCAAAATTGCTGGCCAAATTACTGAATGAAACCACAAAATATCTTTTGCCATGAAATGAACATCTGCGGGCCAGTACTTCTTAAAGTTTGTTTCATTATTTGGATAACCAACTGCTGTTACATAATTTATAAGCGCATCTACCCAAACATAAACAGTCTGAGATTTGTCAAAAGGAAGAGGTATTCCCCACTCAATGGCGCTTCTTGAAAAACTTACATCTTCAAGTCCAAGCTTTAATTTCCCGATGATTTCATTTCTTCTTTCTTCAGGCTGTATATTTAGATGTTCTTTATGATTGGCATCTGTTATTCTTTCTAAAAGAGCGTCTTGGAAAGAAGATAGTTTAAAGAAATAATTTTCTTCTGACTGTAAAACAGGTTTTGTTTTATGAAAAGGACAGCAGCCATTTTTATCTAAATCTTTTTTAGCATAAAATCTTTCACATCCAACACAATACATTCCTTCATACTTTTTCTTAAAAATCAACCCTTTATCAAATAATAGTTGGACAATATTTTCAACAGCAACAAAATGCCTCTGCTGTGTAGTGCGGATAAAGTCATCATTGGAAATATTTAAAAGTTCCCAAGCTTCTTTAAATTTAGCGCTCATCTCATCGCAAAGGGCTTGAGGATCTTTTCCTTTAGCTTTTGCAGCTTCTGCAATTTTAGCACCGTGTTCATCAGTGCCTGTAAGAAAAAAAACATCAAAGTTATTCAACCTTTTCCATCTTGCAACAATGTCTGCTGCAATAGTAGTATAAGAGTGTCCTATATGTGGAATATCATTTACATAATAAATCGGTGTAGTTATATAAAAATTCATTTATTTACCTTCTTTATTTACATCTTGTATTTGTTTTACTGTAAAAAATTTAAATGATTTCTTGTCAAACTCAACAGTGACCATTTCTCTTATGCAATCAATGGCGGCAAGTTTTGCTTTCCCTTCTGGCGTATAAATAGTAGTGCCTATTTCAGGCAAATTTTTTTTAATATCTCTATAGCTATCATTTTCGTAAACTATGCAACACATTAATCTTCCACAAATGCCCGAAAGTTTAGTTGTGTTTAAAGACAACTCTTGTTCTTTTGCCATATCTATTGTTACAGAATTAAAATTTCTTAAAAAGCTTTGGCAACACAATACTTGCCCGCATGTGCCTATACCGCCGATAATTTTTGATTCGTCCCTTACGCCTATTTGAACCATCTGTATTCTTGTTTTTAAAATATGACCTAAATCTTTTATAAGTTCTCTAAAGTCTACTCGTGTTTCAGAAGTATAGTAAATAAACAGTTTTGAGTGGTCAAAAGTGTACTGGACGCACGTCAACTTCATGTCAAGCTTATGATCAGCAACTTTTTGCGAGACTGTTTTACAAATTTTTTCATTCTTAATTTCATTCTCGGCAATCTTTTTTTTATCTTCGTCAGTAACCTTTCTAAAGATTTTTCCTATAGAATCTTTCCCATTTTCTATGTTTTTTTCATTCTCGCAAACAATACCGACTTCAATACCATGTTCAGTTCCAACTATGACTTTATCATTTAATCTTAAGTCAAAACGACCTGTATCAGCATATATTTTATCTCTGATTTTTCTTACTATTACTCCAACAACTATTGGCATAATCATCTCTCCTATTTGCAAGAACAAAAATATCCCAAACGGATAAAAGTATTAGTTCCATATGGCGTCATAAATTAAATACTATAGTACCAAAAAAGCTAAAAGGAAGTAAATTGGCAAAGTTTATAAGAAATTGAACCTATTTAATTCTTACTACCTGAGATTTTTGTTTTCTTTTTGTAGAAAGCAGAGTTATATTTTTGATATTATTTTCAGAAAGTATCTCTTTTATGGTTTTTATAGCAAGTTCTCTGGTATTATGATGATGACTTATATGAGCTAAATAGACATATTTTAAGCTATCTTCTTTTGTTGACAGTTTCTTTATTTTGCAAACTGCTATTGCTGCATCTTCATTTGATAAATGTCCAAAGTCGCTTAAGATCCATATTTTATTATCATAAGGTCTAAAGCTAACATCTAACATCATACGATTATAATTTGATTCTATCACTAAAATATTGCTGTTAATAAGATTGTTTATAATTTTTTCGCAAATTTTTCCTGTGTCGGTTACATATCCTATTTTATATTCTTTTCTGTTTAAATAATAATAAAAAGTAAACCCTAGCGTCCTTGAAATATTTTTATCTTTGTGATATACATCAAAAGAGTCTATGGCTAAATCTTTAACTTCAAAACTCTTCGAAAACGGCATGTTAAGACACTTTTTAACTTTATTACCATACTTTTTAAAGATATCTTTTAGGACATTGTCATGTGTACATATAATCACATTGTTCTTAATTATAAAGTTAAGTCCTGACGCGCTTATATGGTCCATATGTGCATGTGTTAAAAATACTGCCTCTAAATTCTTTGGAGGTATTTTTAAGATATCAAGGTTTTCAAGTAGATATCTAGAACTGCAGCCTAGGTCAACTAAAACAGCAGTTTTGTCAGTCCAAATAATAGAGCAATTCCCGCTTGACCCGCTTGCAAGAACACAGAAATTCAAACTCAAAGTTCTTTAACAGCTTTCTCTACTGTTGCTACTGCTAAGGCAACTGCTGCCTCTATATCTTTTATATTAAATACAGATGAAGGAGCATGAATATATCTTGTAGGAATACTAAGTATTCCTGTAAGAATTCCTTCTCTGTTTGTATAAATTGCTGCTGCGTCTGTCATACCACCATCGATAATATCTATTTGATGAGCAATATTGTTTTTTTCTGCTGCTTCCAACATGAGTTTACGTACTTTATGTGGAACGATCGTTCCTCTTCCTGAAGCTTCTATCATTGTTATAGCCACGCCTTTCCCAAGCTTTAATGCTGAGACTTTTTCTTCTATCCCTGGCATATCACCGGCTATGGTAGTGTCTATTATAAGAGCAAAATCTGGATTTATTTTAAATGAAGAAGTTTTTCCACCTTTAAGGCCAACTTCTTCTTGAGCTGTAGCACAAGCATAAACCTGTGCATCCAAATCTTTTATTTTAGAAAGTGCTTCCATAACTTTAATCATAGCATAACAGCATATTCTGTTGTCTGCGGCTTTACCATAGAAAAATTCTCCATGTAAAACCCCTGCATTAGGTTCAAATATTATCTGGTCACCAATATCTAAAATTTCTAAAACCTCTTCTCTTGAAGAAAGACCAATATCTATAAACATGTTTGCATTGGTAATAGGCTTTTTTGCTTCTTCAGCAGTCATCAAATGTGGAGGTTTTGTCCCTAAGACACCTTTTATATGCTCGCCCTTTTTGTTGATAATTTCTACAAGTTTTCCAGGAAGGATAGAATCATTTATACCACCAACTTTGATGAAATATATATATCCTTTTTCGTTTACATGTTTTACAACCATGCCAATTTCGTCCATATGAGCAGCAATTTGTATTTTCTTTTTACCATTTCCTAATTTCCCTATAACATTTCCAAAGTTATCTGTTTCAACACAATCGCAAGTTTTTGATAAGGCATCAGTCATTATCTTTGCAGCGTTTTCTTCATAACCTGAAATGCCGTCACACATCAATAAATCTTTAAGTAGTTTCTCCATTTTATTTCTCCGAAATATTTTTTATCGCATTTATTCTGTCAATCACGTGTGGATGCGAATACTCTAAAAATACTTTCAATTTATGAGGATGTAAATTAGACAAATTATCTACTGAAAGTTTCTTTAAAGCATTTATCATGTCTTGAGGATGTTTATAAGTTGTTACAGCATATGCATCTGCCTCATATTCATATTTTCTTGATAAACAGCTTGATATTGTTGAAAGCACAAATGATATTGGTGCATATAAAAAAGCAAAAAATATAACACCTGCATATATTGGTTGCGTGTCCATAAGGAATGCTTTATACAGCCAAGACTTATTTATAAAAAGTGAGAGAATAAAAAGCATCCCACCCATAGAAATGAAAGAAAATATCATTTGTCTTATTATGTGCCCAAGTTTGAAATGCCCCATTTCGTGAGCTAAAACGCTTGTCAACTCTTCAGCACTATGTTTTTGTATAAGCGTATCAAACAAAACTATTCTTCTTGACTTACCAAAACCTGTAAAGAAAGCGTTTGATTTTGTAGAACGTTTAGAGTTGTCCATTTTGAACAACCCTTTCATTTTAAAGTTCTCTTTTTTAGCATATTCTTCAACAGATTTTTTAAGTTCTCCATCTTCTAAGGGAGTATATTTGTTAAACAAAGGCATTACAACTATTGGATATATAAAAGTTATAAAAAGCTCAAAAACTGTTATTACTGCAAATGCATATAACCATGCATAATGTGCAGTATTTGAAAACAGCCATACTATTACAAAGAATGTTACACCTAGTATTATTCCATTTATAACAATAGACTTAAAAAAATCCGATATAAAGGTTTTAACATTCATCTTGTTAAAACCAAACTTTTGTTCTATTACAAATGTTGAATAAGCTGAAAATGGCAAATCTACAATTTGGTACATTAAGTACAAAATAGCTGCAAAGATTAAACCTGTAAAAAGTGTCCCAAAACCAAAAGAAAGAGCTATAGAATTTACATAGTTAAAACCTCCTGCAAGTATAAAGACAATCTGTAAGACAAGTGTTATTGTGGAAGATAGTATTGAAAACCTGGTATTGTCTTTAAGATAGTTTTGAGCTTTGGCATATTTTTCTTTATCAAAAAAGTCTTCAAATTCTTGAGGGATATCATTTGAAATATTTTTAAGATTTAACAAATCTGATATTGTTTCGATTAAGTATATAGCAACAACAAAGGACAGAACCAAACAAGTGAATATATTCATTAATTGCTCCGTTATTATATATTTAAAGTATTATACTATTTTTACTTTAAAATGATATAATTATCGCGGCCACCTCAATTTTAGATTTTTATGAGATATAGAGAAATGACTTTATATACGTGGTTTTTGTAGTATTCTTTTTAAGAGAATATGCTCTCTCAAGAGGAAATTTTTCATTATGGATTTTAATGACATTTTTATGTTTATATTCTGGACATTGGTTGTTTATGTTAATAAATTTTATTATAGCAAGTTCCTTTCTTCTATCTATGAGAAAGCATTCAAATAAAATACTTGTAATTATTGAAGATTTCAAGCTTAAACAGAGCATAGAAGTAAGAAGATAAAAGCAATTTCTAAAGATGCTATTGTTTAAGTAAACAGCGACTAAACGAGTTAATAAAAACTGAAATCAGCTCTATTAAAGAACGATGTAGATAGTTATATTAACAAAGCAGAAAAAGAATTGAGGATACTTAAGTCTATAATGCTATTGCCGTACAACGAAATAGTAGTATAGATGGATTTCTGAAAAAGTACTATGATGATAAACCAATTCCAATCAAAATACAAAAAAATACCGAAACATTAAGAGAAGCAAGAGCAAAATTATTAAAAGTTTGTAAAAATAAAAAGTTTAAATACTGTATTTTGGTAAGAACTAATAATTGTGAGACTACATTTCTATTTGAACAAGAAGAGAAATGTTGTGTTTTAGTAGTTGATTCCTATGATTTGACTATTAAATTTTGGTTTACGTCAAATACTAAAAAACATAATATTATAGGACAGTTGGAGGGGATGTAATTTATAAATCGTTGTCATTTCGTCAATAGGAATTCTGTTGAAAAGCCAAAAATAGACAAAAAAGCCAAGTATTTGCTTCTTTATAAAATGTATACACAAGACGAATTAATAAGTTGGGTCTTCATATACAATACCATGCTTTTGAGGAAGATACTATCCTTGATAAGAAAATAAGGAATAATACTCATAACCATTAAAACAAATGCTCCTATAAAGGAAGTTATAAAATGACATGAAATAGCGATGCCTTTATACGAGCCTTTCAAATGTTATAAATGTGTGATGATAAGTATAAATAATATTCTACTAGAAATAATTGAAACCACTTTGTCTAAAAAAGAAATTTTGCATGATGAAGAAAAATCTAAACAACGGTGTTTTATATGGAAAAAATGAAGAGAACAAAAGGTATTTTTATAACCATTGAGGGTGGAGAAGGTTCTGGCAAAACTACGCAATCGCGTTTGTTAAAAGACTATTTTGAAGCAATTGGCCGTAAAGTTCTTATCACGCGAGAACCAGGCGGAACTGTTTTTGCTGAAGCAATACGAAAAATTTTATTAAATCCAGTGTCTCATCCTGTGCCTTTAAGTGAATTATTTTTGTATGAAGCGGCAAGAGCTCAACATATGCAAGAATTTGTTCTGCCTGCATTAAAAGAAGGCAAAGTTGTTATATGTGACAGATTTACAGATGCAACTATAGCTTATCAAGGATATGGCAGAAAACTAGACTTAAAACTTATAACCTTGCTCAATAAAGAAGCAGCTTTTAGCGTATCGCCTAATTTGACAATATATCTTGATATTGATCCCAAAAAAGGATTGAACAGAGCAAAAGACTTAAATAAAGAGTTTTATGGATCAGATGGTGATAGAATAGAAAGAGAATCTATTTTTTTCCATAATAATGTTAGAAAAGGATATTTAAGTCAAGCTAAAAAATATCCTAAAAGAATAAAGGTTATAAAGACTCAAAATACACCATTAAAAACATTTATTCTTATAAAAAAATATTTGGATGTGATATTGTAATGTTTGAAAATATACTCGGACAAAAAAAAGTTAAAGACATCCTTTCAAGCCAAATAAAAAACGGTAAATTGGCACATGCCTATATATTTATGGGACAAGATGGCGTGGGAAAACGTTTAATAGCACAGGAAATAGCTAAAGTCCTTAATTGCAATACAAACGATTTTAACAAATTCGAGGCATATGCTTGTGGTGTATGTTCTTCATGTGAAAAAATAAATAAAGGTATTCATCCTGATTTACATTTTATAGATTTTGCAAAGCAGGCTGAGCTTGAAAAGTCAGATTTAGATAAACAAAAAGTAATAAAGATAGAAACTATAAGACATCTACAAAAAGAAGTATTCACTAAAGCACACGAAGGAAAATATAAAGTATTTATAATAGAACCAGCAGAAAAAATGAATATAGCTGCAGCTAACTCTTTATTAAAAACGCTTGAAGAGCCTCCAGAAAATACAATTATAATTTTAATTGCAAGGCATAAAGAAACAATCCCTAAAACAATAGTTTCAAGATCGCAAGTTTTATTTTTCCAAGCCTTAAGCCAAGACATAATATCTACTTGGCTTATGTTAAATTGTTCTTTGGATTCAAGGAGAGCAAAAGAAATAGCAGAACTTAGCGAAGGATCTCTTGAGAAAGCAAAAAGATTAGCAAATGAGAAAGAAGCTAACGGATTATCTTTATGGCACAAAATAAGAGATCAACAGCTTTATATTTCCGATATTCTTAAACTGTCTAAGAATGTTGCTAAAAGCGGCGCATTAGAATGTGTAGATGCAATGACAGCAGAAGCAAAAAAAGATTTTGGACTTTATCCTGAAAAGATTTTACCAGCTTTAGAATTTTTGAATACCTCTAGAACTTTGCTTTTAAAAAATGTTAATGCCCAAACTGTTTTAGATAATTTATTCCTTGATTTACAAAGTTTGGATTTTTGATCTATTATTTAACTAACATCAAGTGGAACACCTACGGAGGTAGTTATCAATAACTTTTATATTTATTATTCTTGTATCACTCTGGTAAGACTATTAACTGTCTCTATAAAATCTATAAATCCTTCGTTATACCTGATACTTTCTAACTGAGCTATAATGTTTTCTAGCTCGGCATTTTCAACAGCATTGTTAAGATCGCCACTAATCTGTATATGAAATCTCGATAAACGAGTTTCAGTTTTAGAAAAAACAACTCTCTCAATGGAAGTAATATTACGAGGCATATTTTGAATTCTTATCGTAAAGTCATCATTATTCCCACCAAGAATTATTGGGACATCTCCAAGAGTATCTCTACATCTAAGCTGTTTTTCATTTACATTTCTAACAAATGCAATAGCTTGTTCTAGCATTTGTATAGCTGCTTTAATATCTGTCATACATTGAAGTAACTCTGCAACCTGTTGCTCATGGTCACTAGCAGCATCCCCAGGCAAAGCAATTGCATCTCTCGCAACAGCGTCAACAAGTAAAAAGTCAGCAGCAAGAAGATTTGATACTTCTCTAACTACATTATTCATATTATTTCTTGGATATAATAGAGCTTGTGTCTCTTGATTAGCTAGACCTATTGCCTCATCATAAATATCCATTTTCTCATTTAAATATGGCATTAATGGATTTGATATATATTCTTCGCAAGCATCGTGAAGTAATATCGCTTCGGCACAAAGAAGCAAAATTTTCTGAGCCTCTTGGATACGCGCATTAAAACCATCAGCGATGGCATTGACTTGAAGATTATTAATAGTAAGCCAGTTATTATCTTTTAGTAGTATATAATTTACCAAAGTTGTAAGGTCAATCTCAGGAGGAGGAGTATTGGGAATAACTATATGATGTATAGGACAGCCACAAATTCTTGTCCCTGAATGAGAACTACTAGAAACGGGATCTATCCTAGCTACTATAACATCACTTCTTTTACAGCTACAACAGAACAAAAAAAACAAAAGAATCAAAATTTCTTACTCATAATATTTAGTCCTAAAATCTATATATTATATATATTTATATATGTATATAATATAATAGCCAAAGAAAGAGATTTTTATTCTTTTATGTTGCAAAATTTTTGTAATATAACATTACTAGAACCTAAGTTTCTCAATGTATTACATATGATTTTGTTATTGTAGCGAATTTTAATGAAATGATTAATTACTGAAAGTTCATCAGGGAATTGTTTGTTGAAGTTTAAAAAGTTCATTGCTATACTCCTTTATTTCTTTTGTTGATAATAGTATAGCGAACAATTGCGAAATGTTTTAGGAATGTATTTGTCAATAAATGTCAGAAAGGACCTTCTTTATGTTTGAAGATAGTATTTTTTGTTTATTTTCTTTAGATATGTCCAATACTTTTATAAATGATATTTCTTCTTTTGGATTTTGAATAGGAAAGTCAGAACCATATATTATTTTGTCAAAACCGTGTTTTACAAAAAATTGTTTAAGTACTTCTTTTTTCATTACCCTTATGCTGTTAGAAGTGTCAAAATATATATTTTTGCCTGCTAATTTCTCTAAAGATTCTTCCCACATTAAAAATCCGCCCATATGAGCACCAATAATTTTAAGTTTAGGAAATTTTTTTATAACTCTTAAAATTCTCTTAGGAGAAGAGTAGGAACAAACCCCTCCCAAAGCGCTTATCTCTGCACCACAATGCACCAAAACAGGCAAGTTTAGTTTTTGCAGTTCTTCATATAGAGGAAATATCTTCTCATCGTCAACATAAAAATTTTGAAACTCAGGCTGAAGTTTAACGCCAAAAGCGTTATCTTTTATTCTTTTTAATTCTTCTTTGAAAGTGTTAAAAAAAGGATGTATTGAAGCAAATGGAATGAGTCTTTTTTGTTTTATAGAAAAGAGCCAATTGTTTATTGATACAACTTGACGTGGATACGAAGCTATGGACGAGACAATACTTTTTGAAATTTCTGACTCATCCATAATCTTGAGTAAGTTGTCTACCGTAGGCAAAGTTACTAGTTTTTTAACAAACCTACACCCTTCTAGACACTCTTTTGCCTTGCGGACAACTTTCTTTGGCCATATATGGTTATGCGCATCAATTATTTCCATTTCTTACTTCAAAAGCATTATTGCACTTATTAAATATATATCTTCAGCGCTTGCTCCTCTACTTAAATCACTAACTGAGAGAGAAAGCCCTTGGATAATCGGGCCTAAAGATTGGAATCCGCCAAATCTTTCTGCAATTTTATAACCAATATTTCCAGCGTTTTAATCTGGAAATACTAATATATTTGCCTTTCCTGCAACAGCAGACCCTGGAGCTTTCCTTTCCCCAACTGTTGGCACTACAGAAGCATCAAATTGAAGTTCTCCATCAACATTAACATCACATTGGCCTTTAAAGTATTCTTGTGTAAGTTTTGTAGCTTCTAGAACTTTATCTAAAACTTTATTACTTGCACTTCCTTTAGTTGAGAAAGAAAGCATAGCAACATTAGCAGTTTTCCCTGGGAAAATTTTTTTAAAGTTTTCTACTGTTGAAACGGCTATATCTTTTAACCCCAAAGCCTGTGGGTCAGGATTTACACCGCAGTCAGTAAACATAACAGGGTTTTTTATAATATGATTTGCTGGAGGTATCATAAGGAAGTATGAAGAAATAACATTTATGCCTTCTGCCACACCAATAACATGAAGACTTGCTCTTAAAACATCTGCTGTATCGTAAACTGCTCCAGCCACACAAGCATCGCATTTTTCGCTCTTTAAATACATCATTGAAAAATATAACGGTTTCTTTAACAAAGCCAATGCATCGTGTTCCGACAGACCTTTCTTGGTTCTTGCAATAACAAAGTCTGAAACTTTTTTATTGTCCAAAAGAGCTTGATCTATGTTTATGACTTCTATCCCATTTAAATCTATCCCTGCGCTATCTGCAGTCTTTTTAACATCGTCAATGTTATCTGCAGGGATTACCACTGAAGCAATACCATTTTTTGTAAGCATTTCTGCAGCTTTTAAAACTCTAGTATCAAAACTTTCTGGCAAAATTACTTTACCTTTAACTTTTTTTGCCAACTCTAAAATGTGTTCTCTAATGTCCATATATATCTCCTTCTTATTTAGTATATAAATTTCTCAAAAACCTATTTTGGTTCGGATTTTAATTTTTCTCTTATTTCTTTTCTTTTAATTTTACCACTTATTGTTTTTGGCAAATCCTCAACAAACTCTATAATTCTTGGATATTTGTAAGGAGCTGTTACATGTTTAACATGTTCTTGGAGTTCTTCAACAAGAGTATCACTAGCAGTATACCCTTTAGCTAAAACAACTGTAGCCTTTACAATTGCTCCTCTTAATTCGTCTGGAATGCCAGTTACCGCGCATTCTAGCACACAAGGATGCTCCATTAAAGCGCTTACAACTTCAAACGGACCTACTCTATAACCAGAACTTTTTATAACATCATCAGAACGACCTACAAACCAAATATATCCATCTTCATCTTCATAAACCATATCCCCTGTATCATATATACCGTCTTTCCAAACAGTTTTAGTAAGTGCTTCATCTTTATAATATCCTAGAAATAGACCTATTGGCCTTTCTTTACCAGTTCTTATAACTAGGCGACCTTCTTGCCCAGGATTACAAGGATTATTTTCACTATCAATAATATCCACGTCCCAGCCTGCTGAATGCTTCCCTATTGATCCTGGTCTCACTTCTACCCAAGGAAACATTGCAGCTAAAGCTACTGTTTCTGTCTGACCAAAACCTTCTCTTATTTCAAGACCTGTATACTTTTTAAACTGATAAAAAACTTCAGGATTTAACGGCTCTCCTGCTGTTTGCGCATATTTTAATTTGGACAAATTATATTTTGAGAAATCTTCTCTTATCATATGCCTATACACTGTCGGCGGAGCACAAAAAGATGTGACCTCATACTTTGCTACTTTTTCAAGCAAATCTTTTGCGTCAAACCTTTCGTAATCATAGATAAAAATACATGCTCCGCAAAGCCATTGGCCATATATTTTTCCCCAAGACGCTTTAGCCCAGCCAGTGTCTGCAACTGTAAGATGCAAACTACTATCATCTAGGTTTTGCCAAAATCTTGCAGTCATTATGTGCCCTAAAGGATAAGAATGGTCATGATAGGCCATTTTGGGCATGCCTGTTGTTCCTGAGGTAAAGTACAACAAAAATGGATCAGAAACAACTGTAGCATCTTTTCCTGTAGGTCTATCAAAAACATCAGAAAACTTATTTAATCCTTTTGAATATTCAACCCAATCATCTACATGTCCATTTACTGAAATTAGATGTTTTAGCCCTGGCAAACTTTTTTTTGCTTCATCTATAACATCTGTAATTCTTTTGTCTGCAGCTGCAACTATAGCTTTTATATCAGCTGCTTCCACTCTATATTTTATATCTTTTACAGTTAGAAGATGTGTTGCTGGAATCATCAAGATTCCTAATTTATGAAAAGCAACAGCAAAATGCCAATATTCATAACGTCTTTTTGCCATTATCATAACCGCATCACCTTTCTTTAAACCAAGAGTTTTAAGAAAATTTGCAGTTTTGTTGCTTTCAGTTTTAATGTCGCTAAAAGTAAAGACTTCTTCATCACCTTCAGGATTACACCAAACTATAGCTTTTTTGTTAGGCTCAAGTCTTGCTATTTCATCTACAACGTCAAACCCAAAGTTGAAATTTTCTGGAACATTTATTTTACAATTTTTTAAAAAATCTTCATAAGAAGCGTAATTAGTCTTTACGTATTTTTCAGCTAACATTTAGCCTCTCTTTTAGTTAAATTTTATGGTTTTTAAGACGTGCCTACTTTAAGTTTAGATTTGAACTTAAGAAGAGGCTAGCTCTTTCAATTAAACACAACAGCTAAAAACTTTGCATGTTTGCCGCCGACAGCAATCATTGTATGACAATATCCACAATTGAAGTAAACGGAGTCTCCCTGCTCCAAAATATATTCTTTGCCTTCAAAAACAATTTTAAGAGTACCTTCAAGGATGTAATTAAACTCTTGGCCTGTATGAGAATATGCATGCTTTATCTCACTCTTTTTAGGCTCAACAGTTACTAAAAATATTTCAGCTTTTTTATGTGCAAACCCAGCAGCCAAATCTTGATAATTATACTCTTTTCTTCTCTCTATTACGAGTCCCTTATCTTTTTTTACAATCTCTATATGTTTAAGATGAGGGTCTTCTCCTGTGATTAATGCCGTCATTTCAACATTATGCTTGCTTGAAATAATATGAAGAATTCCTAGAGGAATTTCTTTAACTCCGTTTTCATAGTCCAAATAGGTTTTTTCGTCTAAATGGATACTTTTTGCAAAATCTTCAACTGAAAGAGCTAAAGACTCTCTCACAGCTTTTAGACGCAATCCAGCTTGATCTAATTCTTCCGGCATTTTCCCTCCAAATTTTCATTTAAAAAATTTAAAAGTACTACATCATTAATAATTTAAAGAAACCGATATTCCAACTCTTCCTTTAAAGTCAAGAATTTCTATTGAATTAAAAGGAGTATTATATTTTTTTGAATAATCGCTAAGCTGTTTTTTAAGAAAATCTTCAATTAGTGGGACGTTTTTTTCACCTAAGGTCTCAAGCACACCTAAAAATAAAACTTTATTTCTAACATCTAAATACCTTACACTTACACCAGCTCCTTGAAAAGCATTTAGTCTTGTAGCTATAATCCTTCCTACAAACTCTTCTTTTGAAACGTCATGCTTATCTCTTATAATTTTATGTATTGAACTGCCAAACATTTCAATAAGACTTCTTGATTCATAGTCAGACCTTGATATACGCATGTAAAAGTAACTTTTTATATCATCTATATTTTGCACTACCCTAAAAAGAATTGTATATGCAGGATCATATGCTGTAACTACCATGAACTTAATATCAGAGTTACTGCTTAAAACAACTCTTGATATATCTCCATCTGCTATTTGGACTTTACGCAAAGCTTTATAAAACACTTCACGATCGCCAGGCAAGCTAAGGCCATCAACTTTGATATCCAAATATAAAGTTTTGCCTACAATATACGCTTTTGATTTTTCTCTTGCTTCTTTCTCTACGAGTTTTTCTAAATCTTGTGTAAGCGTCTCTTTCTTGTAGGTTACCTCACAAGAACTTAGTATAAAGCTTATTAATAAAAGTGATGCCGAATATTTTATTTTTTTCACAATTATATTCAATGTATATTCAAAACAATAGATTCTGATGCAACCATGCACAGATGGCAAAGAGAAAATAAGATGACAAGAAATATTATTAAATTTAAATGCTATCTTTGTTAACTAACAGGTTCTGGGTTTCTTTTGCCTACTGTTGCCATTGTTTCTTCTAACTCGTCAAAATCTAGTTCTTTATCTTTGATAAGTCTTTTTGCTACAACCTCAACAGCGTCCCAATTTTCTTTTAAAAATTTTCCTGCTTTAACTTTGCATGAATTTAATATTTCTAAAGTTTCGTTATTTAATTTTTCTTTTAAATTTTGAGAAACTTTTTCTTCTGGTATTGCAGAAAAATCTCCAACAAAACCGCTTTCACCCATGCCAACATTCCAAACCATTGTATTCGCTATTCTCATTGCTTGATTGAAATCTGCAGAAACACCAATTGTAGAAGTTTTATACTTTATTCTTTCTGCTGTATATCCGCTTAAAGAAACTATAATATCTGCTATTAATTTCTCTTTGTCGGCGCTATGCAATTCTTCTTTAGGTAGATGAGCTACAAGGCCAAGCGACCCTTGATGCGATTTTACAGTAACTTTAAATACATCATCGGTAGGATGCATTAAATATATTGCTACAGCGTGCCCAGCCTCGTGATAAGCAGTCATTTCAAGTTCTCTAGGAGTCATCTCAAGATTTGTCTCCATACCTAAATCTATTCTATCCATAGCTTCAGCCAAATCTTTCATATCAATTTGTTCTTTCTTTTTTCTTGTAGCAATTAGAGCTGCTTCTTTTATTATGTTTTCTATATCTGCTGGAGATTTGTAAACAGATTTTTTTGCTAACCTGTCTATTTTAACATCCGCAGAGACACTAACACTCTTTAAATAAAACTCAAATAAACCTTTCCTCTCTTTTAAATTTGGCAGTGTTATAGAAATTTTTCTGTCAAAACGTCCTGGCCTTAGCAAAGCTTTATCTAAAACACTTTCATCAGCATTGGTCGCTGCGATAACTATAACATTGCTTTTTTTGTTATCAAGCCCGTCCATTTCAACAAGCAATTGATTTTGAGTACTGTTAGTTTCTTCCCCAGCACCCATAAAAGAAAAAGTTCTACCTCTTCCTATAACTTCTATTTCATCTATAAAGACTATACTTGCACCATCGGTATATGCATACTCTCTAGCTTTTTTAAACAAACTTCTTACTCTGCCTGCTCCAACTCCTACAAACATTTCAACAAATTCGCTGCCTGCAATTGAAATAAAAGGAATGTTACATTCCGTAGCTATAGCTTTAGCTAGCAAAGTTTTTCCACATCCAGGAGGCCCCATCAAAAGAATGCCTTTTATAATTTTGCCACCTATTTTTTGAAGCTGCGTTCTGTCTTTAATAAGTTGGACAACTTCCAGAGCTTCTTTCTTTGCGCCTTCAAGACCTATAACATCTTTAAATGAAACTTTTATATCTTTTGCTTTTATTTTTTTCTTCTTTAAGTTGGAAAAACCGCCTCTTTGGAAAAATGTCATATACATAAACACAAAAGCTGCGGCTGAGACAAAGGCAAAGAGGAGCTGCATAGGGAGTTGCGCAAGAGTCATAACTCTATAGAAAGACTCCATCTGACTTAATCCGTATATTGTAGTACCTAAAAGACCACATACTATACCGCCAATAATAAACCAAATCTTGTTATTCTTAATATAAATTTTAAACTTTCGTATCATCTACACTCCTCTCTGTAGCTTTTATTTACTGATAAGAACTTCATCAGTTTATCTTGATTTACCTTGGTTTGCAACTGATTCCATAGCCTTTTTTACAGCTTCAGGATCACCTAAGAAATAGCTCTTTATAGGTTTTAACTTCTCATCAAGCTCATAAACGAGCGGCATTGCATTAGGTATGTTTAAGTTTACTATATCTGCATCGCTTATATTATCAAGATACTTTACCAAAGCTCTTAAACTGTTGCCGTGTGCGGAGATAACAACCTTCTTTCCTGCTTTTATTTGAGAGACAATTTCTTTTTCCCAGTAAGGAATTGCTCTTGCAACGGTATCTTTTAAACATTCTGTTAAAGGAATAGCGCTCTTTGCAACATCTGCATATCTTGGATCTTTCCCAGAATATCTTTCATCTGTTTCTTCTAAAGCTATAGGAGCAACATCATAGCTTCTTCTCCAAAGTTTAACTTGTTCTTCCCCATATTTTTTAACAGTTTCAGCTTTATTTAAACCTTGCAAAGCGCCATAATGCTTTTCGTTTAATCTCCAGTTTTTAATTACAGGCACCCACAATAAATTCATAGGAGTAAGAACATTCCAAAGAGTCTTTATTGCTCTTGTAAGAACAGATGTATATGCTAAATCAAAAGTGAAGCCTTCTTTCTTTAATACTTCTCCAGCTTTTAGAGCTTCTTCGCTGCCTTTTTCTGTTAAATCAACATCTGTCCAGCCAGTAAATCTGTTTTCCTTATTCCAAGTACTTTCTCCATGCCTGATTAAAACAATTTTGTACATCGTCATTTCTCCAATCTATCATTATTTATTATTTTGTGTATTATATTACTTTAGAATCTAAAAAACAATTTACCGTACGCGTTCATGACAAATTAGACATTTGAAGTGTCAAGCAACTGATTTAAGAATTTGTCTTGTAAAATCAAAAGGCATTAGCCAATTTAAGCCCTCATGAATTTTTGCGTATTATACAAAAATAAGTAATCTTCTCCTTCTCAACTCATCACTTTATACTCCCCTTGATAGAACATTGTATATTTTCAAAGTTTAATATCTATTTGAACTTTTGCATATTTTTTGTAAATAAAATGATACGAATCCTGAGGAATAAGGGTTTTTGTATGTTATTTTCATCTTAAATATCAGGGGGCCATAATGTTGATAGTTTTTACTACAATCTTGTTTGTGAAAAATATATAAATATTATGATAAATATAAAAAGTACAAAATATATTGAAAAATAAATCAATACTTGAAAAGTATTAATATTATATTAAATAGGTTTTTATATAAAAACCATATGTGGGTAACTTGTTGATAACTTCTTAATACAAGCTAAGCTGTATTGGTTTTTCCGTGTTTTTTGTAAGTGTATTTTTCTTTGTTTTATATAGGTAAAAGTATATCATATGATCAATACTATTTTCTTGACAGAAAGAGACTATTTCTTTTTGTTTATAGTCCCAATAATCTGTATTCTTGGCTATGTATATATCATAATACAAGTTTTTAAGATGAGGAAACTTTAGATGTATATATTTTAATATTCTTGATGCGCAGTGAGGGTATAACTTCAAATTTTCAAACCAAAAGCTTTGGCAATAGTCTTTTAAAGATTTTAATATAAGTTTAAAGTCTGTTATCCCAGGAAACATCGGCGATAAAAACACGCTTGTCTTTATCCCATTTTTGTTAAGTATTTTTAATGCTTCAATGCGTTCTATTATTTTTGATGTACAAGGTTCAGTATCTTTTCTAAATATGTCGTCAAGGGTATTCATAGAGAATGTTATTTCTATATTTATCATATTTTTAAATAAATCTATATCTCTTATAACTAGCTCTGACTTTGTGAGAATAGAAATTTCTGTATTTACACCAATCAAGGATTCTAGAAGTTTTCTCGTTATTTGATACTCTTCTTCATATCTATTGTATGCATCTGTAACAGTGCCTATGATAACACTTTTTCCTATAAGCTTTTTTATATTAAAAGGGTTTTGGCAAACTTTTACATCAAGGAAATCTCCCCAATGTTCATTATGATTTGTGAATTGTTTCATAAATTCAGCGTAACAATACATGCACTTATGCGGACAACCAATATATGGATTTATTGCATAATCACAACATGGAATTTTTGTTCTAGATATGTAATCAGTCACTAAAACTTTTTTAATTTTAATCATATGTCCAATATTCTACAAAACTTAAAAAATGAAAACCCCAAATTTAAAAATCTGTTTTTCATAAATTGTATAATATTCTCTATAGTTTGAATAGGAGGTTATAGGAATGTTATATAAAAAGAGAGTTATAGATAAAGAAATCCAAAAGAACGAACTTACAAAATGGATGTGCAGTATAGGAATATAAAATTACTTCATTTTTAAAATGATATAATTTTAAGATGATAAATCACTTAGAAATTAACAATAAATTTAAAGAAGCTTTTGATTTGATAAATAATACTAATAGTTGTGTTTTTGTCACAGGCAATGCTGGTACAGGGAAAACAACATTTTTGCGTTATTATATGATGCATGCAAAAAAAAGGACAATTGTTCTTGCTCCGACAGGGGTGGCAGCTCTTAATTGTGGAGGGGAAACTATACATTCTTTCTTTAATTTCAAGCCTGATGTTACTCTTTCAAAAATCAAAAAGAAAAAACTTGCTGAAACCTCTATATACAAAAAAGTTGAAACTATTGTTATTGATGAAGTATCTATGCTACGCTGCGATTTATTGGATTGTGTAGATAAATTTCTAAGACTAAATAGAGAACATCAAGAACCTTTTGGCGGTATCCAAGTGATCTTTATTGGGGACTTAAAACAGCTTCCTCCTGTTGTAAAAAAAGAAGAAAAACATATCTTTAATACAGTATATAAATCGCCTTATTTTTTAAGTGCGTATTCTTTAAATGAGTGCATGCTCCATACAATAGAGCTGACAAAAATATATAGACAGCAAGAAGCAAAGTTTGTTTCTTTGTTAAATGCTGTACGAAATGGCGCAATTACTGATGAAGACCTTTCCGAACTCAATAAAAGAGTTTCTTCAAGCATTTTAGACACTCCTATGTCACTATATTTAACTACAACAAACAAAAAAGCAGCATATATAAATCATCAATACCTTTCAAGAATAAATTCTGATCATGCGATCTTTGTTGCCGAATCTGAAAATATAGAAAATGAGTCTAAGTTATTGCCAGCTGAACATGATTTAGTGGTAAAAAAGGGCGCTCAGGTAATGATGCTAAACAATGATGCTAAAGGTAGATGGGTAAACGGCAGCATAGGTACTGTTAATGATATAAGAACTAGCATAAATTCTAATAAAACTTTGATATGTGTTAAATTTCCAAACGGAAGAATAGAATATGTTGAGCCATTTAAGTGGGAATTATTTAAATATAAATGGAACGAAAGCCAAAAACAAATAGAAACAGAGAGCGCAGGCTTTTTTAAACAATACCCCTTAAAATTATCTTGGGCTGTAACAATACATAAAAGTCAGGGAAAAACATTTGATAATGTTGTTATAGATATGGAATACGGAGCATTTGCTCCTGGACAACTTTATGTAGCTTTAAGTAGGTGTACATCTTTTGATGGAATAAAACTCTCTCGTCCTATAACTAAAAAAGATATACTAGTACCAACATCTAATTTCTAGCATAAAAAAACACTCCCCAAAAATAAGTTGTCGAGGAGTGTTAAGAGTAAATCTTATTGTTAGTCCATTTCATATGGAGACTGAGCGGCCCTATTCATTTCTCCAAATGAATTGTACATATTAAAAAATAGAGATAATCCTTTTAAAAAATTTATTACTTGAGGAGTCCAAGCGGACACGAAAGATGCGGCACCAGTATAACCAAATACATTAAAAACATCTGCAAAAATTGAAGACAAACTGGTTACTTGCTGCCCAACATAGTTGTAATCTACTTTTGAAGCATCAAAGTCCGCACTAGCATATTTCATAGGAGCAAACAAAAGTCCAAACACCAAAACTAAAGCACATATTTTTTTTGATATCTTCTTCATGACTGCCTCCTTTTATTTTCTTTTTTATCTCTGATAATAGCATAGCCAAAGATGTGGTTATAAGAACTGAAGATTGTGAATTTTTTCTGAAGGACCTTAATTCTTGAGTTTTTAAATATTGAAGAGAGAATAAAAATAATGTAGTATTTATCATATATGTATTGTATGTATTTGCTTGAGGGAGGAAAGGTGTCAAAAATTTATAATAAGCTAACAGACTTGATCGGCAAAACTCCTTTGTTAAGATTAAACAATTATGAAAAGAAAAATAATCTTAAAACTGAAATTGTGGCCAAATTAGAATATTTAAATCCTGCTGGTAGCGTTAAAGATAGAGTCGCCAAAGCTATGATAGAAGAAGCTGAAGCTGAAGGGTTGCTTAAGAAAAATTCAGTGATTATAGAACCTACTAGTGGCAATACTGGCATAGGCCTTGCTTTGGCAGCGGCTTCAAAAGGATACAAGATTATTCTTACAATGCCAGACACAATGAGTATTGAGAGGCGTACGCTTTTAAAGGCATATGGAGCAGAGATTATTTTAACTGAAGATTCTAAAGGTATGAAGGCAGCTATAGAAAAAGCACAAGAGCTTACAAAAGAGATCCCAAACTCTTTTGTTCCAGGGCAGTTTACAAATCTTGCAAACCCTTCTGTACATAAAATGTTTACAGGCCCTGAAATCTGGGAAGATTGCGATGGGATTGTTGATATTTTTGTTGCTGGTGTAGGAACAGGTGGCACAATAAGTGGCGCGGGTGAGTATTTAAAATCAAAGAATCAAAACATAAAAATAATTGCTGTAGAGCCTGAAGACTCCCCTATTTTGTCTAAAGGTTTCGCTGGGTATCATCAAATTCAAGGATTAGGAGCAGGCTTTATTCCAGAGACTTTAAATACAGAAATTTATGATGAAGTTATTGCCGTCTCTAGCAAAGATTCATTTAGTAAAGGTAGAGAAATCGCAAAACTTGAAGGATTGCTTGTAGGAATTTCTTCTGGAGCTGCTATTTCTGCTGCTACAGAAGTTGCAAAAAGACCTGAAAATGAAGGAAAAAGAATAGTTGTAATTTTGCCCGATACAGGTGAAAGATATTTATCAACACCTCTTTTTACAGAAGAATAAAGCGCTTTAACTTAAATTTATACCCAAGAAGAAAATTCGTATCCAATTTCCATGTCATAATATTGCCAGCCAGATACGCCTCCTAGAATTTTTTTATCAATAATCTGGATAAATATTTTGCCAAAATTGGCTTTTATAAATAAACCTCCTAAAAAAGGAGTTATTTGAGCTGTAATATAAACAAGTATATTTAAAATAGCAATGTTTCATTGACAAGTATGTTAATGCTTGATATTATTACATATAGATGTAATAATATTTGAAGGCGGGATATATGTTAGAAAGAACAATAATGCCTTTAATCAAAAAACTTTCCAAACATTTCCCTGTACTTTTGTTAACAGGAATGCGCCAAATTGGAAAAAGCACATTATTTGAAATGCTGAAAGAAACAAATAGGAAATATGTAGCTCTTGATAGTTTTGACGATAGAGAACTTGCTAGAAATAACCCTGCGTTGTTTATTCAAAAATATGAGCCACCTGTAATAATAGACGAGGTACAATATGCTCCTGAGCTGTTTACATATATAAAAATATATGTTGATTCCCATAAAAAAGATGGAGACTTTTGGCTTACAGGCTCTCAAAAATATGAATTGATGAAGGATATACAAGAAAGTCTTGCTGGTCGTGTTGCAATTTTAGATATGCTAGGACTCTCTTATAAAGAGATTATCAAAAAACCTTATGAAAGCAAGCCTTTTCTTCCATCTATGGATATGCTTAAGTTAAATTCTAAGTCTAAAAAACTTTTGGAAATTTATAAAGTAATTTGGGAAGGCTCTTATCCAAAATTAATCACGCACAATGGTGAAAACAGAGACACTTTTTATAAGTCTTATTTACAATCTTATATTGAAAGAGATGTTAGAGATAATTTAGATATTAGAGGCGATGAGCTGAGATTTCATGATTTTATAAGGGTTATAGCAATAAGAACAGGAAGTCTTTTAAATTATGCAGATATAAGCAAAGAGATAGGTATAGACCAAAGGACAGTTAAAGTATGGATTAGTGTACTTGAACGTTCTGGAATTGTAAAATTATTAGAGCCATATTATAGAAACCCTACAAACAGTATTATTAAAACGCCTAAGATTTATTTTCTTGATACTGGATTATGTGCTTACTTAGCCAAAATGAATAGTCCTGAAATTCTTGAAGCAGGGTATATGGATGGTAGAATTTTAGAAACTTACGCTTTTGTTGAGATACTAAAAAGCTATTGGCATAACGGTAAAGAACCTAATATTTATTTTTACAGAGATAAATCTCAAAATGAAATTGATTTTGTTATAGAAGAAGGAGGCGTTCTTTATCCTATAGAGGTTAAAAAAACTGCACTTCCTTCAAAAAATGACATTAAAAATTTTTCTTTATTGAAACAGTTTAAATTGAAAGTAGGGACTGGCATTGTTATTTGTCTTCGTCATGAATCATTTCCTTTAGATGAGAATACTCTAGCATTGCCAATTTTTGAAATATAAATGAAACATAGATATATAGAAAAAGTTCAATATACTAAAGGATTGGAGAAGACTTCTTATCTTTATAATTTGCCTGTTGTACAGTATTTATTATCTGGGCACAAAATAGCATTTAATAAAGATGTTACATTTTTTGTCGGTGAAAATGGCTCTGGGAAATCCACACTAATTGAAGCTATTGCAATATGTTTTGGATTGAATGCTGAAGGAGGTTCGAAAAATTTCAATTTTTCAACTCGAAATACATCTTCAGAATTATTTAAACACATAAAAATAATAAAAGTCGCTTTTCCAAAAGATGGTTATTTTTTACGTGCAGAAAGCTTTTATAATGTTGCTTCAAATATTGATGATATACAAGTAACAGGATATGGTGATTGTTCTTTACACGAGCAATCGCACGGGGAAAGTTTTTTTTCGTTATTCCAAAACAGGTTTCGTGGTAACGATCTTTATGTCCTTGATGAGCCTGAAGTTGCCTTATCGCCTGCAAGGCAAATGTCTTTACTAGTAAAGATAAAAGAATTAGTTAAACACTATTCTCAATTTATTATTGCAACGCATTCGCCAATATTACTTTCTTATCCTGATGCAACTATTTTTGAATTAACAGGCTCAAAAATAAAAGAAGTTCCTTTTGAAGATTGTGGCCCTTATAAAATATACAAACGCTTTCTAAATGATCCCAACAAAATGTTAAGATATCTTTTTGATGATTAATGAAGAGATTGAAAAGGGAATATCCGTATCGACAATATGGCGAAAATAAGGCAACCAAAAGAAGAAGGAAGAATTGAAAGCGCCAACTTTGTTTCAATGCCAGAAACGACAAAACTAAAGAAATGAAAAAAAAATCAAAGATAAAACGCGGCGTAAAGTGATAGAAGCAAAGATCCTT
>JAITJN010000035.1 GCA_031278895.1 Candidatus Endomicrobiellum guadaloupense
TTTGAAGGAGTGAAGTCAAACAGAATAAGAGTAGGAGTAAAAGGGGAGTATGAAGGGAAAGTAAATCCGTATATAGGAATAGGGTTAGAGGAAGAGTTGGGTGGAGAAATCAAAGGGAAAGCGGAAGGGAAGGAAATAGAAGAAGTAAGTCTTGAAGGAGTGACAATGATAGGAGAAGTGGGAGTAAAAATGGACATAAGTGAAAGGTTAAAGCTGGAAGTAAAAGGAGAAGGCTTTGTAGGAAAGAGAGAAGGATTGTTGGGAATGGTTAAGGTTAAGTATGCAATATAATCAAATTTAAAAGTATCAAATAATGAAACACATTAATGGGCTCTAGATTAAAGAGATAGCTATATGACTATTTGGGGCATGTAAATCTATCACTCCTTTCTTCGATTCTACAAATATCCAGTTTAAATCTTCAACATTTTTTGTAGAGCCTTTCAATTTCTTTAATAATTCTTTCTCGTTTCCTAAGCTCCTTTTGATAGATTATATCAATGTAACTTTACACAATCTATTTTACAACCTCATCTTTTTCTACGCCCAAATATTGTGCAGTTCGTTGTGCAATATTTGCAAATACTGGGGATGCAACGGATGCAGCATAGTAACTGCTTCCTTTAGGCTCATCTATAATTACAAGTATCACAAATTCAGGGTTCATCGCTGGAACCATCCCACAAAATGAAGCGATATAATATTTCGTTGAATATGTTTTAATAGAATGGTCTACTTTCTGAGCTGTACCAGTTTTCCCGCCAACACTATATCCTTGTATTTTTGCACTCTTTCCTGTACCAAAATCAACAACATTTTTAAGTAATTTTTTCATTGTATATGCAGTATCTTCTGAAACCACTCTTCTTATTTCTTTTTTCTCAAAAATATCTTCTTCAGAGTTGCACTTTGTTATTTTTTGTATTACAAAAGGCTTTAACAAAACACCATCGTTTGCCAATGCTGAAAAAGCATTTATCATTTGTAAAGCAGAAACGCCTATCCCTTGTCCAAAAGATATATTTGGAAGAGTCAACGCATTCCATCTTTTTACATCCATCAAAAGCCCTTTAGCTTCTCCAGGCAAATCTATGCCAGTTAAAGAATAAAAACCAAACTTTCTTATATAATCATAGAAGACATCGTTTCCCATTCTTTGGGCTATTTTTATCATTCCTATATTAGATGACAATTCAAAAGCTCTGCTCAAAGTAACACTGCCTTCTACTTTATGATCATCTTTTATAGTATGACCAGCTATTCTAAATTTTCCATTTTCTAAATAAAGAAAATCTGATACTTTTATTTTTCCTTCTTCCAAAGCAGAGGCAACTGTTACTATCTTAAATGTAGAGCCTGGCTCATACAAATCGCTGATTGCACAATTTTTTAAACATCTTATATCTTTGATCTTATCTGAACAGTCAAAATCAGGCAAAGATACCATAGCAAGAATTTTACCTGTTTTTGGATCTTGAACTATACATATTGCTTTTTTTGCTTTATATTTTTCAAAGGCTTTTCTAAGCTCTTGCGCGGCTATAAACTGTATATTTCTATCTATAGTAAGTTCTACATTGTACCCACAAATATCTTCAACATCAACTAATTTATTATGAATTACACGCCCTTTTCCATCACGAATTATCTTTGTTTTTATAGTTTCTCCTGAAAGATTTACATTGCATATTTTCTCAATACCTTCTAGTCCAAAACCATCGCAGTCAGTTATGCCAAGAATATGTGCTAAAAGGTGTTTTTCAGGGTATTGCCTTGTATATTTAGTTTCAAAACCAATAGCTTTAAATTTTGCTGCCTTTATTTTTTCAGCGATGAAAGGATCAACATCAAAAGCTATTGGAATGTAAGACAATCCTTTTAAATCTTCCAATTTTTTCTCTTTTATTTTTATCCCATTTTCTGACAACATTTTTCTTAATTTTTCAAAATTGTCTATCATTTTAGCGTCAAGAAAAATTGTATATTTCTTTATACTTGTCGCTAAGATATTTCCTTTTGAATCAAGAATATCTCCACGTTTTGGAACTTCTACATTTTCCCGGTTGACCATTTTGTCAACAGCACGATTTATTTTTCCGTGAAGAAATATCTGTAAATATATAAGTTTTACAAACAAAAGAAAAAAGACCGATAGCGTCATAAACGCTAAAACAGTCTTTCTGTTAATCCTATCTTTTTTCTTCCTCATTCTAAGGAACCTAATTAATATAAATTACATACTTCTCATCTGGACGCGAAAGATTTTTTTCTTTAGCTATTTTATCCATTTTTTCCAAAGCAAGAATTGAATTTATTTTTAATCTCAAAATATCATTTTCAGAACTGAGCTTATCATGATCAGTCTGTAAACTACTAACTTTATATGCCATTCTCATTGACATATTTTGCTGCCATAAATAAGCAAAAACTGCAATAATCGTAGCCGCAACAAAAAAAAATGGTCTACGCATTGATTATTTTCTCCGCAGCCCTTATTTTAGCACTTCTGCTTCTTGGGTTTACATTAACTTCTTCTTGAGAAGCTGTAATCACTTTTTTTGTAAGTATCTTGTATTTTCCATCTGAGGCATTTTTCTTAAAATCTTGCTTTACAATTCTGTCTTCTAATGAATGAAAACTAATTAAAACTATCCTGCCGCTTTGATTTAGCAATCTAGGGGCGTCAGATAACAGCATTTCCAAATTACCAAGCTCATCATTTACAAAAATTCTTAAAGCTTGAAAAACTTTTGTAGCTGGATTTACTTTCCCTTGAGATCTTTTAGCAGAACATACAATATCTTTAAGTTCTAAAGCTGTATTTATTACTCCTCTTTTTCTGCGCAAACTAATTGCATCAGCGATTTGTCTTGACTTATACTCTTGTCCATATTTATAAAAAATATCAGCCAAATCATCGCGTGAATAAGAGTTTATGATTTCTTTTGCTGTTAAAGCATTTCTTTTATCCATTCTCATGTCAAGAACATCAGAGTTAAAAGAAAAGCCTCTATCTAAATCATCAAACTGCTTTGAAGAAACACCAATATCTGCCAAAATACCATCAACTTTATTTATATTAATTTCTGCTAAAGCATTTTTAATATTTTTAAAATTATTTCTTATAAAGACAACTTTATTATTAAAATCTTTTTTAATCTCAAGGAATCTATTCGTGGCATCTTCATCCCAATCAAATGCAATTATTTTAATTTTTTCAAACTTGTTTAGTAAATAAGAAGTATGCCCGCCACTACCAAAAGTGCAATCAATATACAGACCTTCTGTATTATTAATTAAATATTGCGAAGTTTCCAAAGGCATTACAGAGATGTGATACATTTATTATGGTCTATCCTACTTTGAAATTAAAATCTTTATAGCCATTATTATCATTAAAACGGCAAAACATTTTCTAAGGACCTGATCTGGTAAATACTCTGCAAAATATGCCCCTAGAAACCCACCTATAACAAAACCTAAACCGATTAAAGCTGCTATGCTAAGGTTTATATGTCCTTTTTTATAATATACTAACACTGAAATAAAACTAAGACAAATTACCGCTAGCGATATTCCTTGTGCTTGATGCTGAGTTATTTTTAATAAAAAAATCATAAGAGGTATTAAAATAATACCTCCTCCTATACCAAGAATGCCGCTAAGTATTCCAGCTGCAAGACCTATGACAACGCAAGTCAAAGTTTGCATTATATTTTATCCTCAGCCTTATAAAGACGAATTATACACCGAATTCTGTCTTTCAAAGTTTGAAAGCGCAATCATTTCTCTGTTGTCAAAATTGCTTTTAACAATCAAGCGGCCATACTTCAGCCTTGCTTTCCGGTAAGGATTTGGCCGTTTCACCTTTCGCGTCTCCACGAAAGCTTATCCTTCTTTTACAAGGATACTTTCTTATTTCTAAGAAAAGCGTCTCTGTTCGCACCTCTACCCTCACGGGCGACAGGGATTGCCTGCTACCGTTTACCTTAATAATATAAGGTTAAAGTTCGGACTTTCCTCTTTACATATCAAAAGACTGTAAAGCGATTGCGTATCCATCTTTATAAAGCATTATTTCTTAAATAATATTCTAGAGCAATTATCGCAAAATACAAGCTCTTGTCCTTTGAGCGCTTGATTAATAAGCTGCATTCTTAAAACCATTCCGCATTCGCTGCAACTGTCCCCGTCAACAAGAGCCATTCCACGTCCATCGCGGCCATCTTTTAATCTCTCATAGTGAGGTAACATAGCCTTATTAATTCTTAACTTATGTTCTTCTATCACTTTTTCCAACGCAGAAACTTCTTCTTTAAGCTTGGCTATATTGCTTTCTATATCAGATATATCTTTCTTTGTATTTTTCTCAAATTCCTGAAGTTCATTTTCAGCAATTTTAACTTTTGCAGATTCTTCATCTACTTTTTCCATAAGAACCAGAAGCTCATCTTCAAGAACACTTCTATCAGCTTTCGATTTTTCTATTTCCAAAAGTAAAGCATTATAAGTATCGTTAGATTTAACTGTATTAAGCTCCATAGAATGTTTTTCTATGACTTTTTCTTTACTCTCAAGCAAAGTCTCTTTTTCTTTTTTTAATGAAATTAAGGCTACATATTTTTTCTTTATCTCATTTAACTCAGCTTTTCTTTTACCCAAAGCTTTATTTTTCTCTTCAATTAAACCAGGAGCAAGGCTTATTTGTTTGTTGATATCTGCAATTTGTATGTCATAAGTTTGTAAATCAAACAACAAAGATAAACCTTGCTTTAAATCTTCCATTTATCCCCCGGTTTTAGCAACGACTTTAATGTATTCGTGTACAGATTTAAATTGGATAACTCTATGATAACATGGGTAGTGCAGGGTTTGAACCTGCGACCTCTCGCGTGTGAGGCGAACGCTCTTCCGCTGAGCTAACTACCCTAATACAACAAGAAAATTATAGCAAAATTATAAAATAAAAAACTCCTGATTTCTCAAGAGTTAATTTAATATATTAATTGGGCCTGGTAGGACTTGAACCTACGACCATTCGATTATGAGTCGAGTGCTCTAACCAACTGAGCTACAGGCCCACCGAGTACTTATTTAACCGACGGATATATTATACTCAAAAAAAACTTTTTAAGTCAATTTTTTGTGTAAAAAGAGTTTATTCTGGACGCGTCTTCCACTTACGGTGAAACCAAAACCATTGCTCCGGATATTCACGGACAATACTCTCAAGTTTTTTTAAATAGAAAGTATTTATTGCTTCTATGTCCTTATCTTCATTACCAGTATTAGGCATTGGAACTTCAGTAAAATTAACTTTTATAACACCATTTTTCTGTCTTACGCCTAAAACTATAATTATTGGACATTTTACTCTCAAAGCAAAAATAGCAGCGCCCTTAGGTGTTGATGTACTCCTACCGAAAAATGGAACAAAAACGCCATGAGGTCCAGCATCTTGATCAGCTAAAAAAACCACTATTTCATTTCTTTTTAAAGCCTTCATGACAGATCGGAAAGCCATTCCATCTCTGCTTATCGTTGCAAATCCTTGGTTAGTGCGGACATTATCTATCATTTTATCAACAAGAACATTAGATTGATTTGCAACAACTGCAGACATAGGGTATATCTTTGAGCAAGCTAAACCTGTAAGCTCCCAATTTCCTAGATGAGCAGACATAAGAATTACACCTTTGCCGGCGGCATGGGATTTTTTGACTAAATCTTCATTTGTATAAACAAACAATTTTTTTATTTCTTCATCAGCCATTATCGAAAAAAACATAATTTCAACAACAGTCCTGGCAAAATTTTTATACGTGTTTCTAGCTATACGTTCTATCTCTGCTTTAGATTTTTTAGGAAAAGACTGTGTCAACATATCTATAACATGAGAACGCCTAAAATTAATCAAATAAAAAGAAATAATACCTATAAATTCACCAATTTTAACTGCAAGCTTGAATGGAGGTAGTCTTATAAAAAAAATTACTATTCTAAGAGATATATATTCCGTATAATTTTGAATCTTTGTTCTTTTAGTCATCGTGTCAATTGTCCTTAATAAAAATTTTCTTTTTAAAGTCTATGGTCTTTTATGCTTCTTGAGCGCCGGGATCAGTTTCAGTTTTGCCCTGTTTATTCATTTTTACGGATATTATTTTTGAAACACCATGTTCTTCCATTGTTACTCCATAAAGAACATCTGCCATTTCCATTGTGCGTTTATTATGTGTTACAACTAGAAACTGTGTCTTTGATGAAAAATCTTTAATCATAGCATTATATCTACCTACGTTTGCATCGTCTAAAGGAGCATCAACTTCGTCAAGAATACAAAATGGAGGAGGTTTAACCATAAAAAATGCAAAAAGTAAAGCAACAGCAGTTAAAGCCTTTTCGCCACCAGAACATAGAGAAATATTCTGCAACTTTTTCCCAGGAGGCTGCGCATAAATATCTACACCGCTTTCAAGCAAATTATTTTCATCGGTAAGCATTAAATCAGCTTCTCCACCGCCAAACAACTTTCTATAAAGCGTTTTAAAATTTTCCCTCACTATATCAAATGTCTTTTTGAAATTTTCTATAGTTGACTCATTTATTTTCTTTATAAGTTCAAGCAAATCATCTTTTGCTTTTAATAAATCTTGTTGTTGAGACAAAAGAAAGTTATAGCGCTGCTCTAAAGCATCATATTCTTCTTGAGCTGCAAGATTAACAGATCCCAGACATTCCATCTTTCTCTTTATCTTTGATATTTCTTCATTATTTACTTCAACGTCATTAAAAGCATTCTTTATTTCTTCATAATTCTTGCCATATGTTTCAGCTAATCTTTTTTCTAAATCACTCTTCTGATATTCAAAGTTTTTCAGATCAACTTGCATAGCGTTAACTTCATTGTTTAAACCATCAACTTTACTGCGTAAATCATGCCATTCATTAGTTTTAGAATCTAAAGTATCTTGAGTGGACTGCCTCTCAGCCAAAGAAATTCGAATTTCCGCCTCTTTTTGAGCTTGGCTTTCATATAATTGCTGAATTTTTATAGTTTCAGTCTCTTGGGAAGTAAGCAATTCAGAAAGCTTCTCATCATTTTCTACAATTTTATTTTCAGCATACTGTATTTGCTGTTTTATATTTGCAATATTATCTGTCAAATACTGCTGGCCTTTCTGTTTATTTTCAAATTCAACAGTCTTTCTATCCCAAAGACTGCGAGCTTCCATCATTGACGGAGCTAAATCTTGTTCATCTTTTCTTACTGTTAAACTATCATTTTCTATAGTTTTCAATTCTTCGTAAAATCTATTTCCTTCATCTTCGCAGTATAAAAGTTTTGTTTCAAATACAGATATTTTCTCATTAAATGAGTCTAGTTCAGCAGCTTTTATGCTTATCTCTTTTTTGTGCTTATTTATCTCTTCAATGATACTTTTTATATTATTTCTTTTTTCTTCTATCTGGATGTGCTTGCCTTCTATTTGAGTCTTTACCTTAATAGAGTCAAAATCATGTCTTTCTTTTTCTAGACGTAAATTTATTTGTTCTTCATTTATTTGCTCAATTTTAGATTGTGTTGAAACAATATTTTGCCTAAGTTCTTCTGACTTAGCTTGAAGATTTTTTATCTGCTCTTCAATCAACACTGGTTTTTCAAAAGACATTTTCCCTCCACCGGAAACAACAACACTACCATAAACTTTATTTCCACAAATCAGAGATCCAGAACAAACGTAACGAATTATTTTCTCATCGGAAGTCTTATATCTTAAATGTTTTATAAGTTCGCTATGGCCTTGAGGTAAACCTATAGTAGAGCTTTGAACTGAGTCAGAAATTTTATCGGCAACTATAAAAGAAAGACGACTCAGGTTGTTTTCTTCTAAAAATTTAATAGCCTGCTCTGCTTTTTCAGTATTTTCGCAGACAAGGTAATTTAGCTTATCACCAAGAGCAGAAGCCACTAATTCCTGATCGCCTTCATCTGAATCAATTAAACTGCTTATTGGACCTCTTGTTAAATTGCCAAGCACCCCCAGTAGAGATCTTATTGAAGATCTCACTGGATCTCTTTGGTCAAACTCTTTAAGCGTAGCTACACGGGACTCATTTGATGCCAAAGACTCTTTATACTGTAATAAAACATTCTCCAAAGCTTTACATCTTTCTCCATTTTCTAAAATAGTCTTGCTTATTTCTTCTTTTTTCGTTTCAGAAGAACATAGAGAAGAGCTTGCAGCTTCAAGCTCAGCCTCTACAGCAGCTATTTCTTGATTAGTCGGCTCTACATCATTTTCAAGCCTTGATATTATTCTCTCTAAAGAGGCGACATCTGCATCTAAATGTATCTTACTTTCAGAAAGATCAGCTCTTAAATTAACTTGCTGCTCTTTTTCACATTCTATTTGTGAAAGTTTAGTTCTTATTTCATTTTCTCTAGTTTCTAGTTCAGACAATCTACTCTTTATAAAATTATATTGACGTTCTTTTTCTTTATAATCAGTCTTATATTTAACCAACTCATCTGATAGAGTTCCATCATCTAAATTTAAAGTTTTAAGTTGTTCTTCCATATAAACAACTTTTTCTCTATTTACTACTACTTCTTGTTCAAGTCTTTCTTTTTCAGACTTGATTTCTGCTTCTCTTTGCATGACATGTTGAACTATTTGGTCCGCCACGCCAATCTGCATTTTTATTTCGCTTAAGTCTCTATTTATATTAACATAAGACTCATTTTTTTCATCTAAAGAAAGCCTCATTCCTTGTATACTAGCATCAAGTTGAGCCATAGAAGTACTTATTGATTCAAACTTTTTTATTTTAGGATCAAGCTCTGTTTTTATTCTTGATATTTCGTTGTCGCTGCAAGATATGTGTTTAACTAAAGAGGCAATCTCATATTTTGCAAGATCTTCTTGATATTGTTTATATTGTTTTGCTTTTTTCGCAGCAATGTCCAACGCTGTTATCTGTTGCTTATGTATAGCTAAAGCGTCAGATAAGCGAGACATATCAGTATCTATTTTTTCAAGCCTTCTTAAAGTTTCTTCTCTTCTTACTTTATATTTAGAGACTCCGGCAGCTTCTTCAAACAATTCTCTTCTATCTTCTGGTTTTGCAGTAGTTAAAAAATCAACTCTTCCCTGTTCAATTATGGAATATCCATCTGAACCTATTCCAGTATCCAAAAACATATCTCTTATATCTTTAAGTCTGCATTGAGTTTTATTTATAAAATATTCACTCTCGCCACTTCTAAATAGTCTTCTTGTTACTGTAACTTCAGAATAGTCAACCGGTAAAATATTTTGCGAATTGTCAAAAGTTAGGGATACTTCAGCCATTCCAGTTGTAGACCTTGTTTGAGTTCCTCCAAATATCACTTCTTGCATATTGGAACTTCTCATTGATTTTGCTCTCTGCTCTCCAAGACACCAACGAATAGAATCTGATATGTTAGACTTACCACAACCATTAGGGCCAATAATTCCTGAGATGCTTGGCTCAAAACCTAACAATGTCTTATCGGCAAAAGATTTAAAACCACACACTTCTACTTTCTTTAAATACATTAAAATTTCCCTGTAAGTTTAATTTTTGTGTCTTTTTGAGAATAATCTTCCGGCGAGAGTCCATCATATGATTTTCTTAATCGTTCTAGATAACTATTTGAAGTCTTATCATCATTTCTCAAAAAAGTTCTTGCAAGAACAAACGCGCTACACAATACCGCAGAAAATAAACATAATTTTCCTAAGCTTTCGCAAAAAGTAGTATTTTCTTTCAACATACTTTGCATTTCCTCTTGTCAGATTCTGCAATAATATCTCCGTGATAATTTACAAGTCTTGCTGATAAAGAATGATGTCCTTGATCAAAACCCGTCCAGTCAAACCACCAGTATCCGCTTCCAAATCTACAAGGAAGCCATTCTCCGTCATTGAATGAAATTTCAGCATATTCATCATTAGATGCGCCTATACGCAATGCATAGTGCGGTCCATTAATTACTTCTGCTTCATTTGGGTAATCTATAACTATGTATGAACTTGATGGAACTTCTTCTAAAAAGATCTCTTTATTAGATGCTGGTTTAACAGTTTTCTTCTTAACAGTTCCTTCTTTTACTTCTACTTTTGTTTTTTTCTTTACAGATTTTACCATTACTGTTCCTCCGATTTCACAAAATTTCAACTTATTATAAAATCTTGTCTGAATCTTTGGAGAAAAAAAGTTGTTAATTACCGTACACAGCATACTTTTTATAAACTTTACCGTTCATCATCTCAGCAGTACGTTGCGTCATTATATTGTCATCAAGAACCCATGACAGTTCACAATGCTTGTAGCCTATTCTTAAAGCATTCTTTAGGCCTCTTTCATACATAATGGCCTCTATACCTTTATGCCTGTATTCCTTTACAACGCCCATAACCATGAGTCTTAGAGAATCAATCTTTTTTCTATAATATAAAAATTCAAAAATACCAAATGGGAAAAATTTCCCGTTGAGTTTTTTTAATACCTGATTGTAATCAGGCAAAGAAATAAGCATACCTATAGGTTCTTCAGAAATGCTTGCTATAATAATCATCTCAGGGTCCATTATCAGCTTAAGTTTTGAAGCTATTGCTGAAAATTCTTCATCACTCCAAGGAACAAAGCCCCAGTTTTTCTCCCAAGCTCTATTATATATAGAAATCACAGCTTTTAAATCTTCTTCGTATGAATCTTTATTGACAGTTCTAATTTTTAACCCAGGAAGTTTTTTCTTAGCCATATCAACAATACGTTCAAGCCTTTTAACCCTTGAGTCAGCTGAAACATCCATATCGTAAGCATATAATTCTTTTATTTTTTTAAGTCCTGACTGTTCTGTAAGATTCAAGTAATATTGAGGCGTGTAAGGCATCATAAAACTTGGAGGAATATCAAATCCTTCCAATAGAAATCCGCATTCATCATTTGTAGATGGGTTCATGGGGCCAATCATTTTTTTAATATCCTGTTCATTTAACCATTCTTTGGCTGCACAAAAAAGAGACTTCGCTGTTTGGACATCGTCAATACATTCAAAGAAACCAAAAAACCCACACTTGTCATCTTGAAAAGACATATAATTATAGTCTATTATAGCGGCAATTGTGCCAATAACATTATCACTATTATCGTAAGCTAAAAACAATTGTCTTCTTGCGTGCAGCCAAAAAGGATTTTTATCTTCAGAAATAATCCATTTTACATCAGAAATTAATGGTGGAACCCATTTACTGTTTTTTGAATAGATTTTCCAAGGAAATTTAACAAATTGCTCTATGTGACTTTTATTAATAACTTTCGCTATTCTCATTTGTATATTTCCTAAAAAATTACGCTATCACGCCAAGATGTTTACCAACTTTTTTAAATTTGTCTAATATAAAATTTAAATGGTCATCTGTATGCGTCGCCATATAGCTTGTTCTTATTATTGCTTGCCCTTCAGGAACTGCAGGAGTTACAACAGGAGAAGCAAAGATACCCTCGTCAAAAAGCATTTTCCACATTTTGAAAGCAATTAAGTCGTTACCGACGGTTAGAGGTATAATTGGAGACTGAGAATTATTTACATTATATCCCATAAACTTAAATTCTTCTTTCATTTTTTTTGCAGTATTCATCAATCTAGCTCTTCTATCAGGCTCAGCAACAACCAAATCTAAAGCTGCGTCAATAGCTCCTACGCATGCAGGAGGAAGACTTGCCGTAAAAATCATGCTTCTTGCATTATGCTTTATATAATTGATAACTCTAGAATTACTAGCTATAAAACCGCCGATTGAAGCCAAAGATTTTGAAGCTGTAGCCATTATAACATCAACATCATCTTGCATATTAAAATGTTCACCAGTACCCATACCATTTTTACCCAAAACACCGAGTGAGTGAGCTTCATCAACAAAAATTCTAGCACCATACTTTTTTGCAAGTTTTGAAATTTCGGGAAGATTTGTAATATCTCCTTCCATACTAAAAATACCATCTACAACTATCAAGATTCCTATTCCTTGATGATTGGAAAGCTGTCTTTCTAAGTCCGCCATATCGTTATGTCTAAATCTTGCCATTTTACCAAAAGAAAGGCGACAACCATCTATAATTGAAGCATGATCCAATCTATCTGTAATTACAACTTCGCCTTTTCCAACAAGCGACGAAATTGCACCTAGATTTGAATGATGTCCTGTGGTAAAAAGAATCGCTTCTTCTTTCCCTGCAAATTTAGCAAACTTTTTTTCAACTTTTTCATGTAGATCGTTAGTCCCGTTAAGAAATCTTGAACCTGTACAAGAAGTCCCGTATTTCTTTGCAGCGATAACTGAAGATTCTATAACTTTGAGATGACTTGCAAGACCAAGATAATTATTTGAACAAACAACTATTTTCTTACTGCCATCAACTATAATTTCAGGACCTTGTTCAGACTCAACTATATGGAAATATGGATAAAAGCCAGTTTGTTTTAGATCATCAGCAGCATGAAAGCTAAAACACTTTTCAAAAACGTCTCTACTCATTTATAGGATCTCCTTCTGTTTTTGTATCTAAAACCAATTATTTTTCAAATACCAATTATACGTAATTTCAGAAGCAACTTCAAGGCTAGTAAATTTCATATTTAAATCTTTTTCGGCAGGAAGTGTATCTGCGACCCAAGCATCTTGAAGCATTTCTGTAATTTTTTGTTTGTTTAATACAACAGGTTTTCTGATTATACTAGATAAAGTTTCCATTATAAAACCTGCTGCTTTAAACATAAAATCTGGAACAGGCAAAGGAATAGTCTTAACCCCTACAGATAAAGATATTATTCTTCCTATATCACCCCAAGTATATGTTGATGAATTTGCAAGGTAGTAAGTATTATTATTTATTTTTGTATTTCCAAGAGAAGAAAGTACAGATTTTGCAATATCTTTAACATATACAAGCTGCAAAAGTCTTTTCTTTAATGTTATAGGTCTTAAGTGTCTATGTACCAGACTGAACAATATAAATATATCTTTATCTCTAGGGCCATAAACACCTGCAGGACGGAAAATTATATATGGAATTTTATCTTCAAGGATTTTCTTTAATTCTTTTTCTGCCTCTATTTTACTTAAACCATAGTCTGAAACAGGTTTAGGAATATCCATAATTTTTCTTACAGTTCCAAGTTGCGATGCGCCCATTGCTGCTTGTGAGGAAATAAATATAAACTTTTTTAAACTTGGATTATTGTTTAAAACTGATTCGCAAAGATTTTTTGTACTTTTTACATTTGTTTTAAAATATTCTTCCTTATCCATTGCGCGGACAACTCCTGCGCAATGAATAACAAAATCTACATCTTTTATTACTTCTTTCAAGAAAGCTTTATTATTTAAATCTCCATATTTATATTCTAAAGGAAGATTTTTAATCCATCTTAAATTTGATTTCTGTCTTACAGTACATATCACTTTATGTTTAGCTTCTACTAATGCCTCTGCAATATGGCTTCCAACAAATCCGCCCGCACCAGTAAGTAAAATTTTAGACATATATTCACCTTTTATCTTATTAACTATACAATGATATCCTGACTTTTTGCTATTTGAGGAAACTCTAAAATCTTTTATCCAGTTTAATAAACTCAAGATTAAAGACTATTGCATTCATAACTTCTTTCCCTGCACTATAATGAACTATGCTTGCATCATCTACGCATTGTGTTTTATCTTTACGAATTTTCTCATCTCTAAGAGATATTCTAAAAAGATCTGCAGTCAGTTCTTGACTGTTCATATAATTCAAAGTCTTCTGCTTTGGAAAAAGATATTTTTATGATTTGTTTTCTATGGACACAATTTCGAACTATTAAATAACAAGCATAACGAGGTAAATTATAATCGAGAATAGACCTTTTTATTATATTCCAAAACTTGAGCAAGCTCGCATGCAAGCTGGAATTCACTACCATTTGTCTATACGTTTTATATCTTTAAAACTTTTATACTCTATCGCTCATCTTAAAATCCTATTATTCAAGAATTTTATTTCTTATCATTATGAAAAGACTTACTTTCCAGCACGATTTGGCATTTTAGATTAAAAAATGTCACGCACTTTTTTCGTGGCTTTATAAACTAAAAATTACTTTTTTCTATATCTTTACTTTGATCGTATAATGCTTTTATCGCCTTCTGTGCTATTCTCGGCGCACAAACAGTAGCGTTTCCACCAATACAGCCGCCTTCACAGCCCATAACTTCCACTAAATTACCTTCAAGACATTTTCTGTCTTTGACCATCTTTTTTAACTGCTTTATTGTTTCTTTATTTAAACCGTTAATGACGTGAGTCTTTACAAAACCTTTTTTATCATCTAAAAGTTTCACCACAGCACCTGCAACCCCGCCTGTAACTCCAAAATTGCGTCCCTGTTTTGAGCTTTCAACATCGAACTTCTCTTCAGCGCAATTTTGAACTTTAATATCTTTAGCCGATAACAAAGCTGCAATTTCTTCATAATTTATAACATAATTAACATTTTCATCACCACAAGCTTCATTTTTTTTAGCAACACAAGGACTTACAAAAACAGTAATATAGTCCTGGTGTTGTTCTTTAACCTTTTGAGCTATATAATACATAGGCGTTTTTGTAGTTGACACAAAGTCTTTTATCTCTGGCAAATGCTTTTTTATAAATTGATTATATCCGGCACAACATGAAGTGGTCATAAAAGATTCACCTGCTTCCATACGCTCATCAAACTCATGGGCTTCATTTTCAGTGGTAATATCGGCTCCTTGAGCAACTTCATATACATCATAAAACCCAGCTTTTTTTAAAGCTGTTTTCAGTTGATATACAGATCCCTGAAGCTGGCCAACAATAGAAGGCGCTATCATAGAAACAACTTTCTTACCAGCTTTAATATTTTTTAAAACATCAATTATCTGGCTTTTCTCGTTGACGGCTCCAAATGGGCATGCCATCATGCATTTGCCGCATGATATACAAACATTGTAATCTATTTTAGTTGTACCATTTTCATTCTTTTTAATAGCGTTTACAGGACACGCATCTTCGCAAGGAACTGCTATTTTCACTATAGCATTATATGGACACGCTGGCACACACATTTTACAGTTTTTGCATTTAGCAGGATCTATTTTAGATTTACTGTTTACAATGCTTATAGCGCCAAACTTACACGCAGTTTTGCAAGATCTTGCTACACACCCTTGGCATATATCCGTAACATAAATTCTTTTTGGAACACAGCCCTGACATGCAGTTTCAATAAGAGTAAGAGGTTTATCATCAATATGTTCGCGTTCAAGAGCTTTTTTTGCATAAATAAATAAATCAACAGATTCATCAGCATCTTCTATAGAGAAACCAAGCCCTGCTATAACTCTATCTCTTAAAATCGCTCTCTCTTTATAAATACAGCATCTATAAAGAACCTCGTATCCCTTTGGACGCATTCCTAAAGGGATACTACGAGTACTCTCTTCAAAATTGTCTGAGAAAAATGCTCTTATTATTCTTTCTAATACTTCTTTCTTTAAACCTATTTCCTGGTTCTTGTTATTCATTCTTTTCCTGCTTTAATTATTCTATTTCTCCATTGTATGCTTTTAGGAAAACCTCTTTAATATCCTCCATCAAAGGATATACAGGGTTTGCACCTGTGCACTGATCGTCAAAAGCCTGCTCAACCAATGTATTAAGTTTATCCTTAAAATCTTTCTCAGAAACACCCATTTCTTTTATTGAAAGAGGTATCTGAATATCTTTCTTAAGCTGAGTTATAGCATTAATCAACAACTCTACTTTGTCGTCATCATTCTTTCCGCCAAGTCCTAGCTCATCAGTAATCTGTCCGTATTTTGCTTTCGCATTTGGGAATTTGTACTGTGGGAATATTGCTTGTTTTCTAGGCTTATCAGTTGCATTGTATCTTATAACTTGATTGATAACCAATGCATTTGCAATTCCATGTGGAATATTAAATGCTGCACCAAGCTTATGAGCTAACGAGTGTGATAGTCCCAAGAAAGCATTTGCAAAAGCCATACCAGCTAATGTAGAGGCATAATGCATTTTCTCTCTTGCTATTGGATCATCTCCACCTTTTGAATAAGAGCGAGGTAAATATCTAAATATAAGCTTAACAGCTTCTAATGCCGGAGAATTTGTGAAGTTTGTGGCAAGTACAGAAACATAGGCTTCTAAAGCATGTGTTAAAGCGTCTATTCCAGAAGCAGCACAAAGAGCTTTAGGCATAGAGTCTACAAAATTTGGATCAATTATTGCCATATTAGGAGTCAATGCATAATCTGCTATAGGGTATTTAATGTGAGTTGAATCTTCTGTAATTACAGCAAATGGAGTAACTTCAGATCCAGTTCCAGAAGTGGTAGGTATAGCAATTAACTGAGCTTTAGTTCCAAGTTCAGGTATTTTGCAGATTCTCTTTCTTATATCCATAAAGCGCATTGCCACGTCTTTGAAATCTGTATCTGGATTTTCATACATCAACCACATAATTTTTGCTGCATCTATTGGAGAACCACCTCCAAAAGCGATAATAATATCAGGCTCGTAAGTTCTAAGCATAGACAATGCTTCGTTTATAGTTGAAACAGTAGGGTCTGGTTTTACATCAAAGAATATTTGATAGTCAACATTTATTTCTTCCAAAACTTTAGTTATATTGTAGATAGAGCCAGAATTAAAAAGAAATCTGTCTGTAACTATAAATGCACGCTTTTTACCTTCAAGTTCGCGTAGAGCTAAATCTGTAGCGCCTCTTTTAAAATAAATTTTTGGAGGAATTCTAAACCACAACATATTTTCACGTCTTTCTGCAACAGTTTTATAATTCAAAAGGTGTTTTACCCCAACGTTCTCACTCACAGCGTTTCCTCCCCATGAGCCGCAACCAAGAGTTAATGACGGCTCTAGTTTAAAGTTAAACAAATCTCCTATTCCACCTTGTGATGATGGGGTATTAATCAATACTCTTCCTGTATGCAGTTTGTTTGCGAAATAATTTATTCTCTCTTTTTTTCTTTCGTCAGTATATAAAACTGAAGTATGCCCTGCACCACCAAGCTCTACAAGTTGATAAGCTTTTTCAACAGCATCCTCAAAATTATCAGCTTTATATATTGCTATTACAGGAGATAACTTCTCGTGGGCAAATTCTTCGTCTAAAGAAATTTCGCTAACTTCACCCGCAATAACTTTGGCGTCCTTAGGGACTTTAACTCCAGCCATCTCAGCTATTTTATATGCAGGCTGACCTACAATAGCAGCGTTTAGTTTTCCATCATTGATTATGGTTTTTGCAACTTTATCTTTTTCTTGTTTATTTAGTATGTAAGCTCCACGAAACGTCAATTCTTTTATAACTGTATCATAAATATCTTTAACGATTATTATTGATTGTTCTGAAGCACAAATCATACCATTATCAAATGTTTTTGACATAAGAATAGAAGAAACCGCCATCTGGATATTACCAGTTTCGTCAATAATTGCAGGTGTATTTCCAGCACCTACACCCAAAGCAGGCTTTCCAGAAGAATAAGCAGCTCTAACCATTCCCGGTCCGCCTGTGGCAAGGATTGTTGCTATATCTTTATGCGTCATGAGCAAATTTGTAAGTTCTAAAGATGGTACATCTATCCAAGCTATTATATTTTCAGGCGCACCTGCTTTAACAGCAGCATCAAGAATAATTTTAGCTGCAGCTATTGTAGAATTCTTTGCTCTAGGATGAGGCGAGAAAATAATCCCATTTCTCGTTTTTAAAGCAATTAAAGATTTAAATATCGCTGTAGATGTAGGATTTGTCGTCGGCACTATGCCTGCAATAATACCGATAGGGTCTGCTACTATTTTAATCCCATTAGCTTTATCTTCACTTATAAGTCCGCAGGTGCGAGCGTCTTTATGTTTATTGTAGATATATTCGCAAGCAAAATGGTTTTTTATAACCTTATCTTCAACGATTCCCATACCAGTTTCTTCAACTGCCATTTTTGCTAATGGAATTCTTGCTTGATTAGCTGCAATAGCCGCAGCTTTGAAAATCTCGTCAACCTGCTCTTGTGTAAAGCTTGAATAAGTTTCCTGCGCTTTTTTCACTCGATCTAAAAGAGCATTAAGGGCATCAGGAGTATCTATTAACGAAGTCTGATTTTTAACACTCTGCTGTTGAACGTCCATTACTTTTTTCGGCATTTATGTCTCTCCTTTGGTTATACCAACAAAAACTATCTTCGCTTTTACAAGCTCCTTTCGGTTTCATCTTATAGCAAAGCAGAACAGACAAACCAAGTACATAAACTTATTTAGTTACACCTTACAGATTTTATTTCTTTTATTATATTGGGAATTATTTCATACAAATCGCCTTCTAAAGCATATGTTGCTGTCTGCATCATTGGGCAAGATGCATCTTTATTTATTGCAATAATAATATCTGAAGAATTCATTCCAACAGTATGTTGTATTTGTCCAGATATTCCACACGCTATATACACTTTAGGGACAACTGTTTTTCCTGTTTGACCTATCTGATGCGAATATGGTATCCATTCAGAATCTACAGCAGCTCTTGAAGCACCTACAGCGCCGTCAAGAAGCTCAGCAAGTTCCTCAAGAAGTTCAAAGCCTTCAGCTTTACCAATACCTCTTCCTCCGGATACAATAATATCAGCATCGCCAATATTAATATTTGAGCTTGAATCTTTTATAAAACCTAAAAATTTTGTTCTGTTGACTAATGTATCAACTTCAATTTTACAATCTACAATTTCGCCTTTTCTTCCTTCCTCTACTTTTGCCTCTTTAAAGACTTTATGTCTAACTGTAGACATTTGAGGTCGATGGCCGGGAGTTAAAATAGTAGCCATAATATTTCCGCCAAAAGCAGGTCTAGTTTGTTGGAGATTTCTTGTTTCAGGATCAATTTCTAAAGATGTACAGTCTGCCGTAAGACCTGTATGAATTCTTGCAGCAACTCTTGAAGCAAAAGAACGACCTATATTTGTAGCACCAATCAAAATAATCTCAGGTTTTTCTTTCTTTATAATTTGAGTCAATATACTTGTATAAGGATCATCTTGGAATTCAATAAAAATTGGATCGTCACAAATATAAACTTTGTCAGCGCCTCTATTTATCAAATCTTGAGCTTTTGATTTTATATTGTCACCAATTAAAACAGCGCTGAGGGTTGTACCCAACTGTTTTGCAAGTCTTTTTCCTTCATTTAGAAGTTCGTACACTACACCTGCAATTTCTCCATGTCTTTGTTGAGCATAAACCCATACGCCTTTGTATTCACTTTTATCAACACCTGCTTGAGACGCGTCTTTCGTAAGATCTATTGCATTAAACTTACACTTCTCTACACAAGTTCTACAATATGTACATTTGTTTAAATCTATAACTGCCAACTTAAATTTCTTAGGATGTTCAGATCTCTCAATCATTGAAATAGCGCCAAAAGGGCATGCTCCTGCACATTGTCCACAACCGACGCATTTATCATTTAATACTTTTATACTGTTTGCCATTTACAATTTCTCCATTCTAAAAAGCTATATTCAAAAAACAAATTCTCTTCTATATAAGGTTTAAGTCAGATAATCTCTTCACTAAAGCCGCAGCAACTTCATTAGACTCTCCAGTAAATTTTTCTCCACCTGTTCTTTGGGGTGGAGTAAAGATTTTCATAACCTGAGTAGGAGATCCATTAAGACCAGTCTTTCTAGTATCAGCGCCAATTGCTGCAGCATCTAAAATTTTAATAACTGCTTTTTTGGCTGCCATTTTGCCTTTTAATGACGGCACTCTTGGATTATTTATTTCTTTAACTACAGTTAAAAGAACTGGAAGTGAACTTTCTATTAAATCGTAACCATCTTCCATCATTCTTTCAACCTTTATAGTTTTATCATCAGTTGATTCTACTTTTTTAACATAAGCTACATGTGGAATATCCAACATCTCTGCAATTCCAGGTCCTACTTGAGCAGTATCACCATCTGAGGCCTGTTTACCACAAATAACTATATCAAAACTACCTAATGATTTTATAGCCGTTGACAAAGCATAGGAGGTGGCCAAAGTGTCGGCTCCGACAAAAGCTCTATCACTTACTAAAACACCTTCGTCTGCACCTTTTGCTACAGCTTCTCTTAAAATAGCTTCTGCCTGAGGCGGTCCCATGGTAATAACCGTTACTTTCCCGCAAGCTTTTTCTTTTATTCTTACACCTTCTTCTATAGCATACTCGTCAAAAGGATTTATTATAGATTCTACTCCCTCTCTTTTTAATCTGCCAGTCTCATGATCAATTTGAACATTTGTGGTATTAGGGACCTGCTTGATGCAAACAATTATATTCATTCTTCTCCTCTCTATTTCATAATCGTCTTAAAAACACAAAAGTGGAACTACGACAAATTATAAACTTTTGTCTTTACTCCACTTATGCTGTATTTCAAAGATTTATCTTTTCTTATTTAGATTTTGCAGCCGATTCTTTTATAAGGTTAAGGGCAATCTCATTTTTTTGAATTTGGCTTGTTCCTTCATAAAGAGTCGTTATTTTTGCATCTCTCATCATTTTTTCAACCGGATATTCTCTTGAATATCCGTATCCGCCAAGTATCTGTACCGCGTTAGTCGTAACCTTCATAGCTACCTCAGAGCAAAAAAGCTTAGCCATAGCAGATTCTTTGCTGGTACGTTTTTCTGTTCCAGCATCTATCATTCTAGCTGAAGCATAAAGCAAGGCTCTAGCGGCTTCAACCTCAGTAGCCATATCTGCAAGCATATGTTGTATGCCCTGGAAAGAAGCTATGGGCTGGCCAAACTGTACTCTTTTTCTAGCATAATCAACTGCTTCATCTAATGCTCCTGCAGCTATGCCCAAAGCCTGAGCAGCTACTCCAGGACGAGAGTTGTCTAACGTAGCTTGCGCTATCATTAAGCCATGACCTTCTTTTCCAAGGAGCTGATCTTTATGTACTCTACAATTATTAAATATAAGTTCTGTTGTGGAAGATGCTCGTATCCCCATTTTCTTTTCTTTTTTCCCAAATTCAAATCCAGAAATTCCTTTTTCTACTATAAAACAAGAAATTCCTCTTGCTCCTCTAGCAGGATTTGTTTTTGCAAAAATTGTATATGTTTCAGCTGCGCCACCATTTGTTATAAAGCACTTTGTTCCGTTTAAAACATAGTAATCGCCATCTTTTACAGCTGTCGTCGTCATACCAGTAGCATCAGAACCAGCATTAGCTTCAGTTAGTCCAAAAGCTGCAAGTTTTTTACCTGATGCAATATCTGGCAAATACTTTTTCTTTTGTTCTTCATTTCCTGCTATAAGAATAGGAAGAGTCCCTAAAGCTGTAGCAGCAAGAGACAATGCTATAGCACCATCAACTTTGCAAAGTTCTTCAACTACAAGAGCCAAGCCCATTATCCCTTTTCCAAAACCGCCGTACTCTTCGGGAATATATACTCCACATAAATCAGCCTGAGCAAACTCTTTTACAATCTCCCAGGGAAATTCTTCTTTTTCATCGTAATGTTCTCTAACAGGCTTCATCTTTTCAATCGCAATAGTTCTTGCGGTTTCAACCATCATCTCTTCTTCTTCAGACAACATATAATCCATTACCATTTATAACCCCTCTTTTAGTTTACCTCAAATTTAGTGGCGCAAACATTGCTAGTGTCCAAGATTTCTCGCGTCAACAGCTTCCATTGCCTGTTTAGCTGCAGATTGATGGGCTTCCTTTTTAGAACTACCTATACCTTTACCAAAAAGTCTATTTTTTATATAAACAGCCGCTTCAAACTTTTTGTTGTGGTCAGGGCCAGATTCTTTTATTATTTTATATTCAGGAAGCTCTTTATAAACTGATTGAGCTTCTTCCTGCAATCTGCTTTTATAGTCTGTTATAATTATTTCTTTACGAATATCTAAGAATTTTATAACAAACTTCTTAGCATTTTCAAAACCACCATCTAAATATATGGCTCCGACAACAGCTTCAAAAGCATCGCATAAAAGACTTTCCCTATTTCTCGCCTTAAATGCATCTTCACTTCTTCCTAATAAAATATAAACCCATAAATCTATTTCTTTTGCCCAAATGCTTAAATTAGACGCAGAAGCTATTTGGGCTTTTAATTGAGATAATTTCCCCTCGCTTTCGCTAGGATATCTTAAGTATAGAGTTTCTGCTATTATAGCAGATAAGATACTGTCTCCTAGAAACTCCATACGCTCATTGTAGTTCTTTTTGCCGTTAGATTCAGCGGCAAAAGATTTATGGATTAAAGCAGTTTCTAAAACTTCAAGATTATTGAATTTATATTCAATAATCTCTTGAAATTTTCTATAGTTTTTAACTAACATATTTTTTTACTACTATTGTTGCATTATGACCACCAAAGCCCAAAGAATTTGAAAGCGCACAAGTTATTTGCTGCTGCCTCATTTTATTTGGAACATAGTCTAAATCACAGTCTGGATCTGGAGTTTCATAATTTATAGTAGGAGGGATAAAACCTTCTTGCATGGAAAGAATTGTAGCAGCAAGCTCCACACCAGCAGCACCGCCCAATAGATGGCCAGTCATAGATTTAGTTGACGAAACAGGTATCTTATACGCCTTTTCTCCAAAAACTTTTTTTATTGCCAAAGTTTCAGTCTTATCATTTAATGCTGTGGAAGTTCCATGAGCATTTATATAATCAACTTCATCTTTAGAAATACCTGCATCGGATATAGCTTTTTTCATTGCCGAAATAGCAGCTTTACCTTCTGGTTCAGGAGCTGTAATGTGATAAGCATCCTCAGAGGCTCCATATCCTACAAGTTCAGCATATATTTTTGCACCTCTGGCTAAAGCATGTTCTAAAGTTTCAAGAACTACAATTCCAGCACCTTCTCCCATAACAAAACCATCGCGATTCTTATCAAAAGGTCTAGATGCTTTTTGTGGATCATCATTCCTCTGAGAGAGAGCTTTTATGCAACAAAAACCTGCTACTCCTAGCGGAACTATAGCACCTTCAGAACCACCAGTAATTATAACATCAGCTCCACCACTTCGCAAGAGACTTAAAGCATCTCCTATAGCATGGTTTCCCGAAGCGCAAGCACTAGTAACTGCATAATTGGGGCCGGTAAAACCATACTCTATGGCTATTTCACCAGGAAGTATATTTGTAATTATCATAGGGATAAGAAAAGGACTTACTCTTCTTGGGCCTTTTGCTAAAAGAGACTGTTCTTCTTTCTCAATTATATCTAAACCACCTATACCGGTACCAGTTATAACTCCTACTCTTGACAAATCTTCTTTAGACAGATCAAGTCCTGAATCTTCAATAGCCATTTTCGCAGCAGCAAAACCAAACTGTGTAAATCTGGCCATCTTATTTATTTTCTTTTTCTCAATAAATTTCTCAGGTTCAAAATCTTTTACGATAGCTGCAAAGCGAGTAGTATAAGCACTTGTATCAAAAGATTCTATATTAGAGGCACCTGACTTTCCTTCTTTTAAAGCATTAGTAAACTCAGCGTTGCCTATACCTATAGGAGTAACAATTCCAACACCGGTTATAACTGTCCTCTTTTTCATTTTTATACCTTGTTATTATTTTGTAGCATGTGCCTTTATGTATTCAACTGCGCTTCCTACTGTTTGAATCTTCTCAGCTTCTTCATCTGGTATTTCAATGCCAAATTCTTCTTCAAAAGCCATAACAAGCTCTACTGTATCCAAAGAATCTGCTCCTAAATCATTAACAAAAGATGCTCCTGTTACAACTTCTGCTGGATCTACACCTAACTGTTCAACAATAATTTCTTTCACTCTAGCCTCTAAATCTGCCATTGTACGTCCTCCCTTTGTCATTCTTTGCTATTATTTTTATACGACTATTTTAGATACGCAAAGCGTATAAATTACATGTACATTCCACCGTTGACTGACATAACGTGTCCTGTTATATAAGACGAATCATCACTCGCAAAAAACAAAGCAGCCTTAGCGATATCAGATGCATCTCCAAGTCTTGCAAGAGGTATTGTAGAAGCCATAGCATCTTTTTGCTCTTGAGTCAACTTGTCAGTCATTGCAGTACGTATAAATCCTGGAGCGATAGCATTCACTAAAATATTTCTTGAAGCAAATTCTCTGGCACAAGTTTTAGTCATTGCTATAACTCCCCCCTTAGAAGCAGAATAATTTATCTGGCCAGCATTCCCCATTTCTCCAACAACAGAAGCTATATTTATTATTCTACCCTGTCTTGCTTTAATCATTGGCCTACTTGCAGCTTTTATACAGTTAAACACTCCTTTTAAATTAACAGCTATAACTGCATCCCACTCTGTTTCACTCATTCTTAAGACGAGATTATCCTTAGTTATCCCTGCATTATTGACTAGTATATCTATTTTGGAAAATTTGTCAAGAGACGCTTTTACCAACGATTCACAGTCTTCTAATTTAGTCACATTTGCTGCTATAGCTGCAGTTTCAATACTATACTTTGATTTTATTTCATCTGCAGTTTTCTGAGTTGATTCAATATTTATGTCAGAAATAACAACCTCTGATCCTTCAGATGCAAAAAGCTCGGCTATTGCCCTTCCTATTCCCTGAGCAGAACCAGTAATAACTGCTGTCTTTGCCTGAAGTCTCATTTATTCAATCCCTCCAACGTTTTTTCTAAACTTGCACAATCTTCTATATTTAACGCCTTTTTTGATCTGTCTATTCTTCTTAAAAGCCCTGACAAAACTTTTCCTGACCCAATCTCTATAAATTTGTCAAAACCTAAAAGGATTATGTTCTTTATAGTTTCATCCCACTTTACTGCAGATTTAATCTGTTTTATAAGTCTTTCTTTTATTGTTGACGAGTCTTTAGTTAGAGAAGCATCGCAATTGGTAAACACACCAAATTTGGGAATATTAAAAGTATATTTTTCCAGCTCTTTTGCCATACTATCCGAAGCTGATGACATAAGAGAAGAATGGAAAGGACCTGAAACATTTAAAACAGCTGTTTTTGCAGCTCCGGCTGCAGACGCAAGTTCAATAGCTTTATTTATTGCAGCAGAAACTCCAGCTATAACAATTTGGCATGGAGAATTGAAATTTACAGCTTCACATACACCAACACTTGAAGCTTGGTTACATATATCTTCAACAATAGGAGCATCAAGGCCAATGATTGCAGCCATACTACCCGGATTTGCTTCAGAAGCTTTTTGTATAAATTCACCTCTGGCTTTTACCAAAGATAGTCCATCTTTAAAATCAAAGAACCCTGCGGTATACAATGCACTATACTCGCCTAAAGAATGCCCAGCAGCAACAAATTCAGTATTTTTGAAATCATAAAGCTCTTTAAAAACTTCAAATGCTGCTATACTTACTGTAAAGATTGCAGGTTGAGCATATTTTGTAAGAGTTAAATCTTCTTGAGGTCCTTCAAAGATAATTTTTTTAAGTTCGTCACCAGCTAAATCTATTATTTCTTTAGCTTTTTGGTATTTTTCATAAAGCTCTTCTCCCATTCCTACACTCTGAGATCCTTGTCCGGGAAACATCAATGCTATTTTTGACATTATAATCAATCCTATGAAATCTTAAATTCTAACTACAGAAGCACCCCAAGTAAATCCACCACCAAAAGCAACCATCTCAACTAAGTCTCCGCGTTTAACTCTGCCTGTCTTTATAGCTTCATCTAAAGCTGTTATTGTGGTAGCTGATGAAATATTCCCAGTTTTATGGATATTTACAAAAACTTTGTCCATTGATATATCAAGTTTTTTAGCAACAGCTTCAATTATCCTCATATTTGCTTGGTGAGGTATAAAGAGACTTATATCTTCTAGTTTTTTGCCAGAAAGCTCTAAAGCTTTTTTAGCAGATAAAGCCATTTTTGGAACTGCTGCCTTAAAAACATCTTTGCCTTGCATTCTCATTGTATGAAGATTTTGATTAACAGTTTCTGCTGTAGCAGGGTTGACAGAACCGCCTCCAGGTAAGAAAAGTAAATCTGAGTATGCACCATCTGCGCCTAGATATATCGATAAGATATTGTCATCTTCCTGTGAAGCAGACAATATCATTGCACCTGCTCCATCACCAAATAAAACGCATGTATTCCTGTCTGTCCAGTCTGTAATTTTTGAAAGAGTTTCAGATCCTACTAACAAAACAGTTCTATATAGTCCAGACTCTATAAATGCTCTTGCCGTAGCAATGCCATAAATAAAACCACTGCAAGCAGCAGATAAGTCAAAAGCTGGGATAGAATTTAATCCCAATTTTTTTTGCAAAAAACATGCTGTTGACGGAAAAAACATATCTGGAGTAATAGTAGCTACAATTATTAAATCTATTTTATCTGGAGAAATATTTGAAGATTTTAAAGCTTCTAAAGAAACCATATAGGCAAGATCTAAAGTAGTTTCATTTTTTTCGACAATTCGTCTTTCCTTGATTCCAGTTCTTGTACTTATCCATTCATCTGAAGTGTCAACCATCTTTTCCAAATCAGCATTGGTAAGAACTTTCTTGGGGAAATATGAACCAGTACTTAAAATTTTCACGCCAATCTTTTTGTTCATTTATTTATATGACCTTTACACCAAGTCTATTTTTGATTTTGCTATAGCTTCTTTTATGTCTTTGGTAAGATTATTTTTAGCAGCTTTTGCTCCAACGAAAATAGCGTTTTTAACAGCTTTAAAATTTGAAGCTCCATGACCAACTATGCAAACACCGTCAACACCTAAAAGAGGAGCTCCACCAACTTCGTTATAATCCACCTTTTTTCTTAAATCTTTTATAGCAAACCATAAAAAAGGAATAGATATCCAAGCCATAGGATGTCTTTTAAGGGATGTTTTAATGAGTTTTAGAAGGACTTCTGCAAGACCCTCGCCAAATTTTAATATTACGTTTCCTACAAAACCATCACATACCACAACATCTGCTTTTGATTTTGGAATATCTCTACCTTCAACATTACCAACAAAATTAATGTTGGCTTTCTTTAGGAGATCAAATGCAGCCAATGTAAGCTCATTGCCTTTGACATCTTCTTCTCCTATTGAGACAAGTCCGACTTTTGGATTTTTAATACCACTAATCTTTTCACAAAATAAACTTGCCATTATCCCAAATTGCAAAAGATATTCTGGTTTGCAGTCAACGTTTGCCCCCATATCGGCAATTACACAATGTCCGTTTATGGTTGGAAAAGTTGTTGAAATAGCGGGTCTCAAGACGCCTTCTATCCTTTTCAAATAGAACAATGCCGCAGACATAACTGCTCCAGAGTTACCCATTGAAACAAAAGCATCTGCTTTTCCATCGGCAACAAGTTTTGCACAAACTGATAAAGATGAATTTTTTTTCTCACGTACAGCCTTAACTGGATGATCGTCCATAAAAATAATTTCTGTTGCATTAACTATTTCTATATTAAGAGACTTAACGTTATAACGCTTAGTATACTTTGCCATTTCTTCAGCTAAAATCTTTTCTGGACCTACAAGTAAAATCTTGTAATCTGATTCTCTTGCAGCTAAAATTGCACCTTCAACTGTAGAAACTGGAGCGAAATCACTACCCATAGCGTCAAGCGCAATTATCATTATTTTTCAACCTCTTGCTGAGTTTGTTCTTCTGACTCTGCTTTTTTAACTTTTTTAGTAACTATAAGCTTCCCATTATAAAAACCGCACTTTGGGCATACTTTATGAGGCATTTTTGAAGCTCCGCAATTTGAGCATTTACTTGCATTTGGAGTGTCTAATTTTGAATTTGCTGATCTTCTGCAATCCCTACGATAAGGGGTATGTTTTCTTTTTGGATTTGGCATCTTTTTACTTCCTCCACTCTTGTTATTTAACAATTCTTCCCATCTTTCTTTAGCTGACTCATCAATGCTATCACGGCAATTACAAGAACTATTCTTTTTATTATGCCTCCCACACGTTCTACATATTCCAAGACAATCTTGATTACAAATAGGTTTCATGGGCATTTCAAGTAGTAATAACTGACGAACTTCTTCGCCAACATCAACCCGCAAATTATCTACTTCAATATTGGTATTTATAGAGATTTCAATATGATGTTTGTATAAGTTAAGACAACGCGAACATTCAAGTTCAACAAAACCTTCTATTATCCCACTTACATATATTGATTCTTCAGAAGATTTTAAAGCTCTAAAAGAAACAAAAATGTCAAAATTTAACCCTATATTAGCAGTGTATTTATGTTCTTTAACTTCAACTGTATCTGTTTTCAAAAAATCAGACAAACTTAGTATTAATTCTCTCATTGAAATTCCGAACATTTTAATATGTTCCACAGCTTCTTGTCAATTGCTTACTCATTATTTCCTATAACTCTGCGAGACTCTCTTGCTATCATCAATTCTTCATTTGTTGGAATAATTATAATCTTCACTTTAGAATTGTTTGTTGATATAAATCTCTCTTCACTCGAACGCTCTTTATTTTTTTCGGCATCTAGTTCAATCCCCAAAGCATTTAAATTCTTACAAACAGCTTCTCTAACAGGAGCGGAATTTTCCCCTATTCCAGCAGTAAATATTAATGCATCAGCATCATTTAATACTCCATAATAAGCGCTTATATACTTTTTTATACTGTAAACAAGCATGTTAAAAGCAAGCTGTGCTTTTTTATTACCTTCTGAAATAGCTTTAAGAATATCTCTCATATCAGCAGAAAGGCCTGACACTCCTGTTAATCCACTTTTTTTATTCATCAAATCATTTAGCGTTTTACCATCTTTATACTCAGGGTATTGATCTATTAGATAAGCTATTATAGCAGGATCAATATCTCCGCATCTTGTACCCATAACAACACCTTGCAATGGAGTAAAACCCATTGACGTATCTATAACTTTACCATTTTCTATTGCAGTTATGCTGCTACCATTGCCAAGATGAGCAGTTATCAATTTTAAATCGCTCAAAGGTTGGTTAAGTAAAACTGCTGCTCTCTGCGAAACATAATTATGGGATGTCCCATGAAAACCATATCTTCTTATATGATCTTTTTCATAAAACTCATAAGGAAGAGCATACATATAAGCATAATCAGGCATTGTTTGATGGAAAGCCGTATCAAACACCAAAACAGATGGTATTCCATGAAGCATTTTTTCAACAGCAACTATACCAGCATAATGAGCCGGAGTATGTAAAGGAGCTATTGAAAAACATTCTTTTAACTGTTCTTTTACTTTTTCTGTAATCAAAACAGATTTTGAGAATTTATCTCCGCCGTGAACTATTCTGTGCCCAACAGCAGCTATTTCACTGACATCTGAAATAATGCCTTTGTTTTTATCTAGCAATTCATTTATTATCAGCTCTACAGCTTCAGTATGATTTGCAACTTTTACAGATTCTTTTCTCTCTTGACTTTTTACAGTTTCTCTCTTATAAAAAGCTTCTGGAAGACCTATACACTCTATTAACCCCCAAGCTATCTTCTTCTCATTTCCCATCTCAAATAAAGTATACTTTACAGAGGACGAACCACAATTAACAACTAATACTTTCATAATGCTACAACTCCTTTTTTAAACTTTTCTAAGTACCTATAATATATACGTCCTATAAACTCATACTAAGTTTATAGGACAATGTCTGATTCTATCAGTATTTTCTATTAATTGTCAAACACTTACACAATATCATTCTACTGCAAGAATTATTTGTTTACCACTTCGAGCATTATTTATTGTATTTTTTGAAATAATTATCAATTTATTCTCTAAGTTCAATGCCAACGTGATCAAAACAATCCAATAAATCTTTATATGTATCTTTGCCTGCAAGAAAATCCCAGAATTCTTCAGCAACTTTTAACTCATTTACTAAATCAAGCATTCCAGCCATTGTCCATCGGTCATATGGTTCTGGCTCGTAAGGATTATACGGAATTGCTATAAGCGTATTAACTTTTGCTTTGGGATTTTCTGAAAGAATTACCGCTGTCCATTCAAGTAAAGTTCTTTTAAATTCTTTAAAACTACCTTTATTAGGTTTTGCGGTTTTAATATCAAATAAAAATTTTTCTCCATTAATTTTTTCAAGGTAAATATCTATTTTTGTAAGCTTTACTTTATGCATTTTGCCTGTCCTGCAAACTCTTCTTATTCTTTCTATCTCTTCAATTTTACTCGGCTTTACGCTTGCTGCTGAGATTGCGTCAATAATATTTTGAATTTCTCTTTGAGCCCCATCGCTTATTTACGTTCCAGGAGTTGCCTGCTTTTCAGTTATTTTGAAATTTATTTTAGCAAGCTCGAGAGCGACAGGCTCAAAAATTGTAGTTTCAAAGTTAGTATTTAGAGAATGTATAAAAGAAAACAATGCCATTCTGTCTTTACCAAGAAGGCGAGTATGAAACGGCATAGACGCAGACCCGGGCTTGTAGTTTGTAAATTTGCTCCGTAAGCTATTGATTACAACTTGTTCAATATTGAATTTTTACCCATTGGTTAGAGACATAAGAAATAAACCACACTCCTTCTTTACTTTTTACTTACCCTTGATTTATCAAATGAAAAATAATTTCCGAGTAAGCGCCTTTGTCTTTTTCCGTCCTATTTAGTACGGGACGTCTGAATTGGTTAACTATTTTCATACCTGCCTTTTGCGCTATTTGCGGATATAAGTTATATTTGTCGTTTGCTACCAAAAATACATTATAATCATCTCTGAAGTATTTTTTGCAATTATTTAAAACTGTGGAAATCCCCTCAACATAACTTTTCTGAGCAGCTTTTGTTTGCCCATTAGATAATGGACCTATTTCAAGCTCGTCTTTTCTTTCAAACCCGAATAAATCGTAAGCGTAGGCATGCTGCTCGTGATAGTTTATTAAGCCTACATAAGGTGGGCTCGAAAAGATACCAGAGATCTTTTGTTTCTTTAACAAACACCCGAAATCTTTTTGTTTTTTTGAAAACTCTTTTTGTATATCTATCGTTCTGCTGTCACCCGTTAAGCAATACTGATAAGTCTTTGTTTTTAATTTCGAAAACTCTTCTAAACGATTAACCGTATCTTTTGAATATGGTCGCCACCATTTAATTATTGAAAATATCGGCTTGCAGATTTTGCCGTGTTTAGAACAATAATAAGTTTTGCTGATAGGTTCTAGAAGCGTTGCTAAATCAGAATGCGTAGTGGCCCTGCAAGAACGCATCGCGCGGCTTAAAATTAAAGCGAGTATTTTTTTTATATCTCCATCCTTTATTTGTTTTATCTCGTTATATATGAAGTCGCTTTCATTTCTTATATTTTTGAAATACCACTTTTCTATAAAATTTTTTGGCAGACTTTTAAGTAGTTCTATTTTATATTCTGAAATCAATTTATTATAAACTGGCAAAAACAATTTTTCTTTCTCTGCACCGTATTGAGTTTCGTCTAAAAGATTCCGTCTTAATTTATATTTAAATTCCGGAACTGAAAAATATTTATCGTTAAAATCTTTTAGTTTGTCTATTAATGTATTTTCAAAATCAGCAACTTCTAACGTTTTGACTTTTGCATAGAATTTGAGTGTTATTTGTTCTATAGTCTCATGTAATTTTTTATGTCGTAATCTGCAACTTTACAATTTGAAATAAACGCATTAAAATACGACACATCTATACCTATTGCGTGAAGTCCAAGTTCATTACTCTGCGCAAGAGTAGTACCACTGCCGCAAAATGGATCTAAAACAATATCGCCCTTATTAAAATATTTTTTAGTTTTAAATTTATCAGTATGGGTGTCCAAAAAATATTTAACAAGCTGAGGTATAAATTTACCTTTATATGGATGGAGCCTGTGAACATGCTTTGTGGTATCAGCTTCTTTTAAGTTGTCAAAAGATAATGCCCAATTTAAATCTTGTCCTAGTTTTTCTTTCCAAGCCGTTTCTTTTGATTTATTTAACGAAAAATAATATTTTTCAAGTTCAGATTTTGAAATCTGCGTTGAACCGTTATGTCCTATTTTTGCAACGCGTCCATACTGAATTAAATAGGAAATATTTGAAGTTGTTACTTCTTCCCCTAAATAATCAGTCGCCCATATACTTGCTTCTTTGATTGTTAAATAATCTATATTTTCTAACATACAAATATTATACAATACAAAATACGAAAATTTCACGCATAGACACCAGAAACCTTGGCTGTCGGGAAATAAAGGTACAGCTGCACACAATCTTGGTTTTAATTTTAAGCACGTCTTTGAATTGAGATTTAGGTACTAAAGCAATTTTTATTTAACATATCTGCCAAACTTTTTGCATCTTGTATGTTTTTTTCAATAAAAGAATATTCCCATGCTCCGTATCTGCCTATTGAAAAAATATCACATTCTTTTAAAAACTCTTTTATAATTTGAAGAGATTTCTCTCTTTTATCGTCAAAAATCACGTAAGCATAAGGCATATCTATAATATTTAGAGCTATTATTTTATCGGTTCTTCTTATAAATTCAAGATTTCTAAAATCGTCTAATAAATTCTCAACATTTTTATATTTTTTATTGAATGAAGAGAATTCAACATAAAAGCTATAACTTCCTTTCGGTACATTCAAATTATTTACATTTGAATAAACACCTGCTCTATAAAAAGGAATTTGAGATTCCGGAAAATATATCCAATGTTTGTCTTTGATCTTTTTTGGAACACCTTTTTCTGATTTAATGCCAATATTAACACATCTAACGGAATTTGACAATAAATTCTCCACCGCTTTTTTAACATTTGGGGCAACATTTGTTATTTGCTTTATAAGCTCAGGTAGAGCTTGAGTTGAAACAATTTTATTGTATTTGTAGATTTTTCCAGAAGAACAGAAAACAATTTTATTGTGCACATCTATCTTTTCTACTTTAGAATTTAAATTAACTTTTACTTTTTTTGTAAGACCACCTATTAATGCTCCACAACCATTAACTTCAGGATAGTAAAATACGCTATTGTAGCCGTATTTCTTTTTATTTTTTGAATATGCAGTCTCAATTATTGCATCTGCACAAGGCTTTGGAACAAATTCACCTGTCCACTCTGCAGTCATTTTGGTTAAGTCATAACTCCATAATTTATGATTATACGGCTTCATAAAATATTTTGTTATCCCAGCGCCAAACATTGCTTCCGACCAACGTAGAAAAGGCATTGATGTTGAAATTTTAATATCTTTTCTTTTTAATATACCTTCAATGCATTCTTTTTTTGTTTTTTCATCAAGATAATAAAGGTTTGCTTGAAAAGGATATGGAATAAATTTATTTTTTGCATATATTGACGCATTTCTTTCTATTTTTAAAAGCCCTCCAGTCAACTTTTCTATTGCTCTTTCTATTTCTTTATCTTTAACATGTATAAAGTGTCCGGAACAATCAAAGACAAAACCATCTTCATGGAATGAAGCGCAAAGCCCACCTGTATAAGGTTTAGCTTCTAAAACTTCATATGGCTTTTTCAAAAAATACGCAGTTGTTAAACCACTTATTCCAGCACCGATTATTAATATTTTCTCTTGCATTTAATCTACCTTTACAGAAGTAAGAGTGATACTTAACCCCCACATACCAACAATCAAAGAAATAAAAAGTACTAGTGAATATCCTGGCGTTAATGTTGTAACTAAATAAGCACACACAGAAAAAAATATACTTGTAACATAAGTTATAACTAAGATTTTCTTTCTTGAAAAACCCATTTTTTCAAGACGTAAAGCATAATGATCTTTGCTCCCTAAAAATGGTAACTTCCCTTTACGTATCCTACAAACACTAACTAGAATAGTCTCATATATAGGAATAGCAAGTATAAATAATGGAGCAAAAACACCAAAGTTATTTATACTTGAATAAGATGTCCCCATAGCAAGGCTTGCCATTACAAAGCCAACAAATAAACTTCCAGCATCACCCATAAATATTTTCTTTGATTTAGAAAGATTAAAAGGTAGAAAGCCAAGAATTGCTCCAGCTATAGCTATTGAACAAAAGTTGACATAAAACATTTTAGTTGGAATAGAAATAAAGAAAAAAGCAAATGCTGCAATAACTGCAATACCGCTTGAGAGTCCGTCCATTATATCTATTATATTAAAGGCATTTGTTACACCGACTATCCATATAATACTTACAAGGCAAGACAGCCAATATATAGAAATAAACTCTATCCTTATACCAAAGCAAAATACAACGATTGAAGCCGCAATGAATTGAATTAAAAGTTTTGATTTAAAATCAAGCCCTTTTAACTTTATGTCATCAATTAAACCAAGTAAACACAATATTAGAGACCCGTATATTATTCCTCTTAAATTTCTTAAGGTTAAATTTGGGAAAGATGTTATATTTCTTATTAAAAATAACGATAAAAACCAAGAAGAAGCAATAGCAAGACCACCAAAATAAGGGGTACTAATTTTATGAGTTTTTATATTTGAAGAAGGATTATCAAAAACATTAAACTTAATTGCAAAAAATCTAAAAATAGGAACTGAAAAAAATGAAGCTATCAAAGCCGAAATAAAAGCAAACAAATAGAGTAAGCTTTCGTTCATTATTTTTCCCCCTAGTTGTCATGAATTTTTAATGGTATTAAACACAGTCATACAAAACAAATCTTATTTTAGTATAGATCTAAATTAATTAGATTTATCTTTAGCAAATTTAAATAAATCAGAAAAAGAAAGCTTTGTTTTTATAATACAAATTATTCCTAACGAAAATATAATAACGAGTTGTAAAAAATGGCAAATTGCTGTACATATAAAAGCTGGATCCTTATTTACAGATAAAATTGATAGAGCCAAAATGCCCATTAATTCAAATACCCCAAAATATCCTGGAGCAGTAGGGATTATACTTCCCATGCCTATTACTATAACTGTGAATATACCACCAATAATTGAAATATGTATCCCACATGCATAAGCTACAACCACAATAAATAGTGATTCTGTTCCCCATAAAATTCCTGAAAGAATAAAAGTTTTTATTAAAACAGAAGGAGTTTTTAAAACAATAAGCCCACTTGTAAACCTATCTAAAAAATTTGTTATCAAAGATTTAAGAGATGACGTCACAGAAACTTTTGATAATACTTTAAAAGCATTATCTTTATAAATCAAAATAATATAAAGTGCTAATAAACAAATGAAAAAAATAACGGTTAATATATAAAAAGATCTCTTTATATATTCAGGAAAAGACATAACCATAACTATTAAAAAGAAAAACGAAACAAACATTATTACATCAAACAAACGCTCAATAATAATCGTAGCTAGAACACTACTACGAGACACTTTCAAGCGCTCTCCTGTTACCTTAGCTCTTATCAATTCACCAAGTCTTAAAGGAATTATGTTATTTGCAAAAAAACCAAGCATTGTATAAGGAAAATTATCAAAAACTTTAGTTTTTTTTAGAGGAAGAAGAATATAGTAATATCTTATGCTTCTTAAGACATAAGTAAAACAATAAACTAAAATTGCTGGAATTAAAATAAGATAGTTGACGCTAGGGATAAGTTCCAAAGACTTTTTAATATCTATTTGGCGTAAAGTCAACAAAATAAGAATAACACTTATACATATACCTACCAATATTTTTAAAAAATGTTTTTTGAACACTTTATTTTAATCTCCTAAGTTTACATAAGTATAGTCTCACAAGCTTCTTGGTATAAAGGATTAAAAGGATCTTTTTCAATAGCTAACATTATGTTATGTGACGCTCTCTCTTTGCTTTTTTCAAAATGATATAACCATGCAAGTTGATAGTAATATTTACCATTATTTTTAGAAAGATTTGAAGCATAATTTGCCCAACTTATAGATTTTTTTAAAAAAATCCTATTTTCTTTTTTTTGGTATAAAGCAAAATAAACTTCACTAAGCCTGCCAGAATATTCAGGATTTAAATAATCAATACTTAAAGACTTAATAAAACTATCTTTCGCTTCTATAAAATGTGTCCCTGCAAAAAATGACAATCCTTTTCTATATTCCTGGCGTGCATACAGAGGTGCACCTGAAGCAAAAATCAATGGTACACATAAAGCTGCTAAAATATAGCCGTTCAATCTTTTATTTCTCTTTTGTGTCAAATATCGCGGCAAAGGAAAAGAAAGAAGGAAGAAAAACAACAGCATATTTGTAGAAACAAAAGAACTTGAGTTAAAAGAATTATAAATCAGGAAAGAAATGACAGAGATCAAAACAAACAAGTATATATTTCTCTCTTTTTCTAACTTTATCTCTTTTGCTATGCAAAATAAGAAAACAGCTAAAATAGCTAAAAAGAATAGCAATCCGAATACACCACTTTCAGCTAAAACCTGCAAAAAAATATTGTCGCAATATAGGACATCAACATTTTCAAAAATTCCGTAAGAAAGAGATACAGATTTATAATTATTAAAACCAACGCCAAGTAAGAAATTATCTTTTATTACATATAATGCTGTTTTCCAAACAAACAGTTTATCTAAAAAGTAAGAACTCTTAATAAGAAGATAGAATGACCCAACGCCCATCATTGTAAAAAGAACTGCAACTGTTCTCTTCTGGATTGCACCTAAAATAAACAAAGAAATTGCAAATATAAGATTTGCAACAAATACTGCGAATAAAGATCTTGTCATAACAATAGCAAGAAAAAAAATAAACGGCATAAATATATAAATTCTTTTTTCTTCATTCCAAAAAGCAAAAGATAATGAAAGAGCAGACAACAGAAAGCATATTGCAGAGTCCATATATCCAGTTAATCCTGGAATATAAGAACATTTTGACGAGAAAAGAATAGATGCAAAAATATAAATAGTAAGCCAAAGAGCTATAACTACCTGTATGATTAATACTTTTTTTCTTTCTTCAACAATCAAAAAACCATTTAGTAAATATATACCAGATGCTGAAAAAAGCAAAAACATTTCATTTCTTATATTATACTTAAAATCTGCAAAAAAATAAGAAATTATAATTATTAAAATGAATAGAGAAAATGGAAGTAGATACTTTTTTAAGCTAATTTTAAAGTTATTGAAACAAAATATAGAGGTTATCACAATGATGATAAAGGAAGCAATATTTATACCCAAAGAATCTGAAAAACGAGAAAAAACTGAAAATATAAAAACTATGGAAAACAAGACTGTCAGAAAGTAAAAATTTTCACGAGTTGATGACATTTTTAAACTCCTAAAATTTTTGTTTCCCATCTAAAAAATTCAGTAAATAGTTAAACTGGACGAGGAATAAATATAGTGGCAAAAGATGCCAGTGATAAAAATGGTCCAAATGGAATATATGTTTCCCTTATATTACGTTTATTAAATAAAATAAAGATAAGACCATATATACTCCCTAACAGTGCGGCTATAAAAGTTGCAAGTAATACTTTTTCAACACCAATAAAAGCCCCTACTCCAACCATCAACTTTATATCTCCACCACCAATAACTTCTTTTTTATAAAAAAATTGTCCTATTATACCAATTAAAAATAAAACACCACCTCCAGCAAGAATACCTAAGATGGCATTAAAAAATCTTAGAGAATAAGTTTCTCCTAATATATGATTAAAAAAACTAAAAATTAAACCCGTTCCAAATAAAAGAGGTGGAATAATTACTGGAATTATCCTATGAAAATAGTCAATAACAGAAGCTGAAATTAAAGAAAACGCAAAAATGGAAAACATTAAAAATTGCAGTGAAAAAGAAAATTCAGAGAAGAGAAATACTAAAGAAAAAGCAGAGATAAGTTTTACCAATAAACTTTTATGAACTATATTACCAACTTTAAACCCTATATAAAAAACAACTAAAATCTTAATATATAAAAACCTCATTATTATAGCTTACTCCAGTCACCATGTGAACAATTTATCCAAATTTGCCCCTTTGTTCGTCCACTGGAATCAGGAGTATCCTCAACTTTATATGCCCATCCACCAGAATCTGTATTGTTGTCAAGATTGGTTGTTGTTATATAGTTTGATTTTTTATGATGAGGAATATAAACATATGGTATTTTTTCTATATATCCCTTATCTACAAGATCTTTAGCAATATTACTATCGGGATATTTTCCATTATTATAAGCATAGTATACAGCAATAGCACTTCTTAAAGAAGAAAGCCCTTTTTTTGTAGCAATCTCTTTAGACTGTTCTAAGGCACGAAAACATTTAGGAAGAATAAGAGAAGTAAGCAAAACTAAAACTATAATAGCTCCCACTATTTCTATTTTGTTAATTTTCATAGTAGCCTTTATCTACTTCCAAATCGCTTTTTCAAGTCAAGTTCAACACATTTAGGAACAAAATCTCTTGTACTTCCGCCAAGCATAGCAATTTCTTTAACCATACTTGAAGAAAGGAAAGTATAAGATTGATCTGGCGTAAGGAATATAGTCTCAATTTTTTTATTTAGCTTTCTGTTCATTAAAGCCATCTGGAATTCATATTCAAAATCAGAGAGAGCTCTTAAGCCTCTTATCACTATAAAAGAATTTATTTTCTCAAGATAGTCTGCCAAAAGACCTGAAAAAGATAAAACCTCTACATTTTCTAAATTCTCTGTAGATTTCTTCAATAAGTCAACTCTTTCTTGCAATGTAAATGTATGTTTTTTATTAACATTATCCGTTACAGCAACTATTATATTTGGAAATAATCGCGAAGCTCTTGCTATAATATCTAAATGTCCGTTTGTATGAGGGTCAAAACTGCCAGGATAAACTGCTGAAAACTTTCTACTATTCATAGCGAATTTTATATCAATTTTAAGTCTAATGTGTCAATTTGTGTCATTCCAAAATTAAAAGCTGGCTAAATGTATTAGGGCTTCAAAGTTAAAGATAAACTGATAGAATACTATTTATTAACATCACTTTTTATATTTATATCACTATACAATACAACTCTGTCTTTACCTTTTTTCTTAGCTTCATAAAGTGCTCTATCAGAACTTTCTATTAAAAGCATAGGATCTGATATTTTTTTTGATGGAGCACTAACTCCAATACTCATAGTAACGCTAAATCTCTCTTCATTTTCTTTAAAAACTAACGATTTTACAGCTTCTTTTATCTTAAGAGCGGCAACTTCTACTTCTTTCTTATTAATGATAGGCATTAAGACTATAAATTCTTCCCCTCCATATCTGCCAACTAAATCTCCTGGTCTTACAGAATCTGAAATGGTTTTAGCAATTGATGCAAGGACCAAATCACCAGCTAAATGTCCATATTTGTCATTAACACTTTTGAAATGATCCAAATCTAACATTAAAATATAAAAACCATAATCGAAACGCTTTTCTCTTTGAATTTCAAAATTCAATCTCTGCAAAAAATAGTGTTTAAGCATTAGACCTGTTAATCCATCTCGTCTTGACCTATAAAGCATTATGTCAAAAAGAATTATTCTTTTAAAACCCAAAGAAATCTGAGGAGCAAAAATCATGCCTTCTTCAACGTATCTGTCAGCATACTGTTTATCAACTGCTATTATTAGACACCCCAAAATTTCGTCATCAATTTTTAAAAACCAATATACGATTTTACAATCTACAATATTATCATCACTAATAACACCATAACCTTTATCTTTGTCCAATAAACTTGACAAAATAGAGATATCTTTATTTTGAAAAATACCTGAAGTTTTAAGACAAATCAAGCCTGTCTGTGTTTTTTCAAAAAATACCTGTCCTTTAGAACCAACTTGACTATCAAAAAAACTCAAAACAACTTGTACATATTCATTTTTTGATATACTCGTATATAACTTTTTCCACACACTGTAGAATCTTACTATTTTATCTATATTGTCTTCTTGTTTTTGTCTCTCATAAAAAGTTCCTCTATATTTAGAAAGTACTGTTTGGTATTTTATTTTTAGCTTTCTGTTTCTTAAAAATAAACTCTTTTTCATATTCTTTGATTTTTTACAAAAATAGTAAGGAATTGGAATCAAAAATAGAAAAATCAGACAGGCACTAAAAACAGAAAAAGGGTACTCCTTTACAAATGTAATAGCTATTATACAAGCTAATAAAGAGAAAATAAAAATAGCTTTTTTGTACCAATATGAGTATAAAAGACCTGATAATGCCACAAACGATGCCCAAATCATGATACCTGTTTCAGTATCTTTAATGATCCAAAATAAAAATACTAGAACTGAAATTATATATAACAATATTCTTATTTTTTTATTCATATAAATATTCTTCAACTCTATTTCTTCCTAAAATTTTTGCTTTATAAAGTGCCTTGTCAGCATTTTTTAAAAATTCTTCTTCTGAAGATTCTACTTTATCAGAAAGTGAAACAAAGCCAATACTTACAGTTATTTTTAAACAAACAGGCAACAAACTTTCAACCGGAATAAAGAAATCTTCATGTTCTACTGATGCTCTTATCTTTTCTAGAATTTTTGAGGCTTCTTTAGAAGATGCATGCAGCATCATAAAGGCAAACTCTTCGCCACCATATCTTGCTATAAAGTCAGATTCTCTAAAATTTAGTCGCAAAATAGAAGCTATGCGTCTAAGAACAAAATCTCCTGATTGATGTCCGTATTTGTCGTTTACATTCTTAAAATGGTCAATGTCAAGAATTCCTAAAGATAGAGGTATTTTATTGCTACGCGAACGATTTAGTTCTTCTCCTAATCTTTCTTTAAAATAAGCATTTGTGTAAAGACTTGTTAAACCATCGGTTATTGCCAAAGTTTGTAATTTCTTATAAAGATAAAAATTATTTAAAGCTGTAGCAATAATCCCTGAAATCATTGATAATTGCTGCAAATTTTCTTGAGAAAAGAAATTTTCTTCACGAGAATAACCTTCTAAAATTCCCCAAAATATCCCATTAAATTCAATGGGAACTGCAATAAGAGACATCTTTTCAGAATTATAATTATTAAATCGTTTATCTTCTACAATATTTCCAACTATTAAAGGAACTGAGTTTTGTTTTATGTAATAAGTAATTTTATCATACTCACTATATTTTTTTAACTTCCAACTACCTTTACTAAAAAACCTGAAAGCAATATCTTCCGATTTATGAACTATTTCTTTCTCACTTAAAGAATCATGAAATGTTTGTAGAATATCGCCAATTTTTCTGAAATTTTTGATTTGCCCTGATAGATTGCTGCTTAAAATATTATTTTCAAGAATTATGGATTCTTTTTCTGAAATTTTTCTAGATAAGTCTTCATATTTAGAAATAAATTTATTTCTAACATTAACATGTCTTTTTCTATAAAGTTCAAGAACTGCATATACGCCAAATATAGCCAAGCATTCAAACAACAAAGCACAAATTTCAGAATATCTATCAATAAAAAATAAAGATTCCAAAATACCTGTCATTATAGAAATAAATACTAGAATTGCACTGAAAATACTTCCGGAAAAGTAGTAAAATATTATTATTGGAAAAGCTATAATAGGGAAATATGCAACTGGATGTTTAAGTAGATTAACAGCCCAAAAAATAAAAAAAATCCCAGATGCAATGGGCACTAAAGAATCAGATATAATATCTATAGTATTCTTACTTATTCTGTTTTTTGACATAATTAAATTACTTTAACTCAAGAGAAGTATAATCTGTAATGAGTTTTTTTTCAACATTATTTTGCAAATTTTTATTTATAAACCTGAAGTTCTTTACCCAAACATTATTTTTTAAGCTTGAAGGCCAAGCTACCCATAAACCGTTTTTGCCATTTATAATTCGGCATTCGACTTCAATATCGTCATTGAAAATAACAGATACAAAAGCTTTCAAATTTTTATTATTCTTTAATACCGACATCTTATTGATTTTAAAAGATGTTGAAAATTCCCCAGTCAAAGTCTTATTATTTAACAAAGATTGCAGTAAATAATTCTTAAAATTTCTATTTAGAATTGAAAATTGTTTATAATTTTTATTTTTACCTTCATATTTGGGAAATTCGAGAGTATTGTCTGCAAAAAATATTCCTGAAATTTTAATATCATTGTTTAGAACAATCTCATAAAAGCCACCACTTTTCTTTATTTTAGTGACCTTCATATCGGCAAATAATGCAGGTGAGAACAGCAGAAAAATTACAGAGACGAGAATCAGAAACTCTATTCGCAAAGGATGGATTATCATTATTTTATATCTGAAAGATTTATTCTTCGCTTCAATATTCTCTCTAATAACTCTGCATAATGTAAGAGATGCGGATTATACTTGATAAGAATTTGCAAACCTTCTATTAAGACTTTTGCATTAAGCTCTTTTGCACCTTTAGGAACTGGAAGCAATTTAGGAATGTCTATTTTTCGTGAAAGCTTTGGAGATATCTTTACTATTTTCAAAGATAATTTATGCGCAGTATATTCTAAAATTGATTCTTCATCTTCTATATTCTGCTCATAACGCAATAATAAAACCAGATCTTCTATCCCAAATAATAAAATAGGTTCATAATTTATTTTATGTTTATCCTCAAAATTTTCCAATGCAAGTTCAAATTCTTTTTTCATCTTTGCCTTACATTGAGCAGCCTGCTCCTGAAAACTTAAAGGGTAAACAAAAGCTATAAGTTCATTCTCGCTGTCATGGTAAAGTATAAAACATTCAGCATAGAACATTTCTCCGCATACAGGACAAGAAACAAGATTAATTTCCCCTGCTATGAGTGATTCTTTTAACTCAGGGTTATCTGCAACACTTATAGCTGAAAGAAGGCTAGCCTCAAAGAGATGTCCTTGAGGACATTTTATTTCTTCAAGATTAGAAATTGTCATATAGAGATTTTATAAATTATCCAAAACTTAATCAATATTTGTTGTTCCAAACATTATTTGAATACCTTTCTTTAGCTATGCTCAAGGCTTTTTGTATATAGTGATCATCTAACTTTATTTCCATCGCACTTTTATTTATAGAAGATGATAAATTCTTGGCAAACAATCTTGAAAACAAATCTGCAGTATCACTATCTAAATGTGCATGAACTGATCCTTGAACCATAATCTTGCTGCCTCTTCTTCTAAGACAAGATCCTACAATTTTCTTTCCACGATAGACCAAATCATTAGTATAAAAAGTATTTACACAAATACTATTAGAATACCCTGCTTTATCTTTAAGCATAATTGTATAAATACCACATTCTTCCAAAGTTTTTTTTATAGCCAAGTGGATAATTTTATAAGTCTCATCTTGGCTATAAACATTCCAGTCTTTTGATGAAACAATAAAACCGTATGAAATATCATGCTGATGATTTACAGTAAAGCCACCAGTAAATCTTCTCACAAAATCTTTTACAATAACATCTTTTGCTTTTTGAAAATAGCCTACAGTTGTATAAGCATTATCCCAATAATATGTTCTCAAAACAGGTATATCACCGTATTCGTTAAATAACATTTCATCTATAGACATATTCATAACTGCATTTCTATAAGTATCTTTAATCCAATGAAGCATCTGTTCCTGTTTCTCTCTCATATTTAATCATTTTTAACTTTTCCTTTATTCCACCACAAGCAGAATAACCACCAAGCTTTCCGTCACTTCTTATAACCCTATGGCAAGGTATTATAGGAGCAAAAGGATTTTTTGCTAATGCGGTTCCTACTGCCCTTGCAGCTTTTGGCGAGCCTATTTTCTTCGCAATTTGCTTATATGTCAATGTTTTACCAGCAGGTATTTCAAAACAAGCAGTCCAAACTTTCTTATAAAAGTCAGGATATTTACTCATCTTTTTAATTATATTTTGAGGTATTTTAATATGCTTCTTTTTCATTTTTTCTGAAATCATCTAAAATTAGTTTTTCCTCTTTTGTCAAATTTTGTTTTTCTAGAAATAAATAGCATTTTTTTATATTATCTTCTCCAAAAAATTTTAAAAGAGAAATATCACGTATTTTCATATAATTTAAAATTATATTTTTAAATCCCATTATTTTAAATTTTATACAAACTTTTTTCTCTAAGTTTTCTGTGGTAGTTTAATGCAAATCTGTGTGATTCATCTCTTATTGCTTGTAAAAGCTTTAATGCCTCTGAATGTTTGCTTAAAACTAAGCCTCTATCTCTTGCAGGGGAAAAAATTTCTTCATTTTTTTTAGCTAAAGAAATTATAGGAATATTAACCTGAAGTTCTTCTAAAGCACTCACTGCGGCGCCTAGCTGACCTTTTCCACCATCTATTAAAATTAAATCTGGCAGTTTTTCATTTTTTCTAATTAACGATGAATATCTTCTAAAAACAACCTCTCGCATTGTTGCAAAATCATCAGCGCCCTCTACAGTTTTTATCTTAAAACGTCTATAGTTTTTTTTATCTGCAATACCGTTGTGAAATCTAGCCATAGAAGCGACAGCATTTGTGCCTTGTATATTAGAATTATCAAAGCCTTCTATAATAGCAGGAGGATTTTTCAATCTTAAAACGTTTTTCAATTCATTTATGCTATCTGCTCTTTGAACAGACTCATTTATTTCATCTTTACTAATCTCACTTATCATAACTCTTTCAGACATATTTTGTAAAGCATAGAGTCTATCTCTTATTTCTTTAGCTTCTTCATAACGCATATCACTGCTTAAATTAAACATATAAGATTGCCATTCCTCTTCAAGCTTTTTAAACTTTCCGTTTAAAAACAATTCCACATCTTTTATTTTACTTTTATACTCTTTTGACGTCATCTTTCCCATACATGGTACATAGCACATTTCAGTATGATAATATACGCACGACTTAACTTTTTTCTGTTCTGGAAGATTCCCTTGAGTAAAGTTTAATTTACATGGACGGATCTTGAAAAACTTAATAAGCCAACGGACAAGTTTTTTTATATAAAAAAACTGAGGGTATGGTCCAAAATATAAAGAACTGTCTTCAATTTTTTTCCTTGTAAATGTTAAACGTGGGAAATCTTCGCTTACTGAAAACTTAATATATGGGTAAGACTTATCGTCTTTCCACATAGAGTTAAAGTACGGTTTTATCTTATTTATTAATTGTCTCTCAATAATCAGTGCTTCTCTTTCTGAAATGCATAAAATATAATCTATTTTACGCATAGCTGTTATGATAGATGTGGCTTTTGAATCTATATCTGCATTGAAATATGAAGATAATCTATCTCTAAGACTTTTTGCTTTGCCGATGTAAATTATATTTCCTATTCCATCACGCATTATATAAACGCCTGGAAGCTTTGGAATTTGTTCAAGTTTTTTATTTTTGTACTCAGACATTTATACCTTCTTACCTGTTAAATACACTCTTAATCGTCTTCAATTCTTCAGACTTTAAAATATATGCTGAGGCTACAAATGCAAGAATCGCGCAAAATATAGCAATAGGAACACAAATAAATAAATTATCAGAAACTTTGCAAGCATTCCAAGCAACTACTGCAGTAATTATTGAAGCTATTAACGATTTAAATGAAGAAAAAATCACTTGTTTTAAACCAAGATTTCCTATACATTTCCTTAAGTATATAGCAAGAACTGTAACATTAAAGTAGGAAGACAAGGCTGTAGCAAAAGCAAGTCCTCCTACACCCATAGGACGCATTAAAGATATACATAAGAAAACGTGTAATATCATAGCCCAAATTGCTGTTTTTACGGGAGTTTTGGTATCTTGAAAAGAATAAAATGCATTTGCAAAGATTTTCGCCGCAGCATAAGCTGGAAGACCTAAAGAATAATAAAATAAAGCATTATCAGTCATAATAGATGCAGCAACAGTAAATTTTCCATGTTCAAATAAAATTTTAATTATTGGAAGGCCTATAGCCATTAAACCTGAAGCTGCCGGAAGTAAAGTAAAAATTGTAAATCTTACAGAGTAATTTAGAGATTTTTTAAAAGTAACCATATCTTTTTGAGCATATGCCTTTGACATAGCAGGCAATGAAACAGAAGCAAAAGCTAACCCAAAAACAGCAAGAGGTAATTGCATAACCCTGTTGGAATAATAAAGAGATGTCACAGAACCCAAAGAAAGAAATGAAGCACAGTTAGTATCTACGAAAGCGTTAATTTGATCTACAGATAATCCTATTAGAGATGGAACCATCAAAAGAGTTATTTTTTTTATGCCAGGATGCTTTAAATCTAATTTAAACTTTAAATGCCAATCAAGATTTTTAAGTTTTGGATACTGAATAAAAAAATGTAAAGCACCTCCAATTATAACACTTATTGCAAGACCTTTAATTTGACTGTCAGAAACAAGCACTGGAGCAACAGCCAACATATAAAAAATTTCTGAAAAGCTTAACATTGACGGCGCAAATGCTGAGAAAAAAAATGAATGTAAAGTGTTAAGTATTGCAAGTAAAAATGCAGCAAGACAAATAAAAAAAACAAAAGGAAACATCAATCTTGTTAATTCTATTGTAAGTCGCATTTGCTCAGCATTGAATCCCCAAGTCATTATTTTTACAAGCGCAGGAGCAAAAAATACACCTAGAATTGATATTACAACAAGAATCAATACCAACGCAGTAAAAACAATATTTAGAAATTTTTGTGTCTCGCTTCTTTCTTTTGTGTGTAAATATTTGCTAAATACAGGGACAAAAGCAGCCGAAAAAGAACCTTCACCAAATATTCGCCTAAAAAGATTTGGGATTCTAAAAGCTGCGTAAAAAGCGTCAGCAAAAATACCAGCTCCAAATAAATTTGCAACAAGCATATCTCTTATGTACCCAACAGTTCTTGAAAGCATAGTGCCAAAAGATACTTTTCCTGCATTTCGTACAAGAGTTTTATGTTCCATGTATAAATCCTATATCTGCCTGAGCTCTAAACCAAGTTTTTTGGCGCTTAGCATAATGTCTTGTATCTTTTGAAAATTCCGTTATTAACTCTTCTTTTGAAATCTTTTTATCAAGATATTGAATTATATGCTTATAGCCTATTGCACTTAAAGCCGAGCAATTTTTATCATAGCCCATATTTAAAACTTTAATAGTCTCTTCTATCATTCCATGTTCAACCATATACTTACACCTTTTATTTATTCTATCATAAAGAATTTCATTCTCAATGACAATACTATAATGTTTAAATTCATATCTTTGTCTTTTTGGTTTTATATGCTGGCGTAGTGTTTTTCCTGAAAGGATATTAATTTCCAAAGCTCTAATAAGTCTTTGAGGATTTTTGCTATTTTTTTGTGCAGATTCTGGATCTAATTTTAAAAGATGCTTGAACAATTCTTCTTGAGATTTATTTCTTAATTCATTGCGCAAAGATTTATCTGATTTTGGCATATCATCAAGACCATAAAGTAAAGTTTTTATATATAACCCTGTACCGCCTACTATAACAGGGACTTTTTTGTTCTTATAAATTTCAGATATTCTTAGATCAGCATCTTTAACAAACTCTGTAGCATTATAAGTTTCATCTGGATTTATAATATCTATAAGATATTGACGTATACCATTAATCTCACGAATACTGTCTTGTATAAGAATTCCTCCTTTATTTGTACCAACATCTAAATATTTATAAATCTGTCTTGAATCGCAAGAAATTATCTCGCCGTTTATTTCCTTACAGATCTCAACAGCTTTTTTTGTTTTCCCACTTGCAGTAGGACCTGAGATAATTATTATCCCTGTATTTCCCATTATTTAGCACCGTTCATTATCTACGTTTAAAGAATTTTTCTAGCTCATTTAAAGAAATTCTGTAAGCTGTGGGCCTGCCATGCGGACAAGTAAAAGGATGGTCACATTTGAAAAGATCGTTTATCATTTTTTTAGTCTCAATAAAACTTACCTTATCTCCAGCTCTAATGCTTGCTCTACACGATAAACGGATAATTTTTTCTCTCTTTTCTTTTATCTCAGCATTTTTATCTTCTTGTATATCTAAAACTATAGTTTTAACTATTTGCTCTATTGCTATATTTCCAAGTAAAGCTGGATATGAAATAATTCTAAAAGAATTCTGTCCAAATTCTTCAACAGATATTCCAAGATCATTGAATAGTTCTATATTGGATTTTAAAACCTCTGAACTGCTTGGAGGCAGATCAAATGTTTCAGGTATAAGAAGCTGCTGCATTTTTATGGACTGATGGTGAATTTGAGAAAGATAAGATTCATATCTTATTCTTTCTGCCGCGGCATGTTGATCAAAGATATACAAATCTCCTTTATTTTCGACAACAATATAAGTGCCAAAAGCCTGTCCTAACACTTTTATATTATCCTCATCAAATGCGTCGCCTGTTAATTCTTGCTGTTTTGCAAAAACATTAGCGTATTTATCTATAGAATAATTTTTAGGATTATATTTTGATATTGGCTCGGAGACTACACTGTTAGAAGTATTAAATATATTTTCTTTCTTTGACTGGTATATAAAACTGCTTGAGATATTTGAAGGCTTTGGGACTTCAGATTCTCTTGTCTCAATATTTATCTTTATCTCTTGGTGAGCGTGAGATACAAGAGCATTTCTAATAGTTTTGCAAATAATGTCATACATACCCTGCTCATCGGCAAATTTTACTTCTCTTTTTGCAGGATGTATGTTAACATCTATTTGTGAAGGATCTATTGTAATATAAATCAATATTGCGGGATGTCTGTCATGAGCAATAGATTCTTTATAAGCTTGATAAATACAATGTATAAGCCATTTAGGGTAGTTTACAGGACGAGAATTTACAAAAAGGTATTGAAATTTTTTATTTGCTAAAGAGTTATCTCTTCCAGTAAAATAAATATCTAATATTACTTTAGGATGTTCTAGGTTTATAAACTTTAAATTTCTTGAAAAGTCTCTGCCCAGTATATCTGAAATTCTTTCAAGTTTATTATTTGTCTTTGAAGTTGAAAAAATAATTTTTTTATCTGAAACCATTTTGAAAGATATTTCAGGATTAGCAATGGCAGTTTCTTCAAGAGAATCTGTAATTCTTGAGCGTTCTGTTGCATCGCTTTTTAAAAACTTCAATCTTGCCGGAGTATTAAAAAATAAATCTTTAACTTCTGTAATTGTCCCTTCACAACCAGCACTTGGAACAATTCTTATATCTTTACCACCGAAACTTAAAAGTTTCCAGCCAGAAGTTTCACCTTTCTTTTTGGTCTTTATCTCAAAATTTGAAACAGCTGAAATAGATGAGAGAGCTTCTCCTCTAAACCCCATAGTATATACATGCGATAAATCTTCAAAATTTTCTATTTTGCTTGTAGCATGTCTTAATATAGATAATTCCAAATCTTTTTTATCCATACCACTGCCATTGTCACAAACTCTTATAAGTTTCTTCCCGGAGCCTTCTATTTCTACTGTTATGGAAGAAGCAAAAGCGTCTAAAGAATTTTCAACAAGTTCTTTGACAACATTTAAAGGCCTTTCTACAACCTCGCCTGCAGCTATTTTATTTATAGTTTCTTGAGATAAAATATTTATTGGCATATTTTCTCACCTATATTTATCCTTCCATTGGCTGAGTAGATTAAATGCATCAATTGGAGTTAATGTATTTATATCAATATTTCTCAATTCTACCAAAACTTGTGGTTCTTGAGGCTCTGGCTCAGAGAATAACTTCATTTGCTGTTTATTTTCTTTTGATTTAGTCTCTGAACTTGCTTCAAGCTTATTTAGAATTTTATAAGCTCTCTCTATTACTTGATGAGGCAGTCCTGCAATTTTTGCCACATGTATACCATAAGACTTATCTGCACTGCCTTCTATTATCTTATGTAAAAAGACAACATCGCCATTCCATTCTTTAACATCAACACTAAAATTTACAACTCCTTTGAGACTTTGAGAAAGAGCTGTAAGTTCAAAGTAATGCGTTGCAAATAGAACTTTAGCGCCATCATTTGCTTTTCTTTTAGCGTCAGCAAGAAATTCTATTATTGACCACGCTATAGACATTCCGTCATAAGTAGATGTCCCTCTACCTACTTCATCTAAAATTATAAGACTTCTTTGTGTGTATTGGTTTAAAATATTTGCTGCTTCTGTCATCTCAATCATAAATGTTGACTCGCCACCAGCAAGATTATCTCCAGCGCCGATACGTGTAAATATTCTATCAACAATTCCTATTTCTGCTTGCAATGCTGGAACAAAAGAACCGATTTGAACCATTATAACAATAAGCGCCGTTTGTCTAAGATAAGTTGACTTACCAGACATGTTAGGGCCGGTAAGAATCATTATTCTTGATTTTTCATTAAAAGAAATATCATTTGAAGTAAAATCTCCATTTTTCAATATTCTTTCAACTACAGGGTGCCTTCCCTCTTTAATTAAGATGTCTTTACTATTTGAAATCTTAGGACAAACATAATTATATTCTAAAGCGTTTGAAGCAAAACCACAAAAAACATCAATTTCTGAAATAATTTGAGAGGTCTTTAAAATATCTGCCATATAAAATGTTAAATCTGTTCTTAGAGAATTAAAAATATTACTTTCAAGTCTTAATATTTTTTCCTGAGAGGAGAGTATTTTTTCTTCTAATGTTTTTAAGTCTTGCGTTATATATCTTTCGCCTGTGGCAACAGTTTGTTTGCGGATATAGTGTTTTGGAACTAATGAAATATTTGATTTACTTACTTCTATGTAATAACCAAATACAGACGTATATCCTATTTTCAAATTATTTATTCCAGTTGATTCTCTTTCTCTAGATTCAAGCTCTGATATGAAACCTTTAGCATCTGTTGATATCTTTCTTAATTCATCAAGCTCAGGATTTACACCGATTTTAATTACATTCCCATCTTTTAGAGATACTGGCGGTTCATCTGCTATATAAGAAGAAATTTTTTCTATAACTTGAAAATTCTTGGGGATATTAAAAGTTAGTCCTTTAGATAAAGAAATGATTTCAGAAATCTCATTTACTGTTATTAGAGACTCTTTTAAAGCAGATAAATCTTTTGGATTTGCAGTTCCTGAAGATATTCTTGCAATTATTCTTTCAATATCTGAAATAAATTTAAATTTTTCAGTAATATCTTTTCTTATAGATGATTCTCTTATAAAAAATTTAACAATATTTTGTCTATTTTCTATTTTTGACACATCTAGCAAAGGCTTGGTAACCCATTGACGTATAGTCCTTGCTCCCATAGGCGTTCTGGTTGAATCCATGACAGATAGCAAAGAATTTTCAAATTTACCGCTTGCTAAAGAATTAAGCAATTCAAGGTTCTTTATAGCAACTGCATCCAAATACATAAAATCTGAACTATTTATATATTTTATACATGAAAAAATCCCAATAGTTTGAGACTGCATTTCCTTTATATAAGAAAATAAAGCTGCGCATGCGCGGATAGTTTTTTTTTGATTTAATTCAAACTTCTTTAAAGCATCTTTTCCAAAATGATCTTCTATTATTTTTTGGGAGGTTTCCAAATCAAAAAAATAATCGTTTACTGTTGAGATAGGAGCTTTAATACCCGATAAAAATTCTTGAATACGTTTATTCTTTGAATTAGTTTCAGATATAACTAATTCTCCAGGATTATATTTTGATATTTCAGTATCAAGAAGTTTTAAAGAAGTCTCTGAAGTAAAAAAGTCTCCAGTTGAGATATCTGCCGCGGCAAATGCAGCAGACATTGTATATTCGTCAAAAACAACTGTCATCAAAAAGTTATTTTCTTTTGACTCTAAAAGTATATCTTCTAAAACTGTCCCTGGAGTTATAACCTTTGTAACTCCACGTTTTACTATACCTTTCGAAACGCCAGGCTCTTCTAACTGCTCGCAAATGGCAACTTTTAAACCTTTTGTTATAAGTTTTCTTATATAGGAATTTACAGAATGATGTGGAACTCCACACATGGGAAGGCCATTCCTCTTTGTAAGAACAACATCCATAACTGGTGCAGCAAGTTCAGCATCTGGACCAAACATTTCATAAAAATCACCAAGTCTAAAAAACAGAATCATGCTTGGATATTTATTTTTGATGTCATGGTATTGCATCATTAACGGAGTTAATTTTTCAGAAGATTTTTTACTCATTGATACCAGCCTACAGTTTTATTTGCGATATGAATTTGTAAACTTTATAAATAAACATTACAGATTTAACATAGTTTTTTGTTTCATTAAAAGGTATTCTTGTTGGGTTTGAAGACACACTTGGAATTTCTTTACGCCACATATCTACATTTCCAATCCCGGCATTATATGCCGCTAAAACTAATACTAGATTGTTATTGTAGTAATCCAATAGCTTTTTTAAGTAGTACGTTCCAACCATTATATTTATTTGTGGTTCTTTTAACTTTTCAGAAGAATAGTCTGAAACTCCTAGTTGGATAGCTATTTCACGAGCTGTTTTAGGCATAATTTGCATTAGACCAACAGCACCTTTATTAGATATTACTTCGGGATTTAAATTAGATTCTTTCTTTATAATAGCTCTTACAAGAAGAGAATCTACACTGAATTTATTTGAGTATTCGTCAATATAATTATTATATCTTCTCTTATCAAATAATCCTATTCTTCTTTCAACATTAGACAAAAATAAAATTATCAGAATCAAAAACGCGTATAGAACAATTCTATTCATATAATTTCGCCAAATAAAGAATTTATTTTTGCTTCTTTTATACTGACGTTTAATTGTTTTCCTAGATCTTTTTTACTTGCGCACTTTACAAAAACTTTACGACCACTTCTTGTTCTAGTTTCTATAACATCTCCTTCTATTTTTTCTGCTAAAACTTGCTGAGTAGTGCCGACCATTGATGCAACTATCTCAATAGAAATTTTATTTGACTCTTTGAGGATAATAGAATGCCGTTTTTTCTTGTCTTCTAAAGGAACATCATCGTCCATGCTTGCTGCTCTAGTATTTGGACGAGAAGAATATCTAAAAACATACAACCCACCAAATCTTATTTCTTTGACAGCTTTTAAAGTCTGCTCAAAATCTTCTTCAGTCTCTCCAGGGAAACCAACTATTATATCTGTAGTTACGCTTATATCAGGAACTGCAACTCTCAGTTTTTTAATCAACATCAGATACTGTTGATAAGTATACTTTCTGTTCATTGCCAAAAGAATATTGTTTGACGCAGACTGCATCGGCAAATGAATATGAGAGCAAACTTTAGGTTCTCTAGCCATCATATCTATCAGCTCATTGCTTAAGTCTTTAGGATGATTAGTCATAAATCTTATGCGTTCAAGTCCGTCTATTTTTGCTATATTCTTGACCAAATCTGTAAACTTAATATCATCGTATTTATATGAATTTACATTTTGACCTAACAGCATTATCTCTTTAGCGCCATTATTGACTGCCAAACGACAATCTTCTATTATATCTGAAGACTTAAAACTTGTTTCTTGACCTCTAACAAATGGCACTACGCAATAAGAGCAATAATTATCACAACCTCTCATAACAGTAATATATTTTATAATATCAAAAGCTTTGTCGGATTCTCTTTCTGCTATAGAATAATTGCTTATATCACATAAATCTGCAATTTTAAAAGCCGCATTATCTATATCTTTAGCACCTATTATCAAATTAACACTTTTAAAGCGATGCTTAATTTTATGTTCTATTCTTTCAGCCATACATCCAACAACAACTATTTTAATATTAGGCTTTTCTCTTTTAAATTCTTCAGCTCTTCCAAGAAAAGAAAATGCTTTCTGTTCAGCCTGATCTCTAACAGAGCAGGTATTAAGTATAACTATGTCAGCTTTTTGCAAAACATTTGCTTTTAAAATTCCGTAACATGATAAAGCATGCCCTAATTTATCAGACTCACATATATTCATCTGACAACCAATTGTTTCAATAAAATAATTCAAAGACTTGTCCAATCCTGTTCTTCTAAATTTAGAGAGAGTATATTATTATACAAAATTGTTTATATTATTTATTTGTTTTTGGAATGTTTTGAATGATTGATACTTGTTTTAGGAATATTTTCTAAACTAGATGATTACATTTATAAAGTCTATTTGATTATTTGTTCAATCAAATATTATTTAATTTTAAATACAAATTCTCATGCTGTTTAACACTTGTGTTTATATCATAATCTTGACTAATGGAATTAAAACCCTTTAACCCCATATCTTTTAGAATATGCTTATCATTTAATAAATAAACAACGTTTTCAGCTGTCTTTTCATAATCATAAGGTTCTATTAAAAACCCAGTTTCTCTATCTTTGACTATTTCTTTTACTCCATCTACTGCATTTGCAATAACAGGTATAGAGCAACACATAGATTCAATAATAGTACAAGGTAAACCTTCCCAAAGAGATGTTAAAACAAAAATATCGCTTGCTTTAAGTATTTCTACAATATCGCTTCTCCAGCCAAGGATAAGAATTTTATATTTTAAATTTAAGCTTTCTATTAGAGCCTCAAGTTCTTTTCTTTGCTCTCCATCTCCAACTACCAAAAAAATAACATTATCAATCCTTTTAGATACAATTGAAGCGGCTCTAATAAAGTCTCTCAGATTTTTCTGCGGTTTAAAAGGGCCTATTGTAGTGACAACCTTCATATCTCTGCTAATACCAAGCTCAGGCTTAAATTCTGGATTAGGGACAAAACTTTTATAGAACTTTGTATCTATACCAGCTCTTATAAGCACAAACGTATCTTCTTTGGCTATCTTATAGTGCAATCCTTTTTTTATATCTTCTTTAGTTACTACGATTAATTTATCTGAAAACAACGCACAAAACTTTTCAAGAAATATATAAAAATTTTTAACAATCCAATTCTGCGTTTCATTGAAACCATATCCATGTATTGTGTGAACAATAGTTTTTACACCTGCAAGTTTAGCAGCAATTCTTCCAAGTATACCAGCTTTTGAAGAATGTGTATGCACAATATTAGGCCTTTCTCTTTTTAAAACAGTATAAATTTCAAAGAGAGTTTTTAAATCCTTTAGAGGAGAAATTTCTCTAACAAAATCTTTTAGACTATAAAGCTCAATTTTTTTTGCAATTATACCGTCTAGAATCCCTCCATTACCCGCAATAATAAAACTATCAAAAATATCTTTATTAATATTTTTTGCAACGTGCAAAGCTACTTTTTGAGCACCACCAAGTTCAAGTTTAGTGATAATATAACAAACTTTTATCATGTTTGTTATTCTTCTATTTCCAATAGAATATCAACTATATTGATTTTGTTAAGCATTTAAGAAACCACTCTTCTTCCATTGACTTTAGATATTTTAATGCTTCTTTTTCATCTGTAAAATTCTAATGTTTCTTCTTCCTCATATCCTCTAAACTTCTCTTTTAACACTTCATGCACATTCTCATCGTCATCTAATATTACTTCCTCATCTCCATTCATTATTTCTATCTTGTTTACAAACCATCTTACATTGGGTTGTCTGCTTTTGGGAATGTAAGTATAAATTCTGTTCCTATACCTTCCCTAGATTCTATCTTTAATTTGCCATTCATTGATTTTATTGTAGACATTACCTGTTGCGTACCTATTCCATTTCCATATTCCTTTGTCGTTCCTACTTCTTCCCCTCTCATTAACTTCTCCGCCATCTCTTTGGGCATCCCTTGCCCGTTATCCTTCACTATTATCTCTACTTCTTCTCCTTTTTCTTCACACACTACTTCTATCTCTGCTTTCTTTCCTTCTACTGCTTCTACACCATTGTTTATTAGGTTTGACATCATTCGTTCAAATTCTACTCTCTCTCCTTTGATAAATACTATTTTCTCTTCATACTTTATCTCTACGTTCTTGTTAGTATACTCATGCTCCTTCCTTTCTATCAATTCTTTCAGACTCAAATTCACGTTTATTCTTTCTTCTTTCTTTTGAACAGTTCTTACTCTAGCAAGACCCTTTCTACTCTCTCCCTCTTTTATTTCTTTATATTTTTCCATCATCCTGCTTGCTATATCATGTATACTTCTTTTTAGCGAATCTAATATTCCATTTTCTTTATCTGTTAGCTTACTTTGTACTATATACTGGAATGCTCCCAATGCCGCTAATGGCGAATGTATATCGTGCGCTACTTCTTTTGCTATTTTACTCAGTTCTTTTTCTAATTTCAGTTTTGCTTCCAACTCTTCCTTCTCTTTCCTATCCGTTATATCTATTGAAACTCCTATGATTCCAATAACATTATTCTTATCATCATAAAGCGGAGATTTTCTTGTTAGCATTACTGCCTCTTTACCATTAGCTACTTTTCCTATCTCCAATACTTCTTCAGTTTCTCTATTATCAATAATCCTCTGATCTGTTTTTCTGAGTATTTCCGCCACATATCTCCATGATAAATCATAATCTGTCTTGCCTGTAACCTCTTTAAAAGATTTAAATCCTAACATTTCTGCTTCAGCTTGATTACAACCTAAATAAACTCCATTGATATCTTTCCAATAGATGCATCCTGGAGCATATTGTAAAATATTATTAACAGTCCATTGTGTTTTTAATTCACTTTCTCTCTCTTCTTTTAATCTACGTTCTGTTATATCAACTGTCACTCCTATAATCCCTATAACCTCACCTTTATCATCGCAAAGAGGAGACTTCCTTGTTAACATTACCAATTTCCTATTACCACAACAAGTACCGTTTTCTATAATGTCTTCACATACTTTACTTTTCATAATTCTTTTATCTGTTTCTCTCAAGACACCAGCAGTCTCTTTCCATGGCAAGTCATAATCTGTTTTTCCTATCATTTCTTCTGGAGAGCTTAGCCCTAACAACTCTGCTTCAGCTTGATTACAGCCCAGGTAAACTCCATTGATATCTTTCCAATAGATACAGCCTGGCACCATTTGTAAAATGTTGCTAATTTCAGCTTGATTTTTTCCCATAATTATCCATTTATTCAATAAATTTGACTGCTGAATATCCTTGTTTTAAAGACACATTTGAAGAAAATTGACTCTCTTTGTTATATATTTTCATTAAAAATTCTGAAGGTAAATCTTTATATACGTATAAGGATGATGAAACATTTAGAATTTCTGCAGTATTCAAATATATAGGGAGTTCCGCTATGAAATATTTTACAGCTACCCTCACCGCTTCATCATCTGCATCCCCTTGGAAGCCTTTACTTGCTAATACTATCTTGGAAGTCGCTAAACATCCTTTCCTAAAATCCTCATTAGTCTCATATAATTTTTTATAAGTATCATGAAATTTTAAATATCTTTCATTTTTCATGAGTTCACTAATAAAGACTATCATATTGTTGGCTTCAACCTCTGGAATATTATTTGCCACTAAAGCTCTTATTGCTTTATTTTTTAAATTGTTATCATGTAATTTTGTCTTTTTTTCGGCTTTCTCTTGAGAATATCCCATCGCCTGTAGCGTGTACATAGAGATACCATCTGGTATACAAATATTTATTCTTTTAAAAGTTGACACCCCCCATGAAAAGATTTTTTTTAAATTCTCTTCTGAATAATAACTGTTAAACGGACTTATGCCTATTAACGCATGTTCTTTTAAAACAAATATTTTTTCTGACTCGGAATTTGCAAAATTTAATACTGCCTTTTCTTTTCCCATAATAACCTCTCCATTCTAAATGTTAAACATTATACTACTTCTTTTCCAAATTATAACGATTACTTCTTATGAAGTCTATCCATCTTACCTAACCCATACATCCTCTCTAATTCTACTATATAAGCTTCTTTTCTTTGCATTTAGATTACTGACTTAAGAGACTTTACAACACATAGCATATAAAAATATAAATTTGATGTCAACAATACAATCATTTTACATCTTCCCATTGCGAATAACGATGTTACCAATACAATCACGCCTTTCTTTATTACTTTTGAACTTATAGGGAAATAATACTTATTTCTAAAATACAGCTGTCAATTATATACTAACAACAGCCGAAGAATACTCGCTTTCCCAAACTTCAACTTCGCATACTTTTGCAGTCTCAGTCTCTATTTGCTTTAATTGTTCATAAATAAATGCTGCTATATTTTCGGCTGTTGGATTTATTTTATTGAAGGGTTCTATTTCATTTAAGAACTTGTGGTCTAAATATGCAATAATTTTATCAAGATGCTTTTTTATATCCGTAAAATCTATAAGCAGACCCGCATTATCAAGCTTTGAACCAGAAAAGGCAGCTCTTATCTTCCAGTTATGTCCATGAAGGTCTTCGCACCTGCCTTTATATTCTCTAAGGCAGTGCGCCGAAGCAAAATTTTTAGTTACTGAAAGTTTATATTTCATTTTTCCTTTTAACCACCTAAATCAACTTTTTTTACATCTTTTATACTTTTTGAGAAAAACTTCATTCCTATTTTCTTGAACTTTTCAGGATTATCACTTACGTAAAATTTTAGATATTTCTTATTGCTCTTTGATGCAAGCAGAGATTTCTGCTCTAAAATACGTTTTACTTCCATGGCTGTAGATTTTGCTGAATCTACAAGGACTATATTCTTATCCAAATTCTTCTCTAATGCTTTTCTTAGGAGCGGGTAATGAGTACACCCTAAAACTAAAGTGTCAATCCTTTTTGAAAGCAAAGGCTTTATATACTTTTTAACTATGATATCGGTTATTTCTCCATCTGTCAAACCTTCTTCTACAAGTGGAACAAACAACGGGCATGCCTGTTGATATATTTTAGCTTTTGCAAGTTTGCTTATTGCTTTAGGATAAGATTTGCTTCCTATAGTACCTTCAGTACCGATAATCCCTATTTTTAAATTTTTTGACGCTCCTACTGCAGCTATTGCACCAGGTGATATTACCCCTATAACAGGAATTTTTGCAATTCTATCTAAAACTGGTAAAGCTAAAGCAGACACAGTATTACACGCTACAACTATAAGTTTTACATTGCTTTTTATCAAAAAGGAAGTTATTTTCTTAGAAAACTTAATTATTGCATTTTGCGATTTTGTACCGTATGGGACATGAGCAGTATCTCCAAAATAAATAAGATTTTCATAAGGAAGAATTTTATTTATTGCAGACATTACGGTAAGACCGCCAAATCCAGAATCAAAAATCCCTATAGGCTTATTATTTCCTAGCGTTTTGATCTCTTTCTTTCTTTGCATAATATCTTATAACACCCTCATATATAGAATCTGCTACAGATGCGCGAAAACTTTTAGTGCCAAGTTTTGCCTCTTCAGCAAAATTACTTACAAAAGCGCTTTCAACAAGAACCGACGGCATTTGTGTACCCCTTAACACATAAAAATTCCCCTGTTTAACACCTTTAATAGGTATCTTTAACCTTCCACTTGCTTGAGCAGATATGAGCGCGCTTAATTCTGAAGATTCATTCATATGCTCGTTCATTGCCATAGCCAAGAGCATCTCTTGAAGGCTAGCACACTTTTTATTTGGTTTCCCTTCTAATTCTATAACAGAATTTTCTAATACTGCAGTCGCGGCTGCTTCAGAGTCCGTAGCTTTCTCGGATAAAAAGTAAATCTCAAAACCATTGACATTACTATTAAGGTTTGCATTGCAGTGTACAGATATAAATAAATCAGCATTATTCTCGTTTGCCATGTTTGCTCTTTCAGCCAAAGATATAAACGTATCATCTTTTCTTGTTAAAATGCTTTCAAAATTATCATCTTTGTCGAAAAGATATTCAAGCTCATACGCAATATCAAGGTTCAAATCTTTTTCCATAGTTCCGTTTGCTCCGATAGCACCAGTATCATGTCCACCATGTCCAGCATCTATAACTATAATTTTCTTTCTAGCAGACTTTTTCTTTTTACCTTCTTTAGCAACAACTCCAGATAATGTATCAGTGTCATCAAGTATTACAAAGCTATCATCAGTTATATTAGCGTTTTCAAATTTTGTAACGATGGCATCATTTAAATCTTTATTTTCATCATCACTTTCAATAAGAGAATCTATCTCGCTTATGTGGGCCTGCCCAAACTTTTCTGGTGGAGTTAAATCTAAACTAGTCAATCTTCTGTTGCTAGGAAGATTTTCTCTATCTTCATTAGGGTTTTCTTCTTTTATATGAGCAATAACAGGAATATTTCTAGAATGACCTATTTCTACAGTTACTTCTTTAAGATTTGAAGAACGTGTAGTCTTAACATTCTTAGGGGTTTGTTCAAGCTTTATAGAGATAACTGCGCTATGCCCTGATGTATTATATTGAATGCTTTTAAGAATACCATTGTTTATATTTACAAATCCGCTTTGAATTTTACCTTTTGATATTGTCAATGTTATTGTATCAGCATTTTTTGAAACTTTATACTGTAACGATTCATCAAGCTGAACCACCACCTGTGTATTTTCTGACTTTGTATAATATCTTACTGCAGAAATATTAGCATGATGATTTACAGTTAGCACTAAAGACGAAGAGTTCCATGAAGTTTGCGCATCTGAAATTTCTGCAAACTCTTTTGAATTAATGAATTCCGATGAAACATATATATCATTTTTTCTTAATATTGACGGCAAAGACATCTTTTTTAACTTTTTGCCAAAAACAAAGTCTGAGGTATTAGCCCTTATACCTATATTCCTATTATTTAACCTCATAGTTACTTTTGAACTCACGGATTGCCAATCAAGTACAGCATTATATAATTTAGCAAGCTCTCTTATTGAAAAATAGTCTGTATTATCAGAAACTTTATAAACTTTTATTCCTTCAAAAAGATCACCATCAAGAACTGCATTTACATTTTGTGATGTGAGATAATTATCGGAATCCGCATAAGAAATTATGAAAAAGAATAATAGAATAGTTGAAAAAAACAAATATATAATTTTTTTCATATAAAAAGCGATTTTATAGCATCTTTTGGATTTTTGGAAGAAAATATATAACTGCCGCTTACCAGTGCGTCTGCACCGGCATCAATACATATTTTCCCTGTTTGGGCATTTATCCCACCGTCAACTTCTATGAGGCAATTATACTTTTTTTCATTAATAATTTTTCTTAAACCTTTAATTTTAGGAACCATACATTCCATAAAAAACTGTCCTCCAAAACCTGGTTCAACGGTCATTACTAAAACTAAATCAACATATGGCAATAAATTTTCTATTTTTTCTATAGAAGTTTTTGGCTTTATTGACACTCCAACCTCTATGCCTGAATCCTTTATATATTTTATGAGCTTTTTTTTATTAGCTAAAATCTCTTGATGAAATACAATCAAATCAGCCCCAGCTTTTTTAAAGTCCACCCAATATTTTTCAGGATTTGTAATCATAAGATGAACATCAAAGAACAATTTTGTCGTTTTTCTTAATGCTTTTACTACTCCTGGGCCTATTGTTATATTTGGCACAAAATGACCATCCATAACATCTATATGAACCCAATCTGCACCAATGCTTTCTAACATTTTAACATCGCGTTCTAAGTTTGAAAAATTCGCTGACAAAATTGACGGCGCTATTATAGTTTTCTTCATTTTCTATTGCTCTTCTTGCCCTTGAGAAACAGTTATATATATAGTATTAAAACCTGTTATATCTATATCAGGTTCTGGGTATTGACTTACAATAACGTCAGATTTAAACTCTGAAGCGTCTTCTTTCTTTATGTTTAAATTTATGCCTGTTTGTAACGACCATTCAGATACTTCTTGAATACTTTTGTTAATAAAGTTTGGCATAAGAACAGTCCCTTCAGGAGGTTTCCCATCAGAAACAACTAGATTTACAACAGAGTCTTTGTCAACTTTAGTTCCAGCAGAAATGTCTTGGGAAAGAATAATATCTCTATCAAAAACTGCTGAATATTTCTTTGTAACTTCACCCATAACCAATGTTGATGTTCTTAAAGCAATATCAGCTGAACGAATACTCTGTCCAACAAGATCTGGAACGTAAATAATCTCTCCACCGCGACTTATTGTAACTTTTATTACCTTACCTTCTCTGACAATCATTCCTGCTGTAGGATTTTGTCTTAATATTGTACCTGCAGGAACATTTTGGTTTGTTTCTTCACCTTCAAGCTTTAATCCAAACCCTTCTCTAGAGAGATCTTCAACAGCTTTATACAAACTTTTCCCAATAACATCAGGCGTTGACACCTCTTTTTTATTGTGAACCAAAGATACAATTACCATGTTAAAGGAGAAATAAAATGCTAAACCTATTATCGCTAAAAAAATGAATATTTTAAATAACTTTCTTACCAAAATATTCCCCCGTTTAAATCTAAAAAACTATTATTTTTTAGCCCAAGACATACGTGAACGAAGTCTTGCTCCAACTTTTTCTATAAGCCTCTCGCTTACTTCTTTTCTTTCTTTATTAAATAATGGTCTGCCGTCTTTGTTTTCTTTAAGCCAGTCATTTGCAAATTTACCAGATTGTATATCTCCTAAAACTTTCTTCATTTCAGCTCTTGTTGCATCTGTTATTAGTCTTTTTCCAGTTATATACTCGCCATATTCAGCAGTATCAGAAATAGAGTAGTTCATCTTGCTAAAACCGCCTTCAAAAATTAAATCAACTATAAGTTTCACCTCATGGCAACATTCAAAATATGCTATTTCTGGTTGATACCCTGCAGCAACAAGTGTTTCAAAGCCTGAATTTATCAACTCAACTATACCACCGCAAAGAACTGTCTGCTCACCAAATAAATCTGTCTCTGTTTCTTCTTTAAATGTTGTCTCAAGAGCTCCACCTCTTGTTGCGCCTATACCCATAGCATATGCAAGAGCTAATTCCTTCGCTTTGCCGCTTGTATTTTGTTCAACAGCTATCAAACATGGAACGCCTTTTCCTTCTTCATATTGTCTTCTTACTAAATGTCCCGGACCTTTAGGCGCAATCATTATTACGTCTAAATCTTCACTAGGAACTATTTGTTTATAGCGTATATTAAACCCATGAGAAAAACTTAAAACAGTACCTTTTTTAATATTGGGCTTTATATCTTCTTGCCAAGCTTTTCCTTGAACCTCGTCAGGCAAAAGAATGTGAATCCAATCAGCTTGTTTAACAGCTTCACCTATGCTTACAGGCTTCCAGCCATCTTCCACAGCTTTTTTATAGTTGGCTCCGCCTTCTCTCTGGGCAACTATAACATTTACCCCAGAGTCTCTAAGGTTTAACGCATGAGCGTGGCCTTGACTTCCATATCCTAAAATTGCGATTGTTCTCCCTTTTAACAAACTCAAATCCGCGTCATTGTCATAATACATTTTTGCTTCGGGCATCTTCTTTCTCCTTAACATTAGTTCTTATTTAATCTTGCCAGCATTACCACGACATAAAACAGAAACTCCTGTTTTGCAAGTTTCTTTTACGCCATAAGGCAAGATTGCTTTCATAAAAGCACTCAATCTACTTTCATCACCACTTATTTCAGCTATTACAGAATCTGGAGATATATCTATTATTCTAGCTCTAAAAACACCTGCAACTCTAATAATTTCATCTCTAGACGTCTTATTTACAGCGGTTATTTTTATAAGAGCAAGCTCTCTTTCTATATACCCAATATCTTTAAAATCTGTAACTTTTATAACATCAACAAGCTTGTTTAATTGTTTTGTTACCTGTTCCAAAATTGACTCATTGCCCTTTACAACAATAGTTATTCTTGAAATTGCAGGCTCTTCCGTTTCGTTTACAGAAAGCGAAGCTATATTAAATCCGCGAGCAGCAAAAAGAGCAGATATTCTTGCCAAAACGCCAGAGTTGTTTTCTACTAAAACTGAAAGTGTGTGGCGCATTCCGTCTCCATTATACCAAATCTTTGCTTTAATATTATTTATCCGTTCATTCTGATTATCATGTCATCAAGAGAAGCTCCGGCTGGAATCATAGGGAAAATATTTTCTTCTATCTCAACCCACATATCAATAACTACAGAGCCTTTAGTCTCAAGCATCTTTTTTAAAGCAAGCTCAACGTCTTTTTTATCAGTAACTCTTATACCTAAAACCCCATAACTTTCAGCCCATTTCACAAAATCTGGAATATATACAGGACATACCGCTCTGTTTGGAGTATTGCACCACTTAGGACACTCTTTTCGTTTAGCAAGGCAACTGTGAGAATATCTTTTACTGTAAAACATCTCTTGCCACTGACGGACATTTCCTAAATATTGATTATTTAATATAATCACTTTAACATCAATATTATTTAAAACTGCAACTGCCATCTCCTGCATGTTCATTTGAAAAGATCCATCACCAGCTATAGCTATAACTTCTTTATTTGGATTTCCAAATTTTGCGCCTATAGCGGCGGGATAGCCAAAACCCATAGTCCCAAGTCCGCCTGAACTTAAAAATAAACGAGAATATTTGGCTTTATAATACTGAGCAGACCACATTTGATGCTGTCCTACTTCTGTAGTTATAATCGCTTCACCTTTGGTGAGATCCGAAATCTTTTCTATAACATATTGAGGGTGGAGCTTATTATCATTTGTGTCGTAAGACAAAGGATGCTCTTCTTTCCACACACCAACCGTTTTAATCCAATCTTTATGCTCTTTTGTATTTACTAAACCTAACATTTCTTTTAAAACTGTTTTTGCATCTCCAACAACTGGAATATCAACATCAACAATTTTTGATATTGCAGTAGGGTCTATATCAATATGGATTATTTTTGCTTTTCTAGCAAAGTCGCAAATCTTGCCCGTACATCGGTCGTCAAACCTAGCTCCTACTGCTATAATGACATCTGCAGATTGTATACACTTATTTGCACAATAAGTTCCGTGCATTCCAAGCATACCCAAACTAAGTTTTGAATCAAAAGGATATGCTCCTACTGCAAGCAAAGTATTAGTTACTGGAATATCTGCTTTTTTTGATAATTCCAAAATTTCATCTTGAGCATTGGAAACAACTACACCCGTTCCAATATAGAAAACTGGTCGTTCACTCCTATTTATAACTTCAGCTGCTTTTTTTATTTGTCCGATATGTCCATTATAGTTAGGTTTATAAGAACGTATCTCAACTTTCTCAGGATAAACAAATTCACAAACACTGCGCTGTACATCTACAGGAACGTCAACTAAAACAGGACCTGGTCTTCCTGTTGTTGCAATATAAAATGCTTCTTTAATAATTCTTGCCAAATCTTTTACATCTTTAACCAAAAAATTATGTTTTGTTACCGGTCTTGTTATACCTATAGTGTCAGCCTCTTGAAAAGCGTCTTGCCCTATAACATCTGTTGCAACCTGTCCAGAAATAGCAACCATAGGAGCAGAATCCATGTATGCAGTAGCAAGACCAGTAACTATATTTGTAGCACCTGGTCCAGAAGTAACTATGCAAACACCTGGTTTGCCTGTAGAACGAGCATATCCGTCTGCCATGTGGGAAGCAGCCTGTTCATGCCTTGTTAGAATAAAGTTAAGTTCAGAACCATGTATTGCATCAAATATTGGCAAAGCCTGTCCGCCTGGAAGCCCAAAAACTACTTCAACATTTTCTTTTAACAAACTCTCAATTAAGATCTGCGCTCCGGTCTTTTTTCCCATACTAGTTCCTTATTATGTTAAGCACTGCATTTAAAACTTCGTCTTTACTTAATTTAGACGTGTCAATTTTAACGGTACCTGAGTTTGTGGTAAGACTGTCTCTGTCTAATGCTCTCTCTTTATTAAGTTGTTCCAACTCTTGGCTACTTACTTATGAACAATTCTTCAAAGGTACTTATAAGCAAAGATTTTCCAAAACGGCGTGGTCTTGATAAAAATATGCGCTCCTGTACTTATCAAGTTGTGTATGTGTTCTGTCTTATCTACGTAAATCTTGTTGTCTTCTATCAACTTCGAAAATGATTGAGTTCGTATTGGCAATATTCTAATAACATACCTCTGCTATATTAAAATTGCCCCGCTATCTGCTGACTGTACCAATTTTGCATAGCGTGCCATATATCCTGTTTTTATCTTTGGTTCAGGCTTAACTATTTCTGTAAGTCTTGTTTTTATTTCATCATTACTTAGTTCAACATTTAGACTTCTTTGAGGTATATTTATTTTAATAATGTCCCCTTCATTTATGGCAGCTATTGCTCCACCTGAAGCAGCTTCGGGAGAGATATGACCTATGCATGGACCTCTAGTTCCACCAGAAAAACGTCCGTCAGTAATAAGAGCCACAGAATCTGCCAGACCCATTCCTTGCAAAGCGCTTGTTGGGCTTAACATTTCTCTCATCCCAGGTCCACCTGCCGGACCCTCATACCTTATAACAACAACATCTCCTGGAACAATCTTCTTATCAAGTATTGCTTTCATTGCATCATCTTCAGAGTTGAATACTCTAGCTTTGCCTGTAAACACTTTCATTCTTTCGCTTACAGCTGCTTGTTTTACAACAGAACCGTTTGGCGCAATATTCCCTTTTAAAACAGCAATACCGCCTTCTGGTTTATAAGGATTATTTGCTCTTATAACATCTTCATCTAAAATTTTTGACGATGAGGCTATTTCTTTTACATCAATACCTGTAACGGTCTTTGAAGATACCAACTTGTCTTTAAGAGCTGACAACACGGCAGATACTCCACCTGCATTATCTAAATCCTCCATATATTGATCACCAGCAGGCTCTAAGCAGCAGATTTGAGGCGTTTTTTTAGAAATTTCGTCAAACAATTCTAAAGGAAGTTTTATACCAACTTCATTAGCTATAGCTGGAAGATGTAAAACTGTATTTGTAGAACCGCCTAAAGCCATATCTACAGTGATTGCATTTTTAAAAGCATCTAAAGTCAAAATATCTCTAGACTTAATATTTTCTTTTACAAGTTCAACTATTCTTATGCCTGATTCATATGCAATTCTTTTTTTCTTGGCGCTTACCGCTAAAGCAGTACCACAACCTTGTAAAGACATTCCCATTGTTTCAGTTAAACATGCCATAGTATTTGCTGTATACATTCCCTGACAAGCACCAGCACCAGGGCAGGCAGCCATTTCCAACTCGCCAAGCTGTTGTTCATTAATTTTTCCAGCTTGGAACTGCCCTACAGCCTCAAAAGTATCCCTTACCATTGAGCGTCTTTTTTTGTCGTACATGCCAGTCATCATAGCACCAGCTGTAACAACAATGGCAGGTATATTAAGTCTGGCAGCAGCCATCAACATGCCAGGTGTAACTTTATCACAATTTGAAAGCAAAATAAGACCGTCAAGCATATGCGCTTTTGAAACAGTTTCAACTAGATCTGCGATTATCTCTCTTGATCCTAGAGAATAATGCATACCGCTATGACCCATAGCGATACCGTCACAAACTGCAGGAGATCCAAAAATAAATGGGACTCCACTGCCTGCGGCAATACCTCTTTCTATATATCTTTCTAAATCACGCATAGCAATATGACCTGGAACTAAATCTGTAAAAGATGAAGCTATCCCTATAAAAGGTTTACCTAAATCTTTTGGACTTATTCCAGTAGAATATAATAAGCATCTATTTGGCGCTCTAATAGCACCTTTTTTTATCTGATCACTTCTCATAATAACCAAAATATATCATCATTTATTTGTAACTTAGTATTATACTAAACTTTATTTTTTATATACAAAAATTTAGCTGATTATATAGAAAACTAATTTAGCCCTATATACTTTTTACTTCCATACACAATATTCCCCATTTTTGCTTCTGGTATTCCATACTTTTTAAATATTCCCTGCACTGCCTTTGCTCTTCATACGATAACTTTTCATTGTACTCTTCTTTTCCAATGCTACCCATATTGTTACTTTCAACCCTAATCTATGAATTGCTGTTATTGATACTCTTAACCTTCTTACTCCTTCTTCACTACTTATCTGTAGCCCATCTATCACATTTATTAATTGCTGTTGCCCATTGTTTCCTCTTTACCTCTAGCGCTCTTTCTACAAACTTTAAATCACTTAACTTCTCTCTTCTTACTTATATCTCGCAATACTTTTCGGACTCATCTAGCTTAAATATTTCTTGCACTTCTATCTCTTGCTCTAGTCTTGTTACGTTTTCTCTCGATACATCTGCATCTTTTGTTATATATACCCTCCTTAAATCACTTCTTTGCTGAATTCACGTGGATCTGCCTATCTTCAATGTTAAAGTACATTACTCCATCGCTTGATGTTCTTTGTATTATCTATTTCCAATTGTTCTCTGATTTGTCTTGCTATGTCTTCTGGAAGGGTTTTATTATTTTTTCTAATATTTCTTCGTTTGATTCTTCTCTGTAATACTTACCTTTATCAATTTCTTGCCATGCTTCTATTGCTTCTAGAGGCAGCTCCCCTTGCGCATTCACCAGATTTGATGCTATTTCTCTCCCCATTTCCATTGCTTCTTGCGCACTTCTTAGCGATTTGCAAATTAAAATCTTTTTCTTTCAATTCGTCTCTCATTACTCAAACTTACACCCTATCCCTCTCTTTTCTCCAAACGCTATTGCCAATAAACTTACTTCTTTATCTCCATACTTCTCATAATACTTCTTTCCCTTTATCTGTGCCATTGCTTCTTTTA
>JAITJN010000041.1 GCA_031278895.1 Candidatus Endomicrobiellum guadaloupense
TTATAAAGCGCTGTATGTAGGAATGCATGTAGGGTGTGGATATGGATATAAAGTAAGTGAAAAGATGAAAGTAGAAGGATATGGAAGATATACGTGTACATGGCAAGAAGGGAAAGAAATAAGACTAGCAAGAAATGAGAAGATAAAATTTGAAGGAGTGATGTCAAACAGAATAAGAGTAGGAGTAAAAGGAGAGTATGAAGGGAAAGTAAATCCGTATATAGGAGTAGGATTAGAGGAAGAGTTGGGTGGAGAAATCAAAGCGAAAGCAGAAGGGAAGGAAATAGAAAAGGTAAGTCTTGAAGGAGTGACAATGATAGGAGAAGTTGGGGTAAAAATGGACATAAGTGAAAGGTTGAAGCTGGAAGTAAAAGGAGAAGGCTTTGTAGGAAAGAGAGAAGGATTGTTGGGAATGGTTAAGGTTAAGTATGCAATATAATTAAATTTTTTTTGTGGTTGATAGAAAAGCAATTACAAAAATTATACTCCCCGGTTGCTCTTTATATAAATAATATATACATTCGTCCACATGATATGAAAAAAATAGGAGCCTGAGGGAGAGTGAGAGGTATAAGCTAACTAATTTTTGATTTATTATATAGCATCATTTCTATTGCCTCTAAAGACTTTCCCCTAGTCTCAAAAACTTTATATTTGATAAAAAATATAGATAAAACAGCCATTATTGCAAAGAAAAGAAATAATAGATTGCCTACTTTCTCAAAGAAAAATGGGAACACCAAAGCAACAGCTAAATTTGCAGTCCAGTTAGCTACGCTGCTTATACCTGCGCCAAGACCTCTTACTTTAAGAGGAAAAACTTCACTTATCATTATCCACATAACAGGCCCCCAGGTGAGGGCAAAGAAAAATATATATACACACAAAAAAGCCAAAGTAATATAGCCTAAAATATCATTGTTTGCTAGTGGAAATTGTGAAGCTATACATAATAAAACTAAAGATACAGCCATTCCAGTGCTTCCAATAATAAGCATTTTCTTGCGATCAATTTTATCCATAACAAACAATGCAAGGACAGTAACCAAAACATTTAATAGTCCTATTCCAACGGTGCTTAAAATTGCAGAAATATCTTTAAGGCCTATTTCTGCAAAAATTGTAGGAGCATAATAAATTACTGTATTTATTCCTATAAGCTGTTGAAATACAGCAAGGCCTATTCCTATGACTAATGCAGATCTAACCCACTTTTGCAATAAATCTTTAAACCCGCCACTTTCTTTTACGTTTGCTTCTTTAATTTCAGATATTTCTTCTTCTATTTTGTCAGGTGTAGTGTTGACTCTGACTGCTTTTAAAATCTCGTAAGCTTTATCTCCTAGACCTTTGCTTATAAGCCATCTTGGGCTTTCAGGCAAGTATAAAGTACCTGCAAATAATACTACAGCAGGCAGAGCGGCAAATCCAAGCATTATGCGCCATCCATAAGGATAATTTGCAAATGCTAAGTTGACCATATATGCCGATAAAATACCAATTGTAATCATTAATTGATTTAAAGTAGAAAGAGTACCTCTGTACTTAGCTGGAGCCATTTCTGCTAAATATAAAGGCACCAATGCAGATGCACCACCAACAGCAGTTCCTAATACTATTCTTGAAATTGTTAATATTATTACATTGCCAGCTAACGCTGAACAGACCGACCCTAATGCAAAGATTACAGCTGAAAGGAGAACCATATTTTTGCGTCCGTATTTATCTGATAAAGAACCTATAACAGCAGCACCGATAATAGCGCCCAAAAGAATTGCGCTTACAACAATACCCTGAGAAAAAGCACTTAAAGCCATATCGTGTTTAATGAACAGTATTGCTCCAGAGATAACTCCTGTGTCATACCCGAAAAGAAGTCCACCAAGTGCACCAAAAAAATAAACAAAGCCTCTGTTGATTTTTCTCATAAATCGCCGCTCCTATTTGATATTTATCTTCTATATTTTCATTGCGAAATATTAGATATCTTCCCAGCGCCGAACAAGGGGAATATTTGCTTAATAGTGTCAAATTCTACCATTTTTATGACTGCTAAAGAGAACGACTATTAATATTAGTTGTTGTCAAGCAGCCTTTATTAAATCAAAGGCACGTACTACGTAGCATGTATTATTCTTCTATTACATACAAATCTACTCGCTTAAAGTAAATATCAATGATCTCTAGCACATTTTATGACGCCATAAATGGCTTGGGCTGTATATACAGCAAGAACCATTTATCATGCCGATACTTATTATTCAATTGCCTAATTTGAATGCCACCTTTAGTGTGATAAAGCTAAAATATTTTACAGCATCCATTCTTCGGCAAAGTAGTTATATAACTCTTCGTGCATTTCAAATACTCTATCTGCTTGCAAAAGATATTCCTTAGACAAACTTGTGGCTACAGCATAACAAGTCATCTCCGCAGCTTTCGCTGATTTGACACCAAACGGAGCGTTTTCTATAACTAAGCATTCTTTAGGATCAACTTTTAAATTTTTTGCTGCAGTTAAGTATGGTTCAGGAGCAGGTTTGCCATTCTTTATCGAATCTCCAGCAATAATTGTATCAAATAAATCAAACAACTCTTTAGGTAATATTTTCTGGACTTCACTGTAATAGGAACCCGTAACAAGCCCAAGAAAAACACATTGATTTTTCAACAATTTTATGAATTCAGGAATCCCGTCAAAAATATATCGTTTGAAGTATTTCTTTAACAATTCTTCTCTTTCAGAAGGTATTGTGTTTATAATTTCTTGAGTTAGTGTCTTATTTGATTGAATAAATGCAGTCTTTACAATTTCAACCCATTTGGCACCTTCCATCTGAAATACAAGCATAGGCCCTAAGTGGACATCATACTTTCTTAATGCTTCAAACCAAGAAATAAAATGGTACGGCATAGAATCTACAACAATTCCATCCATGTCAAAAAATACTGCGCTAAAACTATTAAACATACTTTCCATCCTTTATTTTAACTGCAATGTATATTTGAATAGTTTTGGTTGTATTGTTAAAATTAAAGGTATATTTTAGGCAGCTTTGCTACTTTTTGCCAAAGTCCGCCAATTTTTTGCATTATTTGCGAATCGTTAAAATTATTTGTTTCCGCGCTGTCTATTATGTAAAATTTTTCTTTATCTGCATATTTGCCTTTAACTAACTCTACATTACCAAATTCCATGAGCTACCATAAAGCATCCATGGTCTGTAACTTTTATTCCTGCAGCTTTTGCTTTTTTTGTAGCTTTTTCAGAGGCAGAGCCTGGTTGCATCCAAACTTCTTTTATTCCAAGCTCTATAGCATCATCCACTGTCTTTTCTGTGCCTACAGGAGGAACAACAGTTAAAACTATATCAGGCTTTGCCTGCAAATATTTTAAAGATTTGTATACTGTTTGTCCAGCTACGCTCCCTCCTCTAACGCCAACTGCTACAGCTTTAAATCCAGCACCAAGCAAATCATTAAAAATCTTATACCCAAATTTATCTGGATTTTCAGAAACACCAACTACGGCAATAAGCTTATTTTCATCCATATTGCCTCCTTTTGTAAATCTTTATATCAATTCTTTTTCAGCGCTTTCCACAACATCATCTTCAATACTCAAAGCTTTATCTTGAGAATTATTCACAGAAGAATCTTGTATTAGTTGACTATATATATGTGCAAGAATTAAAACTGTCATTGGAAGAGTAAATAGAATAAATACAATTGTTAATCTTTCCACAAATGCCGCAGATAAAAAAATAGCTATATTTACTAATAAAGCAACAACAATTAAAAAAGCTATAGGCGAAAAGTTACCTTTAGTTGCTTTTGCACTATTTTTAAATGATTTAATAATAGAAACACCCTCAATTATTTCTATATAGAAAAAAAAATATCTAAATAATGATATTGTTAATACAATTGTAACTGCAGCTAAAACCATTTGTAAAGAGTCTTGTCCTGGAAAAAATATAGCAATTGCTGATAAAATCGTTGGCGTAACAAGAAGCGCTGCCATTCCTGTAACAAATTTCCCAATTTTTTTTATACCTGGATACCATTTTTTTATTTCCACTTTACAACCATCAAAAGCAGGTAAAAATGCATTTGTAAGAAATAATAGAACTAATGCTTGTGCTAAAAATATTGCATCTTTAAATAAGATAAAAAAGAGAAGTATTGCTTTTGAAACTACAGGAAGCGAATCAAATCCTATTACTCCCAAAAAAGAGTTGAAATAGTTCGACAAAAAAAATGCTGATATACTTTGTGTAAAAACAAGAAACAATACTGCCAGTGCAGACAATAAAACAACTTTAAAAATATTTTGACAAAACACCTCAAAAGACGACTGTAAAGATTCCTTTATAGAAAAGTTCACATCGTGCTCCTTGTGTATTTATTTTTATTACTTTCACATTAAGTACACTTAATGATACATAATAATAAAATTATTTTCACTGCCTTGTAGAATATCACAATATGTGAAATTTAGCTATTTACTTTTTCCTATATGTGTTTGATATTTTTCATATCCTAATATTGCAACCTATTTAAAACTTTTGTAGAATTTATGTAGAGCTTCAAGCAAAATTTATAATAAACAATTGGATGGGAAATGCTTTTAAAATTCAACAAGTTTTTAGTTCTATTTATATCCCTCTTTCTTCTTGTCTTTTTTATAATATTTCCTTTGCAGGAAAAACTGTTAACATAGATTTTAAAATACCTGACGATGCTTGTGTCGCAGCAAATGGAGATGATAGTAATAATTATTCAATACCTTTTGAAAAAGACTCAAATGATAATATTTTAAATTTGAATGTTACACCAGGAGCTAGATGTTTTATTTGTGGAGGAGCAGGACAAGGAGAGGTTGTTGATCCTAATAAGCCAGAGTCTTTATTAGGGGATGTAAGAAATAACACACTAAATGTAAATTGTAATATTGATGATGATTGTTATCTTTGTGGTGGTGTGACTTCAACTGGTACAGTTTCACGTAATACTGTAAATGTCTATGGTGGTGGTGGCGTTTGTAGAGAATGTGCTGTTATTGGAGGTGGTATCTTTTCTTCAGGTTGTGCTGA
>JAITJN010000023.1 GCA_031278895.1 Candidatus Endomicrobiellum guadaloupense
TTCTTTGGCTATAGTATACAACTCTTCTCTCCTCTTTAACTCACTTTTCAACTCTTCTTTCTTCTTCCTATCCGTTATATCTATTGCCAATCCTATTATCCCTTCTACTTTACCATTTATTACTAATGGCGACTTCACTGATAGAAATGTTTTGTTCTTGTCTGATTCTTCAAATATAAATTGTTTGCATTCTTTTATAACTTTCGTATTGTTTTCCCAAACTTCATTATTCAGATTTTTTGCGTTGTCTTCCTTGACTATTTTCTTTGTTGATTCATTTCTGTATATAAAAGTGCCTTGTTTGTCTATTACAAAAAAATTTACATTCGCAACTTTTTCTGTAATAAAAGTAATTATTTCGTTATTAACTTTAGCCCTATCTAAAACTAGACATTTGTTTCGAACTGCATGATCTGATATATCATAAGCCAAGTGACGTACATCTAGATTATATTTTTCAATAGCCATTTGCACAGGGCCAACAATACTCATAGGATACACCATATTTATATTTTTAAAGTTTAAACATGTATAAGCTGTTTCTTCTAGTATAAAATCTATATTCCTTCCTATTTCTTCATCATTTCCTGATTTTAAAAGTGCACTATTTGCCATTTCAACCACTGCATTTTTAAAATTGGAATCCTTTACAAAGTCTTCCTTTATTTGTTTATACCAATCTTTAAAACCATTGTTTTCTAAACCGCTAACCCAAGATTTCAATTCTGTTGGAACAGTTAATTTTGTTATTGCATCTTTATTTTTTAAGTACCATTGTGTAGGTAGATTTTGATCACAATATCCTGAAAACTGTGAGATAACATGTCTATAGAGGTAAGATGTGTCTGTTATAACGACCTTTTTTACTTTTCTTTTAATATTTTCACTATTGATTGTATTTACAAGTTCTTCAAACCCCTTCTCCTGTTTGACTTACACATCCATATGATATAACCAAATCTAAAACTATACTGTTATCTTCTGCCTTTTCAAAAAATTCTTGGGCTTGTTTACTCCACTTTACTAACCTGTTTGTCGACATAAAAAGTACCTCTATTAAGATTAAGATTACATTTTCAATTTTATATTTCTAAATTTGTACAGAATAATCAAAAAAGTAATAGTCCCACACAATATCAAACTTAATGTCATTCCAAACATAAAAATATAATCTTTATGAATATACCCATGTAGTAAACTAAAAAATTGTATAATGTTAAACCCTATAAAAGTAAGTAAAGAAAGTCCTTCAACGTTTTTAGTTTTGAACAACTTAACTATCTGAGGGAAAAACAAAACAGCATTTACAAACATTCCCAAACTAAAGCAGAACTCCACAAAATATTTTAAGTATTCTATCATTTCAGTGTACAGACACCCTATTTTTATTTATTTTCTGATAATTTTTAAACTAACCTTCACCTAAGTTTAATTATCTTCAACATTTTCTAAAAATTTTTTACCTTTAAAGCTCCTCTTTATTAAGTATCACTAATTTTCTATATGAATAGCATAAAATATAACTAACAGATTAAATACTTTATTTATTATTTTTTGAGGTTCTTAAGCCATTCCTCAGCGCTGCTTTCGGTCGCCATTCTCCAATCGCCTCGCGGGGACAGCGAAATTGTACCAATTTTAACCCCGTCTGGGAAACAATTTCGTTTGAATTGACTAAAAAAGAAGCGTTCTAAAAAAGTTTTGAAATGTTTTTTTATTTTTTCTTCAGAATAAGTTTTATTAAATGCTTTTGTAGCAAGGAAAAGTGTTTTTTGAGGTTTTTGCCCAAAGCGTACCATATGATATAAAAAAAAGTCATGCAATTCGTAAGGTCCTATAATATCTTCTGTTTTTTGGAAAATTTCCCCACCTGTTAATGGAAGAAGCTCAGGGCTTATTTCTGTGTTTAGAATATCAGTTAAAGCCTTTTTATATTTCTCAACTCTTTTGGCCTCATAAGACACAAGATGCTTTACAAGTGTCTTAGGAACTGAGGAATTAACCGTGTACATAGACATATGATCGCCATTGTAAGTACACCATCCTAAAGCAATTTCCGATAAATCGCCGCTACCTATTACAAGACCATTCTCGGCATTTGCTATATCCATAAGTATCTGCGTACGTTCACGAGCTTGAGCGTTTTCATAAGCTATATCTTTTTTCCCGATATGGTTAATATCTTTTAAATGTCTATTAACAGTTTCTGTTATTGAAATTTTTCTGATATATATATTTAAAGCTTTAGCTAAATTTTCTACATTTCTTAAAGTTTTTTTGCTTGTTCCGGGGCCTGGCATAGTAATAGCTCTAATATCTTTCTTATCTTTGTTAAGTATTTCATAGCTTCTTAATGTTACAAGTAAAGCAAGCGTTGAGTCTAGCCCACCAGAAATACCTATAACTGCATTAAGACCAGTAAATTTTAATCTTTCAGCCAAAGCTTGCGACTGCATTTTTAGAATTAATTCAGCCCTGCTAAACAATGAATGCTCATCATTTGGTACAAATGATAGGGGTGCAATATATCTAATTAAGTTTTTCTCTGTTTCATTAAAATCAAACTCTACATTAATGTAACCGCCTGAGTTTACTTCAAAAACATTTAATCTGCGGCGTTCATAAGAAAGTCTTTCAGTATCTATCTCACTTATTGTAAGCCCTTCTTTAAAAAGATCGCTTTCTGTAATTATATCTCCGTTTTCTGCAATAATACGGTGTCCAGAAAAAATCATATCGTTTACAGATTCCCCACTACCAGCAGACGCATACACATACCCACAAGACAAACGCCCGCTTTGGGCCTTTATTAATGTCCTTCTATAATCACTTTTCCCTATAAGCTCGTTAGATGCGGAAAGGTTGGCAATTATAATTGCACCCGCTTGAGCATGACGTCCTGATGGCGGACATGGAGCAAATAAATCTTCACATATTTCTATAGCTATCTTTATATCTTCATTATTTTTTGCAGAAAAAAGTATATTTGTTCCAAACGGAACATCCTTGTCATATATTGAAACCATTCCTGATAAATCTCTACCTGAGGTAAAATGGCGAAGTTCATAAAATTCAGAGTAAGAAGGAAGAAAAGTTTTTGGAACAACACCCAAAACTTTTCCATTTTGAAACGCAACAGCACAAGAATATAATTTGTTTTCTTTCCATATAGGGGATCCAACAAATACTAACGTTTTCTTGCCAGTAGTATACTTGCAGATTTTATCTAATGCCTTATAAACAGATTCCTTGAGGACATCTGACAAAAACATCTCTCCGCATGTATATCCACTTACACAAAGTTCTGGAAAAACTAAAAGCTCAACTAAACTTTTGTTTGCTTGTTTTATAAGCTCTATTATTTCTGTAGCATTTGCTTGTGGGTTTGCAACAATAACCTTAGGAGTCGCCGACGCAATTTTAACAAATCCATATTTCATTAATTTCCTTTACAATACCTAACAAAACACTTAAGTTAATAGTAAACATCAACCCTTAACTTCAAAAATATTTTAGTATCCACTTTAAGTGAGACTATTATATCATAAATTTACATATTTTTTACATCTCATCCAATAGCCAATCTAATATATTTATTTTTTTTATGCCATTGTATGATGTTAGTGGATCTTCATCAAGCGTTAACAAAAACTTTTGATTATGGTCAGAAATTTTGTTAAGAGATTTCAGCTCTCTTTCTAAAGTCTTTTCTTCTCTTGTAGTTTGAGCAACTTGGTAATACTCTATACTTTTATCATTGATCGCAACAAAATCAATTTCATTAGAATCAAATTTCCCAACGCTTACATCATAACCTCGCCTTAAAAGTTCAAGATAAACTACATTTTCAATCATACGTCCCATATCTGCTTTTTGAGATCCAAGTAAAAAATATCTAAGACCAATATCAGCTAGATAATACTTATCGTTAATTTTTAAATAACTCAAAAAGAGTAGATTTTCCACATCTACGAATACCGGTAACAATTTTAATTAACTGCTTATCTTTTAAAGTTATAAGCTTTTGCAAATACAAATCTCTTGGTATAAATTTCAGCATAAATACCTCCACTCCTTGTTAGAATAATCATTATATAGCATAAATATATAACAAAAAAATCAAATTTAGGATAAAAACTAAATTTTTATTGTTTAAATTGATTGTCAGTATAAACTTTTTCCCTCTAAAAACACTTAAAATTCACAAAAAAGTCTCAAAAAAAAAAGACTTTCTCATCTCGTTATATTATAGTATTATAAATATATAAGAATAAAAAGGAGTTTAAGTATGAGAATCCTCCTTTTAAATAAAACAAATTTGATTTTTTTGTTTATTTACTTAAGCAGTTGTATTTTTGCCTGTTCTTGTTTATAGAAAAAACGATTCTGAACCTAATAATGTAGATTTTTATAGAAATCCTAAAATAATATCTCCTAAGCTCAAGGAGGTTCCTAGCACTCCAGATTTGTTTGCAAGTTCCAATGTTGATGCTTCTTGTGAGGATAGTCAGCAGTTTTGGAGTTGGAACCTTGAGTTCAATATTGATAGAGGTGATGCTATTATCAACGTTACTTTTATTTACGATAATTATCCTGTAATACAGCAGTTCAATTTCAAGAAAATATCTGCAGGTTGGGATACAACAGCAGAAGCCATAATAGATGTTCCATACATAACAAGAGAAAATTTACATGGAGTTCAAATAGGCACTCTACAAGCCAATGATAATATACATAACTTATTTGCTTGTATTGCCACAACTATAGAAAAAAATGGGTTTCGCACAATAAATTATGAGTTACATCTATATTTAGATGAGTGTCAGATCATAGATGCTCATATACTTAAAGACGATAACTATATTGGGACTATTAGTAACGGTCAATCTAGAAAATTGTGTTTTTTCTATACAAATGGTATTTTTAGTAAGTGTGATTTACTAGATATTTGATTATGATTAACCAGCCGATGTTTTGCCTTCAGTCTCCTTTTATACAAATAAATTTGTTTTATATCAGCTCGGAAGGCATTATTTCTACACCAACAAATGTACCTGAAAATTGTTTAAAACTTTCTACAAATTGTGCAAGATATAAAATTTCTTGCCTTTTGCCTTTGATAATTATATGTCTTCTATATGTATTATTTAGTTTTGCTATATAAGCCGGTACAGGTCCTAAAAGTTTTAATGCTAACTCATGACTATTATTTAAATCTTTCAAAAAAGCAAAAAGGTTTTCAGAATCTTCATCAACTTTTTCCTCATTTTTATTTCTTAACACTATTTTTGCAACATCGCAATATGGAGGATAGAACATTTTTTTCCTTTGCTCAATTTCTATATTATAAAAGTTTACAAAATCATGATTTTTAGCATGTTCTATTGCATAATGTGCCGGATTATTTGTCTGAACTATAACAGTGCCTTTGATATCCCCCCTTCCACTGCGCCCTGCAACTTGGGTTACAAGTTGAAAAGTTCTTTCTACAGACTTAAATCCAGGAAGATATAAAGATGTATCTGCGTCTATAACACATACTAAACTTACTCTAGGGAAATCAAACCCTTTTGCTATCATTTGAGTTCCAAGTAATATGTCATACTCTTTGCTTTTTATACCGTTGTAAGCATTTGCATAGCTCTCTTTAGAGGACGCTGTATCGCTGTCTAATCTAAAAATTCTTGCAGTCTTAAATAATCTTTTAAGTTCATCTTCAATTTTTTGAGTACCTGAGCCAAAAACAGCAATTTCTCTGCCTTTACAGACAGAGCATGTTAATGGTAAATATTTTGTCTCACTGCAATAATGACATTTTACTAGATCTGGATTTCTATGAAATACCATTGAAATAGAACAATTAGGGCATTGATATACACTCCCACATTTTCTGCACATAATCGCTGGAGAGTATCCTCTGCGATTTAAAAAAACTATTATTTGTTCTTTTCTAGATAAAGCTTTTGATATTGCATCAACAGTTTCAGGAAGAAGCAAACTGGTATTGAATAATCTTTCTTTAAGCGAAATAATTTTGACTTCAGGCAATTCTTTTTTATCTATTCGTTCATTTAGTTCTATCAAGCCAATATTGTTATCTTTAGCGTCTTTATAGCTTTCTAAAGAAGGTGTGGCGGAACCAAAAACAACAACTCCATTATGATACTTACCTCGCCATTTTGCAATTTCTCTTGCATCATATGATGGTTTTTGCTCTTGCTTATAAGTATATTCATGCTCTTCGTCAATAATGATAATGCCTATTTTTTTAAATGGTGAAAAAATTGCAGATCTTGCACCAAGCATTATTTTTACTTCGTTTGTTTTTGCCTTATGAAATAATTTATATTTTTCAACATTTGTAATACCGCTGTGCCAAACACCTAAAATTGAACCAAATCTTTTTGCCATTATGTCTACAAATTGAGGTGTTAAAGAGATTTCTGGTATAAGCATTATTGCGCTTTTACCTTGACTTAAAGCATGATTTATGGCATTTATATATACTTCGGTTTTCCCAGATGCTGTAATGCCATGTATAAGGAAAGTACTATAGGAATTTTTATCTAAATTTTCGTTTATTATAGAAACAGCATTTTGTTGTTGATTGTTTAGGATATGTCTTTCACTTTTAATTTCAAAATTATCTTTTGTCTTTTTAGAAATTTTTTTAGGCATCTTCATGGAAATGGGTATTATGGAAGCATATGCTTCACCTAAAGAACATACATAATTTTTTGAAATATAGTCTGCAAGTTCTCTAGCTTCTTTGTCTATAAGGTTTTCTTCATCTATAACATCTATGATGGGCTTAACTTTGAAATAAGTCTCTTCTTTAATATCTAAAGAAGATAAAACATATCCAAACAAAATCCTTTTACCAAAAGGAACTTTAACCCTTTTTCCTACAAAAGATTGCGGATTTATACCTTCTAATGGTAGATAATGAAAAGTTTTATTTAACGGAACAGGAACAGCTACATCTAGAAGTATCATATTTTGTCCGTACTTAAATAATGCATTACTTTTTTCATATCACTCCAAACAGATTTTTTCAAACTAGGATTTCTTAATAGAGCCGCAGGATGATATGTAGGCATAAGTTTTATACCGTTATATTCTTTTACAACACCTCTAATTTCGCTTATTGATTCTTCGGTATATAAAAGACCTTTTGTTGAAGACGTCCCTAAAGTTACTATGATTTTAGGCTTAATAATTTTAATTTGTTCATCTAAATAGTGTCTACAAGTTTCTATTTCAATTGGAGTAGGAGGTCTATCGTTAGATCTTTTTTCAGGATTTGTAGGGTCTATCATAGGGTGACATTTAACAATATTTGCTATATAGACAGTTTCTCTTGTAAAGCCCATAGCTTCTATAATTTTTGTTAAAAGCTGTCCAGCTTTACCTACAAAAGGCTCACCTTTATGATCTTCGTCAAACCCTGGCCCTTCACCTACAAACATCAAATCCGCATTTGGACAGCCAACACCAATAACAGCATTAAGACGGCTCTTTCCCAATGGACAATCAACACAAGAGTCAATTTTCTTTTTTAAAACTTCAAGTTTTTCTTTATATCCTAAAATATTTTTAGAAAACTTCTCTTGAATGTCCTTTTTTATAACGGATTGTTTTTTAGTCATAAGCTCCTTATCAGAAGCAACCTTAGGAATTTCACTTTCACCCCAATTTAAGTATTCTTCAAGAGTTCTTTTGGACATTTTTAATATTTTCAAATATTCGAATTGTTTCATTTATAATTTTTCCCGCAATAAAATTTTTGCTTTTATTGATTATTTGTAAAATTTCCTCAGAATTCATTAAATAAACTGACGTAAAGTCTGATCCAAAAGATTCTTGTCCATTAGCAACTATCAGATCAAGGTTTTTGTTTTTCAATTTTATCTTTGCATTCTTTAACAAATGATAAGTTTCCAGTGCAAAGCCAGCTACCACTTGATTAAACTTATTCTTCCCACAGTACTTTATAATATCAGGATTTTTTTTAAGTCCCAAATATATTGATGAACCAACTTTTTTTATTTTATGTTTTTGGAATTTGGCAGGTCTATAATCAGCAACTGCTGCAACGCTTATAATTATATCAGCCTTCTTCAAATTAGCTTTAGCTTTAGTAAACATCTCTAATGCACTAACAACTTTTATAAGATTAACATTTTTTGGATATTGCAAAACTTGACCTGAGACAAAAATAACATTATGGCCTTTTTTAAATGCAGCTCGAGCTAAACCTAAACCCATTTTACCTGAGGACTCATTGCTTATATATCTAACAGGATCTATATATTCTTTGGTAGGGCCTGAAAGTATAAGAAAAGTAAGTTTTTTTTGCATTATGATAAAAGTCCATCAACAGCGGAAACTATTGTTTCAACACGAGCAAGCCTGCCATCACCGCAATCACCACAAGCAAGTTCGCCTTTTTCTGGACTTACAAAATTATAACCATAATCTTTTAGTAGTGCTATGTTATTTTTTGTAGCTTTATGGTTAAACATATTCGTGTTCATTGCAGGACATATTAAAACTTTCGCTTTAGAAGCAAGAACAGTGCATGTAAGCAAGTCGTCAGCTCTTCCGTATGCAAGCCTTGAAAGTATATCTGCAGTAGCAGGAGCAACAAGAATAATATCTGCTTCGTCAGCAAGAGATATGTGGTCTATCTCCAAATTTTCAGGGATGTCAAACATACTCATACAAACTTTATTTTTTGATAATGTTTGCAAAGTAAGAGGCCTAATAAACTGGGATCCACCGGCAGTCAAAATACATTTAACATTAGCTTTCAACTTAATAAGCTTTCTTATAATATCACAGCTTTTGTATGCTGCAATACTCCCACAAATGCCTAAAATAATATTTTTGTTATCCAAAGGCATTATTTTTTTCTCTCTCTCTCTTGATTTAAAAACTTAACAACCTTGTCCTTCCCTGGAAGCATCTGCTTTAATCAACCTTTTTTGTTTCTTGTGTAATTCTTTTATTTTCTCAGGAGTAGCTACATCTGTTACAACATCACTCAAGGCTTTATTTATCATTTCGGCCTGAGTCAATTTTCTAAAATCTTCACTTTGTCTATTTAGAGAAATCCACTCTAATGCGAGTTCTACTATATTATATCTGCCCAACTTAGATGAAGATACTGCTGATGCTAACTGCATTTGTGTCAATATCATTTCCTTCTCCTTTTTAATATGATCTAAACAAAATATATTGTATCTTTTTGTATTCTATATTTCAATGATGCTATGATTGTTTTAACAGATTCTACAGCAATAGAAAAATCCTTATTTATCACTAAATATTCGTATTGAGGCAAATACTCCAGCTCTTTCTTTGCATTAATCATACGCATATTGATACTATCTCTACAATCTTTATTTCTAGCAATCAATCTCTCTTCAAGAGTTTTAAAATCTGGTGTCATTACAAAAATCATACATGATCTGTCAGGATATTCATTTTTTATCTTTATCCCGCCTTGAACATCTATTTCCAAAATTATATTTTTACCTTCATCTAATACTTTCTCTAAGAATTCTTTTGAAGTTCCATAATAATTATCGTGTACTTTAGCCCACTCAACAAATTTGTCTTCTTCAATCATTTTTTTAAAGTCTTCTTCACTTACAAAAAAATAGTTTTTGCCGTTTTTTTCGCCTTTTCTAGGAGATCTTGTTGTATAGGATATTGAATAGGTTATATTTTCTTTATCACTTGCAAGAACTGCATCGCATATACTACTCTTTCCTGCTCCAGAAGGAGCGGAAACAATAATTATGTTGCCCAATTTAATTGGATTGTTTAATTTTTCACTCATAAAATCTCAAACTCCTTTTAATATAACAAATATAAATTATCAAGTCTATGCTATGTACGCGTTCACCAATGACAAACGCATGAAAGGAAGGAACAGTCTTCCTAAGTGGCAAGATCTTTGATTTTTTTACTTTCTTTTTTCATAAAACTAATATCTTTTCTATAAATTCTCCAATATTGGTGCTTACTAAATATCTTTTCTTCTTTTAACTCTTCTTCTTTCCTACATCTAATAACCTTTAAGACCCCTAATGCCTATCATTCGCCAACCTCGCTAACAATACTATATCTCTTAATTTATGCTCTACTTCCCTTTCTTGCATTCTCTCTTCTATTCTATCTATAAATCTTAATAATTCTTCCATTTCTTTCACACATCCTTTTTTGACTCTTTAGTATATATTCTTCATGCGTTTGGCGTGTCTGATATTCTACATTAATTTGATTTAAGACTAAAAAAAGAGTATATTTTAGAAGATTTGCTAATAGTGATTGCTAACAGTGATAAAGAAGGAATAATGTTACTAACTTATGATTGACAGGTTTTTTGTAGAAAGAAGCGAGGAAACTATAGTTTTGTCAAAGAGCAGTGTATTAGCAAAAGAGAATATTGAGAGGGAAAAAAGAAATGAGAGGGTTACTAAATCCGAGTTAAGATTATGTATTTAAGAATTTATTTGGAGTAGAGAAACATAAGAGAGTATTGGTGTGCTTGCTGAACGCGATTTTGAAAGGAAAGCCACTGATAAGT
>JAITJN010000032.1 GCA_031278895.1 Candidatus Endomicrobiellum guadaloupense
CGATTGGCGAGAATCTTCAAAATCTGCTCTGAATTCGCTTCTACTTCTTTATATATTTTCATTTTTATACCTCTTTTTATTTTATCTACAAAAGGGCATTATCTATTTTGACCTTAACAACATGATTGCCATTAAATATATTATTTTGTAAAATTTATCTAGTTTATTATGTCCAAAATTCTGTAGAAAAAGGCGGGCAAAATGGGTTATTGCGTTAATTGTTTGTACCAAGGTGACAATAGTCTTGACGAGCAAGGAAACGGCAAAATTTTCTGTATGGTAAAAAGAACATGGGTGGCTGAAAATTATTCATGTGGATATTTTACGGAATATGCCGACATAAGCAAGGAAATACGTAGTCAATTTGCCCTAGAAGTTATAGAAAACTCATTATCTACAAGCAAAACAAGTAAAGCTATAAAACAATATTGGAAATCAATACTAATTACATTTATTCTTGCATTGGTTTCTTTTACTGTAGTAGTTAAATTTTTTGAAAAATATATTTTCTAAATCAAAATTTTTATATAGATTGGAGATTGAATGAAAGTGTTGGTTGTCGGTTCTGGAGGTAGGGAGCATGCTATATGTTGGAAATTTGCACAAAGCCCTAAGATTGAAAAAATATATTGTGCTCCTAGCAATGATGGAATATCGCAAGTTGCGCAAAACGTTAATATTCCTGTAGAGGATTTTAAAGGACTCGCAGACTTTGTTAAAGAAAACAATATAGACTTTACTTTTGTAGGTCCAGAAGTTCCTTTGTCTTTGGGGATAGTAGATTACTTTAAAGACAATGGATTAAAGATAATAGGTCCTTCTAAAGACGGCGCTAGATTAGAATCTAGCAAAATATACTCAAAAGAGTTTATGAATAAATATGGAATTCATACACCGCAATATAATAGCTTTTCAAATATTGAAAGCGCATTAAAATTTCTTGCAAATTGGCAACAGAATAAAAAAGTTGTTGTTAAAGCGGATGGGCTTGCCGCGGGAAAAGGTGTTTATATGTGCAACGATAGAGAAGATGCAATAAATGCTGTTAAACAAATGATGAATGAAAAAGCTTTAGGCAATGCAGGAGCTAATGTAATTATAGAAGACTATATAGACGGTCCAGAACTTTCTTATTTAATATTTATTGACGGCAAAACTTATTCTGTTATGCCAGCTTCTCAAGATCATAAAAGGATAAATGACAACAATGAAGGTCCAAATACCGGCGGTATGGGTGCTTATGCTCCGACTCCGTTAGCCACAGATAAATTAAATAAAAAAGTTGAAGATACTATAATCAAAAAAGTTATAGATGGTATTAAATCAGAAAAACTTGACTACATAGGTATTTTGTATGTTGGTGTTATTATGAACGGCTCTATGCCCTACGTTTTAGAGTTCAATTGCCGTTTTGGGGATCCTGAGGCTCAGGCTGTACTTCCTTTGCTTGATACAGACTTTGTTGATATTTGTGAAGCTATTTTAAATACAAATCTTGCAGACTTAAAAATAAGTTGGAAAAGAAAATTTTCAGTTTGTGTAGTTTTGGCTTCAGGAGGATACCCAGGAAGTTTTAAAAAAGGGTTTAAAGTAAATGGGCTTGAAAATATTAAAGATGCTATAGTATTTCATGCAGGAACAAAATTAGAAGATGGGAAGTTTGTTACTTCAGGAGGAAGGGTTTTAGGTGTTGTCTCAACATCTTCAGATATAAAAAACGCTATAGATAAAGTTTATTCAAATGTTTCTATGATAAATTTTGATGGAGTTCACTACAGAAAAGATATTGCATGGAGGGCTTTAAATGGAAAACAAAACTGATGTAGCAATTATTGCAGGTTCAGTTTCAGATTTAGCTTTAGTTAGCGAAACAGTTAAAGTTTTAGATGAGTTTAAGCTCTCGTATAGTGTAAATATTGCTTCAGCTCATAGAACGGCAGAGCATTTAAAGCAGTGCATAGATGGAGCAGAAAGCTCAGCGGTGAAAGTTTTTATAGCAGTAGCAGGTATGTCTGCTGCTCTTCCTGGAATTATTGCTTCAGAAACTTTTCTTCCAGTAATAGGTGTTCCTGTAGAATGTAAACATTTAGCAGGTTTTGACGCTTTACTTTCAATAGTTCAAATGCCTAAAGGAGTACCGGTAGCTACTGTTGCAGTGGGCAAAGCTGGTGCGATAAACGCAGCGATTCTGGCTGCACAAATAATAGCAGTAGCTGATGATGATTTGAAAGATAAATTGAAATCCTACAAAATAAAGCTTACCGAGGTTGTTGTAAAAGAAGACCTTAAACTCCAAAAAGACGGTTTAGACAAATATATATCAGGTTTAAAAAAATAAAATGGCAGAAATTATACTAGACTCTAAAGCATTTCAAGATGCTGTAAAATCAATCTCTAAAAAGATTTTTAACGATAATCATAATATAAATGATTTTGCTGTTATCGGCATACAAAGCAAAGGAGTGTTTCTTGCAAAAAGAATTATATCTGAAATTGTTAATCTTGCAGGTGTAAAAGAATCTAAAATTTTATTTGGCACTCTAGATATCACCCTCCACAGAGACGATCTTGACGACTTTGAATCTGACATGCCTATAATAAAAGATACTGATATCCCATTTGATTTGAGCAGAAAAAATATAATCTTAATTGATGATGTTCTCTATACAGGAAGGACTGTAAGAGCAGCGCTTGATGTTCTTACAGACTTTGGCAGACCCAAGTCTATTCAACTTGTTGTTTTAGTTGACAGAGGTTTTAGAGAGTTGCCAATAGAGGCTAAATATGTTGGAGTTAAGTACGAAAGTGAAAAATTTATAAAAGTTGATTGTAAAGAGACTGATGGCGAAGATAAAGTTTTTATAAGTTAGCAGTTTAAGTAGCGATAAAACTAATATAGGCAAACATATAGAGGAGTACAGATGTCCCTTAACTGCAAAGACTTGCTTGGTCTTGAGCATCTTGATAAAAAAGAGTTACAGACAATTTTAGATTCAGTAAAACCATTTAAAGATCTTTTTACGAGATCTGTTAAAAAAGCTCCAACTTTAATAGGAAAAACAGTAGTAACGCTATTTTATGAACCTTCAACCCGTACGAGAAACTCTTTTGAAATTGCTGCAAAAAGGCTTTCAGCAGACGTTGTAAATGTTACGGTTGGTACTTCAAGCGTAGTTAAAGGTGAAAGTCTTATTGATACTGGCAAAACTCTTGAAGCTATGAAGGCCGATTATATAATTATAAGGCATTCATTGGCAGGAGCTCCAGATATTCTAGCAAGGAACCTTAACGCTTCAATAATAAATGCCGGTGATGGGTTTCATGAACATCCAACGCAAGGCCTTCTTGATTTGTATACAATGTATGAGAAAAAGAAGAAATTTGAAGGTTTAAAAGTACTGTTAGTCGGCGATATTCTACATTCCAGAGTTGCAAAATCCAACATTTGGGCTTTAACTAAAATGGGGGCAGAAGTTGCTGTATCAGGACCGCCAACGTTAATTCCTGAAGATATAAAAAATTTAGGTGTCAAAGTATATTATGACTTGGATGAAGCAGTAAAAAATGCAGATGTAGTAAATATCTTGAGAATACAGCTTGAACGCCAACAAGAAAATTTATTCCCTTCAGTCCACGAATATGTTGAATTATATCAACTAACAAAAGAAAGACTTGGATTAGCTAAACCAGGAGTTTTAATTATGCATCCCGGACCTATGAATAGGGGTATAGAAATTTCTTCTGATGTAGCAGATAGTAAAAATGCAGTAATAAATGAGCAGGTGACCAACGGAATAGCTGTTAGAATGGCTGTTTTATATCTTTTAAAAAAGAGGAAAAATGTATCTTCAAATTAAAAATATACGAATTGTTGATCCATCTCAGAATAAAGATGTCGTAGGTGATATTCTGATTGAGGACGGCAAAATAGTTTCAAAATTTTCAAATAGCGAAAAAATTGATATTGTTGATGGTAGAGGTAAAATTGCAGTACCAGGTCTAATAGATGTTCATGCTCACTTAAGAGAACCAGGACAAGAAGGTAAAGAGACAATTTATACAGGTACGAGGTCAGCTGCAAAAGGCGGAATTACAACTATTTTATGCATGCCTAATACTAAACCTCCAATAGACAATGCTCCGACTGTTGAATTCATTATTTTCAAAGCTCAGAAAGAAGGTATTGTAAATGTTTTCCCAATTGGGTGTGCAACAAAGGGATCTTTAGGGGTTGAACTTTCAGAAATTGGAGTTTTAAAGAAGGCTGGTATTGTTGCTGTAAGCGACGATGGTCTTCCTGTAATGAATTCCCAAATAATGCGTAGAACTTTGGAATACACAAAAATGTTTAAGCTTCCTGTTATTTCTCACAGTGAAGATAAAGAACTTAGTAAAAATGGGGCAATGAATGAAGGAAAAAATTCAATGATACTTGGACTCAGAGGTATTCCAAGACAGGCTGAGGAAGTTATGATAAGCCGCGATATAATGCTTGCCGAGCTTACGAGTGGTTATCTTCACATAGCACACGTTTCAACTGAAGGTTCTGTTAACTTAGTAAGACAGGCTAAAAAGAAAGGTATTAAAGTAACTGCTGAAACCTGTCCTCATTATTTTTCGTTGACAGATGACATTGTTAAAGTCTATGATGCTAATACTAAAATAAATCCTCCTTTAAGAGAAAAAAGAGATGTAGCAGCTATAAAAAAAGGTCTAGCAGATGGTACGATAGACTGTATAGCTACTGATCATGCTCCTCACACACAGGAAGAAAAAAATAGAGAGTTTGATTTGGCTCCTTTTGGCATTATAGGTTTTGAAACTATGTTAAGTTTGGTTTTAAGTGAGCTCGTAGATAAGGAAGTTTTAAGTCTGTCTGAAGCTATTGCTAAAATGAGTTTAAATCCTGCAAAAATATTTAACCTTGAGAATAGAGGGTCTCTTAAAGAAGATAGTATTGCCGATATAACAATAATAGATCCAAAATATTTTTATGAGTTTACTAAAGAAAGCACGGTCTCAAAGAGTAAAAATTCACCTTTTATAGGGAGAAAATTTAAAGGTGGAGCTGTTATGACTATAGTTAGTGGCAACATAGTTTGGCAAAAATGACAACAAATGTTAGAGACAGTGAGGATTAAGTGTGTATATCTAATAAGAGATTTGATAGAAGTTACGGTATAATTTCAAATAAAGAAGTTTGTGCTGGTTATTTCGAATTACAAGTAAAAGTGGAGGCTGCTTCAAAACATTGTCTGCCAGGTCAATTTTTTATGTTGGAAGTTCCCGGTGTTTTTTTGCGTAGACCGATAAGTATCTACAATGTAAAAAAAGATATTTTAAGTTTTTTATATAAAGTTGTTGGCAAGGGTACAAATATACTATCAAGCATTTCTGTTGGGACAATACAGCTTTTAGGACCGCTTGGCAAAGGTTACGATTTAGAAGCTTATAAAGATTCTAATCATGTTATTGTTGCTGGTGGTACAGGAATAGCATCAGTCCATTTCCTTGCAGCAAAGCTCAGTAAAAAAGGGACGCTCTACTATGGTGCTCGTTCACACAAAGATTTGTTATGTCTTGATAAGTTTAAAGAACTTGGTTGGAAAATAGAAGTTTCTACTGAAGATGGTTCAAAAGGACATAAAGGTTATATAACAGACTTGTTGCAAAGAAATTTAAATTCAAACGATGTAATATTTATTTGTGGTCCTACTCTAATGTTAAAAAAAGTTTTAGGAATCGCTAAAGAAAAAAATGTAAAAGGGTTTGTGTCATTGGAGGAAAAAATGGCATGTGGTTTAGGAAATTGCCAAGGCTGCGCCGTAAAAGTAGACAGCAAAACAAAAATGACATGCAAAGACGGTCCGGTATTTAAAATAGAACAAGTGGAACTGTAAATGAGAGAATATTTTCAAAGAGACAACTTTACTTTGTACAACGGCGATTGTATAAAAGTACTACAAGAGCTTCCTAAAAATTCTATAGATATGATATTTGCCGATCCTCCTTATTTTTTATCAAACGGTTCTTTTACGTGCCATTCTGGAAAACGTGTCAGTGTTAAAAAAGGCGATTGGGATATAGGACAATGTTCTGCTGTTAAAAATTTGGGATTTCATGTTGGCTGGCTTAAAGAATGTAAAAGAGTTCTAAAAGACAATGGAACTATTTGGGTAAGCGGAACATATCATTCTATTTATCAATGCGGTGTAGCTCTTGAGATGAATGGATACCATTTTTTGAATGATATAACTTGGTTCAAGCCAAATGCAGCGCCAAATTTAAGTTGCCGCTTTTTTACAAGCAAGCCATGAAACTTTGATATGGGCACGTAATGATAAAAATGGCAAACACACTTTTAATTATAATTTAATGAAAAATGGAAAGTGGGAAGAAGATTCTTTGAAGAAAGACAGAACTCAAATGCGTAGCGTGTGGTCAATTGGGACACCAAAACCTTCTGAGAAATTATTTAGGAAACACCCAACACAAAAGCCGTTAGACTTATTGAGAAGAATTGTTTTGGCAAGCACAAATAAAGGAGATATCGTACTAGATCCTTTTACCGGTAGCTCAACAACAGGCCTTGTGGCTGTTGCAAATGGGAGGAAATTTGTTGGAATTGATACTGAAAAAAAATATTTAGATTTATCTGTAAAGAGATATAAAGGTTTAGTTTCGCAATATTGTAAAAATAATACAACAAATTACTTACATCATCAAAGTTTGGGCCAACAATGTTTTCTTGAAAAAAGATAGGATTTGTTTCTTCGACAGACAAATATGGGAAATGGATGCAAGCAAGGACAAAAGGCAGTGGACATAGCTCAATAACAAGAGCTTTTTATGCAAGAAGATCTTTAGTAAAGAGGATATTTGATAATTCAATATGAATCCTGATTTGAGTATAGAATTTGCTGGAATTAAGTTTAAGAATCCTGTTTTTACAGCTTCAGGGACTTTTGGTTATGGCTATGAACTTGCCGATTTAATACCTTTGGAAAGACTTGGAGCTATTGTAACAAAAACCATTACTTTGGCTCCTCGTCATGGCAATGTTCAACCAAGAATTGCTGAAGTTGCCTCAGGCATGTTGAATACAATAGGACTGCAAAATATTGGCGTCAAATCTTTTGTTGAAGAGCCTCTTGATAATTTACGTAAAGTAGGGGCTCCTGTAATTGTAAGTGTTGCGGGAGCAACAGTAGACGAATATGTGGAAACTGTAGAGATATTAAGCAAGCAGTCTGGGATATCTGCAATAGAATTAAATTTGTCTTGTCCAAACTTAAAAAAGAAAATAGTATGCCATGATCTGCCTTTAGTTCAAGATGTCATAAAAAGTGTTAAAAAAGTTTCAAAAGTTCCAATTATAGCTAAATTGACGCCTCTTGTAACAGATATTTCCGAACTTGCACTTACTGCTCAAAATGCTGGTGCAGATGGTGTTACACTTGTAAACACTTATCCTGCAATCGCTATAGATGTAAAAACTTTTAAACCAAAGCTTTCTACTATTAAAGGTGGAATGTCTGGGGCTTGTGTAAAACCAATGTCGGTTCGGTGCGTGTATGATGCATATCAAAATACAAAGATACCTATAATAGGTTGTGGGGGTATAATGACAGGAGAAGATGCTGTTGAGTTTATGCTTGCCGGGGCAACGGTTGTAAGCGTTGGTAGTGCAAGTCTGCTTTCTCCTAAAAATCTAATAAAAATCATTGATGAAATTGAAGAAATATTAAAAGAAAGAAATATAAAATCAGTAAAAGATATAATCGGTATTGTTAATACTGTAAAGAATGCTTGTTAGATTTAAATTAAGGAAATGTTAAGGACAACGGAAAAGATATGCTTTTAAGATTCAACAAGTTTGTAGTTCTGTTTATATCAGTGTTTGTTCTCAACATTTTTATCAAGCCTCAAATAATAATATTTTAAATTTGAATGTAGCGCCAGGAGCTAACTGTGTTATTTGTGGAGGGGCAGGACAAGGAAATGAGGGAGACTCTTTATTAGGGGATGTAAGAAATAACACACTAAATATAAATTGTAATATTGATGTTGAATGTTTTCTTTTTAGTGGTGTGACTTCAACTGGTACAGTTTCATGTAATACTGTAAATGTGTATGGTGTTGGCTCTTCTACTGAAGCCATAGTTTATGGAGGTAGTGTCTTTGTTTTAGGTTGTGCTGAAAATAATACAGTAAACATTTATAAAGACTTTAGTTGTAAAGGAGTTGTTGGAGGTATTATTGTTAGTAATGGAACTTCAAGTTTTAATACAGTAAATGTTTTCTATAATTCTAATTTGAATGTTTTAGACTATATTTATGGAGGGAGAGTGAATGTGGACGGAATTAGTATGAATAATATTGTCAATGTTTATGGGAACATCACCGCGATATGAGATGTAGATATAAATGGTGGATTTGTTTGGGGATATGGCAGAGCTAATAATAACAGAGTAAACATTTCTGGGAATATTGAGTCTAAGGGAAATATAGATATTACCGGAGGAAGCAGTGATAATACTGATGGCAATGTCGTAAGCATCTCAGGAAAGATTGATTCTACTGGAATAGTAACTATTGCTGGTAGTGGTAGTAATAATAGTGTAGTAAATATGGATATGAGTGAAAGGTTAAAGCTGGAAGTAAAAGGAGAATGCTTTGGAGGGAAGAGAGAAGGATTGTTGGGAATGGTTAAGGTTAAGTATGCAATATAATCAAAATTAAAGTATCAAAAAAGAAACACATATTCCTACGCAGTTCCCAAACCGTAATGTCTGGTAGATTGATTTTGCGAACTCTAATTCATCTTTGTTTTTTAATTCTCTTATTATTCTTCTTATACCACGCCAAACGCATGGAAAGTAGTAACCTAGGAAAGAAGATTAAGTTTAAAGAAGAAAAGATATTCAGTAAGCATCAATATTGGGGAATTTATAGAAAAGATATTAGTTTTATAAAAAAAAGAAAGTAAAAAAATCAAAGATCTCACCATTTAAGAAGACAGTTCCTTTCTTGCATGCGTTTGGCGTGTGTGATATGCTACATTAATTTGATTTAGGACTAAAAAAAGAGTATATTTTAGAAGAGTTGCTAATAGTGATTGCTAGCAGTGATAAAGAAGGGATAATGTCACTAACTTATGATTGACAGGGATTTTTGTAGGAAGAGCGCGCGGGAACTATAATTTTGTCAAAGAGCAGTGTATTGGCAAAAGAGAATATTGAGAGGGAAAAGAGAAATGACAGGGTTACTAAATCCGAGTTAAGATTATGTATTTAAGAATTTATTTGGAGTAGAGAAACATAAGAGAGTATTGGTGTGCTTGCTGAACGCGATTTTGAAAGGAAAGCCACTGATAAGTAGTATTAGGTTGGTAAATGCAGAACACAAGAAAAGAAGGGAGAGAGGGAAATCAGCGACATTAGATAT
>JAITJN010000033.1 GCA_031278895.1 Candidatus Endomicrobiellum guadaloupense
GAAGAAAGAGGGATATAAAAAGAACTAAAAACTTGTTGAATTTTAAAAGCATTTCTCCTCCAATTGTTTATCGTATTTTTTATAAAGTTCGCTCAAAGCTCTACATAAATTCTACAAAAATTCTAAATGGGAATGCAATATAAGGAGTAAATCTTTTTTTCATTACTCTTTTAACTTCGCATTGGTAATAGATTGACACTTTTTTTGACAATGCTACGAGGTTTTTGTAAAATTCCATTTTCTTTTATGTTTATTAATATCAAAAATTTCTTTTGGTTTTGGAGGGACTTTTTATGGCTGATATAAAACCTTTTCGAGCGATAAGGTTCTCTAAGGAAAATATTACAAATTTTATTTGTCCTCCCTATGATGTTATAAATCCTCAGGGAAAAGAACGTCTTAAAAAACTCTCTCCATTTAATATTGTAAACATTGAACTTCCAGATCAGACAGCTAAAAATGATAAATATAAAAATGCTGCGGAATTGTTGCATTCTTGGCGAGATAAAAGTGTTCTTGTTCAAGATGATAGTCCAGCTTTTTATTTTTATGAACAAATTTTTGATGATCATGGCATAAAAATGACAAGAAGAGGTTTCTTTGCTGCTTTAAAACTTGAGAATCCTCATTCAGGGAAAGGTTCCATAAAGCCTCATGAAAAAACTCTTGCAAAACCAAAAGCAGACAGACTAAGTCTTTTGAAAGCAACAAAAGCTAATATTAGCCCAATTTTTGGTCTTTTTGACGATGAGCACCATAGTGTCCTTGATACTTGCAAAAGAGTAATTAGAAGAAATCCTACTGCTGTAGCAAAAGATAAAAATGGAGTTTTTCATAAACTTTGGGCAGTTGATGATGAAGATATAATTAAATCTCTAGAAAAATGTTTGTCAAAGAAAAGTATATTTATTGCTGATGGACATCATAGATATGAGACTGCTTGGAACTATAGTCAAGAAAGAAAGGAAAAAGATAGGCATTATTCACAAGCCTCAGAGTATAACTATGTTATGGCTTATTTGTGCCCTATGGAAGACCGTGGGATTTCCATTTGGCCTACACATAGAGTGATAGAAGCTCCTGATGATTTAGAAGCCAATATAGAAAAATATTTTGATGTTCATTTGGCAAACGATTTTCAAAAACTCTCAAAAAAAGAAATCCAGCCAATGATGATTTTTAAAGATAACAAATACAGAGTTTTAAGAATAAAAAAAGAAGATTTTCTTAAAAAAGCTATGCCAGGTAAAAGCAAAGCTTATAGAAATTTAGCTGTAAGTGCTTTACATTATGTTCTTATGCCAAATATTGATGCATCAGAATTTACATATGTAAAAGATGATAAGGAAGCTGTTTTGCTTGCAAGAAAAACAGGAAGAGTTGCGATTATAGTTCCTGCGACTCCTGTGCAATCTTTAAAAGCCATTAGCTTAAGCAACGAAGTAATGCCACAGAAATCCACTTACTTCTATCCAAAGCTTGCTAGCGGTATAGTAATTGCAAGTGTCAAATAAAAAAGGTAGGTATTTAAATTGCTTGTAGATCTTCTTTTTGCGATTACTACACTTTTAATTATTTGGTTAGGCTGGTCTGCTGGACTTGCAAGAACTTTTTTTGCAGTTATTGCCGGGTTTATTGCAATTCTTGCAGCAAATAAATATCCATATCAGGAAGGGATGAATTCTTATTTGATATTTTTAATAGCTTCAGTATTTGTTATTATGATTGGAGCTTTTACAGTAAGAGTAATCAACTTTTTCTATCTTAATATTTTAGACAGAATCGGTGGAATGTTATTAAGTGTATGTGTATGGCTTGTAGCTTTTATATATGTTGTAATTCCAATAATAGTTAGTTGGCAACAAATTGATGTAAGAAATAGCTATCTTTATTCTGTTATTATAAATACAATGCATTCAAAAACTCCTATTTTTAAAGACTATATACCACCATTTTTGGAAAAACATCAAAAATAAAAATTCTCTTGCGGAAATAGAGAGAAATAAAATAGAGGGAAAAATGAAAGAAGTAAGAGTAAGATTTGCACCGTCTCCTACGGGAGATTTACATATCGGAGGGGTCCGTACAGCTTTATTTAATTGGCTTTTTGCTAAAAATAAAGGTGGAAAATTTATTTTAAGAATTGAGGATACAGATGAAGCTCGTTCTACAGAAGCATCGATACAAGTTATTCTAGATGCTATGAAGTGGCTCCAATTAGATTGGAATGAAGGACCAGGAAATGAATTGTCTAAGTACGCTCCATACTATCAGATGAAAAGAAAAGAGCGTGGGATATATCAAAAATATTTAGATGATCTTATAACTAAAGGTCTTGCTTATCTATGTTATTGTACATCAGAAGAAGTTGATGAAATTAGAAAAAAAGCTCAAGCAAATAAACTTCCTCCAAAGTACGATGGAAGATGTAGGCATTTAACCACAGAACAAAGATTACAAAAAGAAAAAGAAGGAAGAAAAGCTGTTATAAGATTTAAAATGCCAGATACTGGAGTAACTGTTCTAGATGACCTTATAAGAGGAAGAGTTGAGTTTGATAATTCTCTACTTGATGATCTTGTAATTATGAAGGCGAGTGGAGTGCCCACTTATAATTTTGCTTGTGTAATAGATGATTATCTTATGGATATAACTCATGTTTTAAGAGGTGATGACCATATTCCAAACACTCCTCGACAAATACAAATATATAATGCTCTTGGCTGGAAAACTCCTGAGTTTGCTCATATGGCTATGATTTTAGGTTCAGATGGCGCAAGACTTTCAAAAAGACATGGACATACTTCTGTTTTGGAATATAGAAAAGAAGGCTATTTACAAGAAGCTTTAATAAATTATTTGGCTTTGCTTGGTTGGTCTACAGAAGATAGTCAGCAGATATTTACCATAGAAGAACTTGTAGAGAAATTTTCAACCGGAAGATGTGGTTCTAGTCCATCAATATTTGATCCTGAAAAACTCTTATGGCTTAATGGCGAAAAAATACGTTCAAAGAGTGTTGAGCAAATATATGAACTATTTGTAGATTGGTTGGAATATACGGATAATGAAAAAATTATTGACGATTGGGATAAAGATTTACTTAAAAAAGCCATAGCTTTGGAGCATGACAAAATAAAACTATTAAAAGATATTCCTTATCTTGTTGATTTCTTTTTTGTAAGAGAAGTTGTATATAATGATGAAGCTGTCAAAAAAGTTTTATTGTCGGAGAAATCTAAAGATACAGCAAAAATTGTTTTAATAGAAAGCGCGGAAAGACTAAAGAATCAACAAGATTTCTCATCTGATGCTTTGGAAAAATATGCTAGAGATTTGACTACTGAAAAAGGCATTAAAACAGGTCAAGTTTTCCACCCAATAAGAGTCGCTATTTCTGGAAGAACTCAAGGACCGAGCTTATTCCATATGATGGAGCTTATGGGAAAAGATGAAGTTGTAAAAAGAATAAATGCTACGGTGTCTAAATTTTTTTAACTATGGAGGATATATGTCTGATCAAGAAATTTTGAAGATTAATCCTTATTTGTTTAATCTAATAACTATGTTTTCATCTTCGGCTTGGTGCCAGCTTGGTAAAATGCAAAGTCCTGTAAATGGGAAAATAGAAAAAGATTTAAAAGGTGCACAAGTCACTATAGATATGCTTATCATGCTTAGAGATAAGACCAAAGGTAATTTAACTGAAAAAGAAGAGGAAATGCTATCGTCTTCGATTTCGAATTTGCAGATAAATTATGCAGATGAAATTGCAAAGAATCAAAATCAGGATTTTAAAATAGAAGGTACTAATACTAAAGATAAGTTTAACGCATAGCTAACTCAGGAGCATGAGGCTGTCTTTTAATTGGAGGGGTAAGTGAGAATATTAGTTATTATTGGAGGAATTTCAAAAGATTCTATTAATAAAAAGCTATTTGAACTTATTAAGCCTTTAGCTCCAAAAGATTTTGAATTTGATATATATGACATATCATTATTGCCTTTTTATTCACAAGATATAGAGTCGGATTTCTCTGAAAGTGTTTTAAAGTTTAAGGAAAAGATAGTTGCTTGTGAAGGTGTTCTTTTTATTACTCCTGAATATAATCGTTCAATTCCAGGTGTTTTAAAGAATGCTATTGATTGGTGCTCTCGTCCTTATGGAGCTGGATTGTGGAACAAAAAGCCTTCTGCAGTTTTAGGTGCAAGTATGAGTACTATTGGCACATTTTCTGCACAGGCGGACTTAAGAAAGATTCTTTCTTCTCTTGGCAGTCTTGTAATGTATCAACCAGAAGTATATATGAATTTTTCTGCTTATGTTGATGCAAAAGGTGAGTTTTTTGAATCAACAAAAAAGTTATATGAAAATTTTCTTCGTTCTTTTGAAGAACATATTTTAAAAAGCAAGAGTATTTATTGCTAAATGCCGTCGAGAAAGTTGAAAGAAACCATAAAATATAATATACTTCTCAAAGTTAAAACAGATAGATGTCTGATAAACTAAATAGTTTTTAGGTGGGCGGATGGCGGAACTGGCAGACGCACAGGACTTAAAATCCTGAGGCTCGCAAGAGCCGTGAGGGTTCAATTCCCTCTCCGCCCATGTTTTTTATCTACTGTTTCTATCGTGTAGTCAAATTAAATCTCAGATCTTCTATATCGTCGTTGATGATTGATTTTTATGTTCTAGTTTGTTAAAATCTTTTCAGTCAGGATGTGTTTTTAGAGCGCTGCTAGCTCAATTGGTAGAGCAAACGACTCTTAATCGTTAGGTTATAGGTTCAATTCCTATGCAGCGCACTTTCTTTGATAATTATCACACAAGCGGGCGTGGCGGAACTGGCAGACGCGTATGGCTTAGGACCATATACCGTAAGGTGTGGGGGTTCAAATCCCTCCGTCCGCAATAATTTATAATAAAATCAAGTACATAATGCTGTAGATGTGAGGTTAAATTATGATAAGCAGTATTGATGTGATATACAAAGGGGAAAAGTAAATGGCTCAGTCAACAAAGATAATTGATTTTAAATCATCTGTTATCAATAGAAACGCTTGTTCAATAACAATGGAAGTTGAAGTTCCTGAGAGTGTTGTTTCAAAAGAAATTGAAGTTGCATTTTGTCGAATACAAAAGCAGGCTAAGATAAATGGTTTTAGGCAGGGTAAAATTCCTATGGAGGTAGTGAAAAATAAATTTGCCTATGAAGCTAAAGATAGAGCAGTAGAGAGTTCTATAAGGAAAACTGTATTAGATGTTTTAGATAAAGAATCTTTTGTTCCACTTGATTTGCCTATAATTGATGAGTTAAACTATGAGCAAGGGCAGAATTTGAAGTATCGTTTTACTGCTGAGGCACATCCTAAAGTTGAAGTAAAAGATTATAAAGATATCCCTGTGAAAAAAGAAATATATAGAGTTACCGATAAAAATCTGAACCAAAGTTTGGATGCTTTAAGAGAAAGAAATGCAAGACTTGTACCATCTAAAACCGGTATTGTTTCTGAAACAAGTTTAGTTTTGATTGATTATGACGTATTTGATGGCGAAGGCAATGCTATGACTGAAGTATCTGCTAAGGGGAATATGATTGATTTAGGTTCTCAAAATACCCTTAAAGGATTTAAAGATTCTTTAAAAGGCGCAAAAGTGGGAGATGAGAAAGAATTCAAGGTAGACTATCCTTCTGATTATCTAAATAAAACATTAGCTGGAAAAACTGTGATTTTTAAAGTAAAAGTTGATGAAGTAAAAGAAAAAGAACTTCCTGAACTTAATGATGATTTTGCAAAAGATATGGGAACTGAAAATCTTGAAGATCTAAAAACAAAAGTTAAAGAAAGTATAGAAGCAGAAGAAAAACGTAGACAAGACATAGATATTGAAAAGCAGATAATAAATTATTTACTTGAAAAGAATAAATTTGAAGTTCCACAATCTTTAGTTAATCAACAGAAAAAAGCTTTGATCGAAAAAATGAAGACTTATATGCAAAATCAGGGAGCTTCTAAAGAATATATTGAAAAACAAGCAGAGCTTGACGACCCAAAATTTGAAGAAGAAGCCGAAAATAATGTAAGACTTTCGTATATTCTTAAAGGTGTATATATAAATGAAAATTTAGCAGTAACTGATGCTGATGTTGAAGCTGAAAAAAACAAAATGAAATCCGCAAATCTAGGAGGAGAGTCTGAAGTTGACAAATATTTTAGTGATAAGAAAGAAAGTATAATGTTATCTTTGAAAGAAGAAAAACTTTTTGATTTTTTTCTTAAAAATGCAAAAATTGTAGTTGAAGAAAAAGATATGCCTTTGAAGTAGATAGATTTAGATATTGTTAATAGTTTGGAGGAATAATGCCGTCAATAATACCTACTGTCATAGAGAGATGGAGTCAAGGCGCAGCTGTAACATATGATTTGTATTCAAGATTGCTTAAAGATAGAATTATTTTTGTCGGTGGATCAGATGGTGCAATTGCCACTGACTCAGCAAATATTTTAATAGCTCAGCTTTTATATTTAGATTCAGAAGATCCCGGGAAAGATATAAGTTTGTATATAAATTCCCCAGGAGGTATGGTTACAGCAGGTCTTGCTGTATACGATACCATGCAGTTTATAAAGAGCTCAATCACTACAATATGTATGGGAATGGCTATGTCTTTTGGTGCTGTTTTGCTTGCAGCAGGAGCAAAAGGCAAGAGATACGCTTTAACGCATTCCCGTATAATGATACACCAGCCTTTAATCTATGGTGGTGGATTGTCAGGAACAGTTTCTGATATAGATATAGAAACGAAAGAGCTTGTTTCAACAAAACAAAAACTTTCCAAGATTCTTGCAAAACACACAGGGAGATCCACGCAACAGGTCTTAAAAGATACAGATAGAAACTACTATATGTCTGCTCAAGAAGCAAAAGATTATGGACTTATAGACGAAGTAATAGTTAGTTTAAAATAAAAGTACTCAAAGGATTATAATGGAAAATATTACTAATGCTAAACAATGTATGTTTTGCGCTAAAGGCTACCCTCATAGACTTGTCGGTGGCAATGGTGCATATGTATGCGAAGAATGTGCAAAAAGTGCTGTAGATCTATTTACTAATTTTAATAAGAAAGAAAACAATAATATTGAATTTAAACTTCCAAAACCAAATGAGATAAAAAAAATTCTTGATTCTTATGTTGTTGGTCAGGAACAAGCTAAAAAGACTTTATCTGTTGCTGTATATAACCATTATAGAAGATTAGAAGCTGATTCATCTTCTCTAAAAGATGATGTTGAACTTCAAAAATCAAACGTATTACTTATAGGAAATACAGGTACTGGTAAAACTCTTTTAGCGCAAACTTTGGCAAGAATTCTCAAAGTTCCTTTTGCAATCGCCGATGCTACTAGTCTGACTGAGGCAGGATATGTTGGCGAAGATGTTGAAAATATATTACTAAGGCTTATACAGAACGCCGAGATGGATGTTAAACGCGCTGAGAGAGGTATTATATATATAGACGAAATAGATAAAATTTCAAGAAAAGGTGATACACCATCAATAACAAGAGATGTTTCAGGTGAAGGCGTTCAACAGGCTCTTTTAAAGATATTGGAAGGAGCTATTGCAAGTGTTCCTCCCCAAGGTGGGAGAAAGCACCCTCAGCAAGAGTATATAAAAATAGATACATCGAATATTCTTTTCATTTGCGGAGGTGCTTTTGATGGTCTTGAAAAAATAATAGGAACAAGGTTATCTAAAAAAACTTTAGGATTTATAAAAGATGCCGATAATTCTCAAAATCTTGCTAAAAATATCGATTCTATTCTTTCAAGAGTTGAAAGTTGGGATTTAATAAAATTTGGTCTTATACCTGAATTTATAGGAAGATTTCCTGTTGTTTCAACTTTGAATCATTTGACAGTTTCGGATTTAGTTCATATTTTGACTGAACCTAAAAACGCTTTAGTAAAGCAATATAAAAAAATGTTTGCCATTGAGAATGTAGAATTAGAGTTTGAACCAGACTCTTTAGAAAAAGTTGCACAAGAAGCAATAAAAAAAGGATCTGGAGCAAGAGGGTTAAGATCTATACTAGAAGGTATTTTACTTGACGCCATGTACAATATTCCAGGAGATTCTTCAATAGTAAAGTGTATTGTTAGTGTTGAAACTGTTGAGAAAAAAGAAAGCCCCAAATTTGTGTATAGAGACACAAAGGAGACCGCATGAGTGAATTGGATAGGTTTAATGAAAGTCTAAAAATTCCAGATACAATGCCTCTTCTTCCTGTAAGAGATATTATATTATACCCTGCAATGGTTTTGCCTCTTGCAGTTGGTAGAGAGAGATCTATTAGAGCTTTAGAAGAGTCTATGGCTACCAATAGACTTATTTTTATAGTTACTCAAAAAAATGTCCAAGTTGAAGACCCATCGCCGGACGATATTTATACTATTGGAGCAATGTGTGAAGTTCTCCAAATATTGAAGATGCCAGACGGGACATTAAAAGCTTTAGTTGAAGGAATAAGCAGGGCTCAATGGACTGACTTTAAATTAAATGACAAAGGTTATGTTGAAGTAGGAATAAAAGTTTTTGATGAAAAGATTGAAAAGACACCTGAATCTGAAGCAATCATGAGACGGGCTGGTTCTCTTTTTGAACAATATGTAAAGCTAAATCCTAGGATGCCAATGGAGATTTCTGTTTCTGTAAACAATATCTCAGATCCTGCAAGACTAGCAGATACAATAGCGTCGCACTTAGCTATAAAAAATATAGAGAAACAAACTGTTTTGGAGTTAGTAAATCCAACACAACGCTTAGAAAAGATAATACAGATTCTTAATTCTGAAATAGAAATATTAAATATTGAAAGGCGTATTCAAAATAGAGTCAGAAATCAAATAGAAAAGACGCAAAAAGAATATTATCTGACAGAGCAAATGAAAGCTATTCAAAAAGAGCTTAAACAAAAAGATGATATTCAAAAAGATGTTGATGATCTTAAAGAAAAGTTAAGTAAGGCTAAATTACCTCAAGCAGCTAAAGATGCTGCTCAAAAGGAGATGGCAAGACTTGAAAAAATGATGCCCATGTCACCAGAAGCTACTGTTATAAGGACATACATAGAATGGATTTTAGATTTACCATGGGAAACGTCTACACCAGATAACTTGGATCTAAATAGAGCAAAAGAAATATTAGATAGAGATCATTATGGACTTGAGAAAGTTAAAGATAGAGTTTTGGAATATCTTGCAGTTCTCTCAAGGGTAAGGAAAATTAAAGGGCCAGTTCTTTGCTTTATAGGACCGCCAGGTGTTGGCAAAACTTCTATAGCCAAGTCTGTTGCAAGAAGTTTAGGTAGAAACTTTGTAAGAATTTCTATGGGGGGTGTTAGAGACGAAGCTGAGATAAGAGGGCATAGACGTACTTACATTGGCTCTATGCCTGGCAAAATTATACAATCAATTGAAAAAGCTGGGTCAAACAATCCTGTGTTTATTCTTGATGAAATAGATAAAATGGGATCTGACTGGCGAGGTGATCCATCTGCAGCTTTGCTTGAGGTATTAGACCCTGAGCAAAATTATGCTTTTGGCGATCATTATCTTGACGTTGATTTTGATTTATCAAATGTTATGTTTATAACAACAGCAAATTCTCTAAGTAGTATACCAAATACCTTGTTGGACAGGTTAGAACTTATAAGATTTTCTGGATATACAGATGAAGAAAAGTTTCATATATCTCAAAATTTTATAATTCCTAAGCAGTTAGAAGAACATGGGTTAACTTCTCAAGAACTTATTTTGGGTAAAGATGTACTTGAGACTGTGATTAAAAATTATACACGTGAAGCGGGTGTAAGAAATCTTACTAGAGAAATTGCAAATCTTTGCAGAAAAGTTGCTAAAGATTTGGAGTTTAATAAAGAATTAAAATCTGTAACTATTACACCTGATAATTTAAATAAATATTTGGGTATAGCCCACTATGAAAGAGAAACAATAGCCGAGAATGACATAGGGGTTGTTACGGGTCTTGCATGGACTGAAGTTGGTGGCGAAACTCTTACTATAGAAGTAAACAGAATGCAAGGTAAGGGTGATTTGGTTTTAACTGGCAAGCTTGGCGATGTTATGAAAGAATCTGCCCAAGCAGCTTTGTCTTATGTTAGAGCATCTGCCTCAAAACTTGACATAGATGAAAGCATATTTTCAAGCACAGATTTTCATGTGCACGTTCCTGAAGGGGCAGTTCCAAAAGATGGTCCTAGTGCAGGTATAGCTTTAGCTACAGCTCTTACTTCAGTTTGCATGAACAAACCAGTAAAGAAAAAAATAGCTATGACAGGGGAAGTAACACTTAGAGGAAGGGTATTGGGTATAGGTGGACTTAAAGAGAAAGTTCTTGCTGCTTACCGTGAAGGCATAAATATGGTCTTGTTTCCTGGCAGCAATAAAAAGGATTTAGTTGATATTCCTGAGGAAGTTAGAAAAAAGATTATGATGATTCCTGTATTTCATATGGACGAAGTTATATCTTTAGCCATAGAAAAATCTTCTGAAAATAAAAATAAAGGGAAATTTTCAAAAAAGAAAAGAAAGGAGTATGCAGAAAATGATAAAACATTATCTTTTAACTCCGGGTCCTACACCCATTCCACCGGAAGTAGCACTAAAAGAGGCTCTGCCTATACCCCACCACAGAACAACTGAGTTTGCGGCGATTTATAGAGATGTTGCTGAAGGATTGAAATACGTTTTTCAGACAAAAAATGAAGTTTATCTTGTTGCATCCTCGGGGACTGGTGCAATGGAAATGGCTGTTATAAATCTTCTATGTCCTGGCGATGAAGTTATAGTAGCAAGTTGTGGAAATTTTGGAGATAGATGGATAAAAATAGCTGAAGGGTATGGAGTAAAAGTTAGATCTGTTTCTGTAGAGTGGGGAAAAGTAGTTAAACCTGTAGACATAGAAAAAGCTTTAAAAGCAAATCCTAACATTAAAGCTGTCTACACGACCTTTACAGAAACTTCTACAGGCGTTGCTAATGATATTAAAACTATTGGCGAGATAGTTTCAAAAACTAATGCAGTTTTGGTTGTAGATGCTATTTCAGGTCTTGCTGGTCAAGAGTTTAGAACTGATGACTGGAAAGTAGACGTAGCAGTTTCAGGTTCTCAAAAAGGTTTTATGCTTGCTCCAGGACTTGCTTTTATAACTTTAAGCGATAAAGCTTGGAAACTTGCAGAATCTTCAAAAATTCCTAAATTTTATTTAGACATAAAAAAATATAAAAGATCTTATATCACAAATGAAACACCGTTTACTCCTCCAGTGACCCTTATTGTTGCTCTTCAAGAGTCAATTAGGCTTATTAAGGAAAGAGGATTGGAAAATATGTGGAACGATTACAAACTGCTTGCAAGGGCAACAAGGGCTGGTATGAGAGCTTTAGACTTAGAGCTTTTTGGCGAAGTTCCTTGTGATGTTGTTACGAGTGTTTGCGTTCCTGCTGAGATTGGTGGTAAAATAGTTAAAATTTTAAGAGAAAAATATGGCGTATCAATAGCCGGAGGGCAGGGGGATTTAGAAGGCAAGATAATAAGATTTGCTCATATGGGGTATATAGGCAAAGCAGATTTGCTTGTTGGATTTGCTTGTCTTGAAATGGCATTGAGTGATCTTGGCGTAAAAGTTGAAAAGGGTAAAGGTGTTGCTGCAGCTGAAGAAGAATTGTTGAAAGCTTAGTATTTGAAACTGCAAAATAAAAGGGGCAGGTAAAATGCATAAGATTTTAATGACCTACGATAATACCGAAGGACTTGGCGCATTATTTTCAAACAAAGAATTCAAAGTAGAAATACACAATAAACTTTCTCAAGAAGAACTAAAAGAGTTAATCAAAGAATACGATGGACTTCTTATACGTTCAGAAGTAAAAGTTACCAAAGAGATTATAGAAGCTGCTCAAAAACTTAAATTTATTGGTAGAGCAGGGACAGGTGTAGACAACATAGACAAAGAAACAGCTACAGAAAAAGGCATAATAGTTGCCAATGTCCCCGGGGGGAACACAATATCTGCGACTGAACACACTATAGGTCTTATGTTATCGCTTGCAAGACACATACCAGAAGCTTACAAATCTTTAAAAAATAAAAAATGGGATCGCAAAAACTACGTAGGAACCGAACTTTTTGGAAAGACATTAGGTTTAATAGGTCTTGGAAGAATCGGCACTGAAGTTGCTAAAAGGCTTAATGCTTTTGGGATGAAAGTTATAGCTTATGACCCATTTGCAAATCAAGAAACTGCAAAAAACAACAATATAGAACTGAAAACAATTGATGAAGTTTTTGCTCAAAGTCATTACATCTCAATACACTCTCCTCTTAATGATTCTACACGAGAAATGATAAACGCACAAGCCATAAAAAAGATGAAAGATGGTGTAAGAATTATAAATTGTGCTAGAGGCGCTATAATAAACGAGAAAGATTTATCTGATGCAATTAAATCAGGTAAAGTAGCAGGAGCAGCAATAGATGTATTTGCAAAAGAACCTCCTCAAGACTGGACTCTTATAGAGACAGATCATACAGTAGTAACTCCACACCTTGCCGCCTCTACAGATGAAGCTCAAGTTAGAGTTGCAAAAGAAATAGGCGAAGTTCTTGTAGATTTTTTTACAAAAGCGATAGTAAGAAATGCTGTAAACGCCAAAAAATAAATTTATTCTTGGGTTTTTAGAGTCTCCCAATAATAAAGTAAATATCTTAATATACTACTTATTTAGCAATACCCTAAATTGAGGGCTATAAGTGTTGAGAGGTAGACTAACAAGACATTGAAATTTAGTAGAATCAAAGATACTCTTAACTATAATTGCACTATATGTAGGTTTTTCGTATTTTCGTTTTTAAAATCAAATTCTTGATGAGAAATTATAATAAACGTAACTCCAGACTGATTAAATTGTTCAATTATATCTGCTAAAACCTCTTTTAATTCTTGGTCAATATTTGCTTGAGGTTCATCCATTAGTATTACCTGTGAATCATTTAAAAGAAATCGTATAATTTCTATTACTTGTTTCTCACCCCCGCTTAATTCTTTACCGCCGCTAGAAATCTTTTTATCTAGACCACCTAATTTATTAACTCTACTGTATAAGTTATATTTTTTTAATATTTCAATCAAATCTTCTTGATTTATTTAAAACTATATTTTCAAAGACACTGCCTTTCATTATAAATGGTTCTTGTGATGTATATAAAAAATGTTGCCTATAACTTTCTAAGTCTATCTCTTTTATAGATGTATCGTTAACTTTTATATCTCCTCTATCTAAATCAAATAAAGTTAAGATTATTTTAAATAAAGTAGTTTTTCCTATACCATTTGCTCCAATAATAAAATTTATTTTCCCAATCTCTATTTTTTTAGTCAAATTTTCATATAGAATTTTTTTGTTATCATGAGAATATTTAATATTGTCCAGATTGATGGTTTTTATTTTATCTATTTTTAATCCTTTCCCATAAACTTCTTCCTCATAATTCCCAAAGTTTTCTAATCTTTTTAATGATTCTTTAGTCTTACCTAATCTTGTTATGGTATTAAAAAAACTCAACATAGGATTATAAAATAAAGGTAAAAGAGCTTCTACTGCTAATATTGTCCCTAAAGTAGTTTTACCTTGAAATAAATCCAATCACATAAATATTAAAACTAAAATACTTACTATTAACCTTAAAAAACTATTTATCTGGCCAGAAAAAATATCATTGCATGCTTCTTTATACAAGTAAAAATTATTTATATTATTAATCTCCAAATACTTATCTTTGAAAAAATCTATTAATCGGTTGCTTTTTATATATCCTGAATAATTATATGTTGAAAGTAGAAACTCTAGTTTATCCTTTGAGGTATCTCTTATAGATGAGCCTAATGCTATATTCTTTTTATAAAATTTATTGCTAACAAACAACATAATAGAAAAACTAAGTAAAGAAATAAATCCTACTTTTGTATTTAATCTGAAAACAAAAAATAAAGCTACTAGCGAACTTAATAAATTACTTGACAAGTTAGCAAAAATAGATGTTACATAATACAAAATGTTATTAATGTCATTATTAAGAATATGTTGTATTTCACCACCTTCTTTTTTTTAATATATTTTCTTTTATTTTTAAAAATTTTATAAAAAAATATTATTTAATATTAAGTAGTTTTTATTTTGAAAATGAGTTTCACATATAAAACTCAAATATTCTAACAAGAGTTTTATTAAAGCGAAAATTAGATAAATAAATATATATTTAAAAAATAAATTTAAATCATTTTTTAATACAGTTTCATCTATAATTTTTTTATATATAAATGGGTCTACTAAAAAAAATAACTGTAAAATTATGACAGTGATAAATATATAAATCTGTGATTTAATAAAATCTTTATTTAAAATTTTGAAATTTTTCATTTCCCTAGATGCATAAAACTTCAAATCACAATTTATATAATATGGATACTGCACATAAATTATGTAAAATGAATCGAAAACATAAGATTTTTTAATTCGTAAAAATTTGTTTAATATATACATTAATTATTACTATTTAAAAAGGTTTTGGCAGTGGTGGAGGATTAGGACGAGGTGGAGGCGGCGGCATGAGCCATGGGCTATCATCTCCTCGTGCACATGCACAATCTAATCGTAGTTCTTTCTTAAAAAATGAGACTTTTTCTTTTTTAAACTTTGTCATTTTTCCCTCCAATCTTAATTTCATATGAATTTAATACCTGACTTACGCGGTTAAAAAATCGACGATTTTACTCATAAAAAATGTGATCTCGATGAGAACTAAGTAGAACTTTCAACTATTAGCTTGTAGGGAAGTATAACTTTAAAACGAACTTATTTACGAACTCGCATTAGTTACTTAGTATAATTAAATTTATAAATAATGTCAAGAAAGTGTACGCGTTCTGTAGATAAATGCATGAAAGAAAGGAACTGTTTTCCTAAATGGCTGGATCTTTGATTTTTTTACTTCCCTTTTTTCATAAAACTATATCTTTATCTATAAATTCTCCAATATTGCTGCTTAGTAAATATTGTCATGAACGCGTACATTAATTTGATTTAAGACTAAAAAAAGAGTATATTTTAGAAGATTTGCTAATAGTGATTGCTAACAGTGATAAAGAAGGGATAATGTCACTAACTTATGATTGACAGGTTTTTTGTAGAAAGAAGCGAGGAAACTATAGTTTTGTCAAAGAGCAGTGTATTGGCAAAAGAGAATATTGAGAGGGAAAAAAGAAATGAGAGGGTTACTAAATCCGAGTTCAGATTATGTATTTAAGAACTTATTTGGAGTAGAGAAGCATAAGAGGGTATTGGTGTGCTTGCTGAACGCGATTTTGAAAGGAAAGCCACTGATAAGTAGTATTAGGTTGGTAAATGCAGAACACAAGAAAAGAAGGGAGAGAGGGAAATCAGCGACATTAGATAT
>JAITJN010000058.1 GCA_031278895.1 Candidatus Endomicrobiellum guadaloupense
TAGAGTTAAGAAAGCCAATATATACACAGACAGCAGCATATGGACACTTTGGAAGGAAAGAAAAAGATTTTAAATGGGAGGATACAAATAAAGTTTCCGAACTTCAAAAGGCAATAAAAATTTAAATTTTTATTGCCTTTTGCTCTATCTCTACCTAGTTAATTTATAAAAATACAACATACTTTGTAGTTTATTCTTATCCTAAGTCAAAAGATGCTATAAAATTTCGCCTATATTCACATGAGCGAAAGGTATTTGTGCTACGAAACATAGAACCTTTAGTATAGCTCATTAAATATATAGAGTTGCAAATCAATATCTTATTCTATAATATTAGTATCCATTAAAATTCTACAAAATAATAGATTAGAGTCAAAAATACGAATACCTTTACGAGTAAGAACTACAGAGGTTTCTTTTCAGGGGTTCCTGATTTACGAGGAAATTTAGACGGAGTATTTTTATATTTTTTGAAGATGAGAATACAATAACCAAGTTCTTGCTCTGGCAAATTATAAGGAATAGTTTTTTCTAATTTTGCTCCAAGATGTTTTAATGCATTTTCAAGTGATGGTAGACCCTCTTCAATGCTTTCAGCAGATTTTTTTGTTTTATGAACGACAAAATAACCACCAACTTTTAAAAGAGGTATACAAATTTCAAGGTTAGGGGAAAACTTACTTACGGCTCTAGATAAAACAAAATCATAGTGTTGTCTATATTTAGGATTTTGTCCAATTTCTTCAGCCCTTGTATTCAATATTTCCATATTGAGATTAAGTTTATTGTTTACATTTTCAAGGAATTTGCACTTTTTTGTTATAGCCTCTACTAATGTCATTTTGATGTTAGGCAAAACAATTTTTACAGGTATTCCAGGCATTCCTGAACCTGTACCAATATCTGCTACATTTAAAAGAGCATCTTTGCTCGCAATATCGTTTATACACTTAGCGCTATATAAACTGTCGCAAAAATGTCTATAAATTAATTCTTTTTCATTTCTAAATGAGATAAGATTTAAGATTTTGTTCCATTCTGTAAGTTCTGTAAAATACTCCTCAAACTTTTTTTTTATTTCTTGCGAAAAAAAACTAATAATATTATTTGAAGCGTATTCTTGAAATTTTATAAAAAGTTCTTCATTTATCATTCTTTAAGATTCTTCTATTTCAGTAAATTTTATTTCTTAATGCTCTTTAACAATTCTTCTGCTCTTTGGTTTTTTGCATCGGGGCTTGCCATTGCATTTTTTTGATATTCATCAGCTTGTTTTTCTGCCTCATCTCTTACTTTTGCTGCATCTTTTAACGCATCCTTAATTTTATTAAGTTCATCTTTTTCTTTCTGGTTAGCAGTATCTCTTATGTTTTTTGCTTTCTTTTCTAAAACCTCTGCATCAGACTCAGAAGATTTCCTCTCAGATGCAGCCAGCTTTTTTTTCTGAGCAGCACTTTTCTTAACTACATCTTCGTCATCAGCAGCTTTTCTTTTCATAGCTTTAACATCTTCTTTTATTTTTTTTGTCTCTTCAGATGCTTGGCGTTTAAGCTCTTTAGCTTCAGCTTCAGTTTTCACTTTCTCAATAGCGTCATGATCTGTCTGAGCAAACAAGTATATCGGTGTTAAAGTAAAAATAAAGAACATTGCAAAAAAGCTTGCTACAAATTTTTTCATTTGCATTCTCCTTGTTTTTTAAGCAATTTATCTGCTCTGTCGTATTTTATTTTCAAAATAACTTGAGTACTAGAAACTATGAGCATGACAATATTTGTAATGTATATAGGTGTTTTGTGGACTATTAAACCATATATAATCCAAAGGATTAAGCCTACTGAAAAAATAATGAAAGTTTGTATTGATATACCTTTCGCTGATTTTAATTTATATGTTTTATAAACTTGAGGAATGAAAGCAACCATTGAAAAAAAGCCTGCGATAAATCCAAGATATTCTAAATAATCCATTTCTTTATCTCCTCAATTGATAATGCCTTATATGTTTTGCGCAGCAAAAAGGATTTAATTGCATGGTTTTGACAATAAGAAATACATCTCATGCACACTTGGCACTTCATGCCATTAAAAACTGGATACTTATTTGCATCATATTCAATATTTTTAACAGGACATATTTTAATACAAAGCCCACATTTAATGCATTTATTTTTCTCTACCGCAAATCTTACAATTTTTTGAAAGATTTTTCCTCTCCATCTATTTGTTATAAAGTTTGTGATGGCAAAACAAACTTTAAAAAATATATTAGTTTTGTAATGTTGTGCCGATCCATCAACCAATTGATTGGCAAAAAGTTCAATTTTTTTGTAAGCTTTTTCTCTTTTTAGAATATTTTTTTCTTCTTTTTTGACAGCTATAAAATTGTTTGGCATTAAAAAATCTTGAGCTCCAATAATGTTGTATCCTTTATTGTTAAGAACACAACTGAAATTTCCAGCTGTATTTAATGATGAATCTCCCATAGTTGTAAATACAAAAACTTCAGCTCCGTTACCGGTTGGCAAGTTGTTTATAAAATCTTTGACAACAGGAAATGTGTTCCAACATGCAACTGTAAAACCGATACCTATAATATGCGACAATTTTATGTCTTTAGAATTTGCTTTTGCTAAATCATAGATAGATACTACACAGCCACTCTCTTCCATTGTTGTAGCAATTTTTTTTGCTGCAAGATAAGTGTTGCCTGTGCCTGAAAAGCAATAAATATCAATAGCTTTATTTTTCAAGTTTTTTCTGCTTTCTTTCTTCTTTTTGTTTTTCAAGATATATTGTAAGTATTGCTATATCAGATGGCTTTATTGCATGGACTCTTGAAGCTTGTCCTATAGTTTGAGGACGAACTTCTTTTAATCTTTGTTTTGTTTCAGATGAAAAAGAATCAATTTTATCGTAATCAAAATTCTCAGGGATTTGACGATCTTCATTCTTTTTCATTTTATTTGCCATTTTATTCTGGATTTCTATATATCCTTCATATTTTTTATGTATATAAACTTCTTCTTTTGCTTTTTCTAATGACCAAGGCGCTAAATCTTCATCAGAAGGAAGATTATCTGTAATACCTTCATAAATGTCTGACAGAGTTTGTCTATAAAGAACAAACTTTCTGTAAGCTTTTCCTGAAATCAACCCTAAAGAATGACCGATATCCATAAGTCTTAAATCTGTGTTGTCGTTTCTTATAGAGAGTCTATATTCGGCCCTTGATGTAAACATTCTATAAGGCTCATCCATTCCTCTAGTTGTTATGTCATCTATAAGTATACCGATATAAGATTCATTTCTCTTAAGTATAAGAGGATCTCTTCCCAAAACTTTCAACCCTGCATTTATACCAGCCACAAAACCTTGAGACGCTGCTTCTTCATAGCCTGTAGTACCGTTTATCTGTCCGCCTAAGAAAAGATTTTCAACTGTTTTAGTTTCTAAAGTTTTCTTTATCTGAAGAGGACTTGAATAATCGTATTCAATAGCATACCCATATCTTATAACCTTTGCATTTTCAAGACCTGCAATTGAATTTATCATCTGTTGCTGTAAGTTAAAAGGTAATCCCGTATAAAGGCCATTTAGATAAACTTCATTAGTATTATATCCTTCCGGCTCTACAAATATATGATGGTTAGTTTTTTCTGGGTAACGCTCTATTTTCTCTTCTATTGCAGGGCAATATCTAGGACTTTTGCTATTTACTTTGCCAATAGGAATAGATGATAATTCAAGATTGTCACCAACTATCTTGTGTGTTTTAGGGTTTGTGTAAGTCAACCAGCAAGAAAGTTGCTTTAGACTTTTTCTCCACTGTTCTACTTCAGTAAAATGTGAGAAAGGTCTTGGCTTTTCATCGCCAAGTTGTTCAGTCATTTTAGAATAATCTATGGATAAAGAATTAATTCTTGGGGTTGTTGTTGTTTTAAATCTTCCAAGAACAAGTCCACAGTCTTCAGTCAAAGATTTTGATAGATAAGATGTTGCTTTCTCATTGAATCTTCCGCCTTCAAAATACATTTTTCCAAGATGTATAGTTCCTTTTAAAAATGTTCCTGTAGTTACTACTACAGCATCTGTATCAATAGTTTCGCCTGTTAGTAGTTTAACCCCACAAACTTTTCCATTTTTTACTATAAGAGAAGTAGCTTCGGATTGTAATATTTCAAGATTTGGTTGATTTTGCAGAGATTTTGACATTAATACTGAATAAAGCTCTTTATCACATTGTGCTCTTGGAGACCATACTGCAGGGCCTCTTGAGCTATTCAATACTTTAAATTGGAGTCCAGCATGATCTGTTATCCAGCCCATTTCCCCACCCATTGCATCTATTTCTCTTACCATCTGACCTTTTGCAATTCCACCTATAGCAGGGTTACAAGGCATTCTTGCTATTGAATCAACATTTAATGTAATTATTAGTGTTTTAAGCCTCATTCTTGCACATGCCAGCGATGCTTCACAACCTGCATGCCCCGCTCCAATAACCACAACTTGATATTTTCTTTCCATTTACCAATCCTTTCTAAAATTATAGATAATTCTCGAGACAATTTTAGCTTTTTGCATGTTAAAAATCAATTTTTTGTAGAATATCACAACATATAGGACATTTAGCCATTTAAGGAGCTAACAATGTACCCAGTTCCGACAGCTAACCGCGCTGACTGCAATTATACCAAATTCCCTAAAAAACAGGGAAAATACAGGAAATTTGTGGCTTTTTCAAGCTTTCAAAATGGAACTGCCCTAATCCGCCCGTCATAACATTAAGCCCAAAATCAAAAATTCCCTAAAAACTTATCAGGAAAATAATATCTCTTTTTTGCATAATTTAAGGATTTGAACTTAAAATCTTCTGCGATATCCAACATATTCTCACGATCGTGTCCTTAAATATTGTCCTATAATCTGTTGGTTTGTCTGCATTCGTGATTGACGGATATTATTTGCAAGGTTATTAACTATGTCCCAGGCTGCCGAAATAAATAATATAGGATTATTGATGGCTGTATTGAGAAAATATTCTCAAGACATAGCCGCGCCACAACCAGCCGAACCTTCCGCTCGTTTTGGAAATAAGCACCAAAGTGTATTTTTTATTATGTCCTGTTGATTATCTTGTGATGGAATGCCGCAAAAACATTTAACTGTTTTATACCATTATGCGATGTTTTTGCTTCAAAGTCTCTGGTTAAAAGAAATTTTGGGTTGTGGTCTTTTATTGCGTTAAGCGGCGTTAGTTCTCATTCAAGCGTTTTTGTATCTGCTACGGTATCTGCCACCTGATAATATTCTATACCGTCGGAGCTCTCCACTACAAAATCTACTTCTTTGTCTGCTACTTTACCTATGTAAACTTTGTATCCGCGCCTTAAAAGCTCAAGATATACTATATTTTCAAGAATATGTCCTCTGTCGGCTTTTTTGTCGCCTAATAGATAGTAGCGCAAGCCGATGTCCACAAGATAATATTTATCAAGTGTTTGCAAAAGTTTTTTGCCTTTAACATCGTATCTGCTTACTTTATACAGAATATAGCTTTCCCTGAATGCGTCAATATAATTCTCTATCGTAATAGGCAACGTCTTTATGCCGTCAGATGTCATTGTATCGCTGGCATAAATTTTATTACGCTTTCAAGTCTGCTGACATCGCGTATTTTTTTATTCTCAACAACATCTTTAAGAACTATCGTGTTATATATTCCACCGAGATAATCTCTTATTTGTTGTTTATCGTTATCTAATTGCAAAGCATACGGGAAAGAACTATTTTCAAGATATTTGCTATAGGATATTAGGATTCCTTAAATCTGTGACTTAACAGAAGATGGTGGAGAGTTATTTCAAAAAGCTTTTTCCCCAAATAATCTTTATCTTTTCTTTAATTCGCTTATATCAGATAGCGAAAAGAGTGAATTTAAAGGTCTGAAAGAATTATTAGAAGATATCTTTCATTTAATTAGAAATCCTGCAGCTCATACGCCTAAAATAAATTGGAAAATTGATGAAGATAAAGCTCTCGATGTATTAACAATAATATCTTTTGCTCATAAGTACTTAGATGAATGCCATCCTTTTCCTAAATAAACAATATAATTTCTATTTTTTGGGAGTGAACTCTTTCGGTTGACAGTAGAGAGCGCAAGGATCATTTATGGCAAATTTGGCTGGTTTGTTCCGACAATAGCGCTCTCTCGGTTCGGAAAACGAAAAAGCCCCGACGTGGCTATGCCAAATCAGGGAATGTTTACATTAGAGCTAGACTATACGACGGAGAGAGAGGGATTCGAACCCTCGATACGGTTTCCCGTATATCAGTTTTCGAGACTGACGCCTTCAACCAACTCGGCCATCTCTCCAATACTTCTTATAGTTTTTTGATTTACCTATAAGACATTATTATAGCAAACATGCTATCTTCTTTATCATTATAAACTGAATCCTCCATCCCAACTAGAGTCACGCCAAGGATAGAATATTTCAGTAGGATTCTCGTCATCATAACCCAAATTATTGCTGCGTTTACTAAATGGCATATTGGTTTTCATGCCAAATTTAACCTCAATTTTTTCCTCTATGTAAGGTCTTTTACTATAGATTATTCCCAAATTATAGCAGTGGCAATCTCTATAGAGTTTTAACTCCTGTTCATTTAATTTTGAATACTTTGAATACATAGTATTCATTGCAATTGTACATCTTAAAGTATAATCAAGTCTCCATTTTGGACTGAGCCATAAACCAAAACCTATAACATTATCTATACTACTATTTCTATATGCTTCTTTAGGATTGTCAAAACGTTGATAAAATAATCCAAAATTAAAAAAAAGTGTTCGCATTGTAGGATCTACAATGTGTCCTCCAATATTCAAATCAAATTTTAATGAATTGAATTTAAATATTGGATCTATTACTTGAGATTCCTCAAATATAGCAGTAATATAGTGTTTTGGCGTCCAAGTTATATTAGTGGTAAGAGGGCTCCATTTTATAGATGGAACATCTCTATAACGCATAAGGTTATATCTTATACGAGTTTCAACTTGTGTTTTATCTCCTACATACATAATATTTTTTAAATCAATATTATTTCTTACTATTCCATAATCTCTTAGTTTTGTATCTATATCTAAGGAGTTTGTTTTTGTTCTAGCTTCTCCTGTATAATTCGCATTCCAATCCATCCAACTTGTAGCTCTAAATCTTGTATTAAAATTCCCTCCGTAAGTAGTAAAAAAAGCGTTTTTCAGTTCATTTTTATTATCTTTGTCATACCAGTTTTCAGTTGCCTTTAATCCAGGTGTTAGAGTAAATCTTTTGCCTATTTTAAAAGATCTATTTATTCCATACTCAAACTTAGCTGTACTTTTATAAAATAGACCTGCCGTACTCACTCTAGTTTCATATTTTTTATAAGTATTACTGTATTCCACCAAAGCTTTATGTTTTATTCCCCAAATGAGATCTCTTTGATAGCTTGACCACTTTATTATTGGGACATCAATAGAAGTTATTTCATATTTAGTATTGTCATATTTAGCTCTATAGTCAAAACTAAAATTTAAACTTGATTTGGCCCAATGCCTTGTAAAAGAAATAAAGGAGTGTAAGTTATTTACTGTTCTGTCCCAGTTGCTCTGATTATAATAGTTGTTTAGTGTGTTATCACTTTGGAATTCGCCTTGAGATCTTAGAGTCCAAGTATTATTTATTCTCTGAAAACAATTAGGTCTTAAATACCATCTTTTTTTATTAATGAACAGATCTTCTGTATAATAAGTATCAACATTTAACATACCTCCATTTGTCACATAATTGATCTCTCCACCATACCCAGTACCTCTCTTGCCTAAATGATCATATTTAGCTTTAACCATAGAATTATCGCTTAAAGAACAAGAAACGATCGTCTTAAGAGTAAACCCTTCATCCCATGTATACCCAGGTTCAAGAGTCACTTTTAATCGTGAGCCGAAGCCCCTTCCACTTTTTAACGACTTTGTTATAAAAGGAAAATATAATACTGGGATTTTTCCAATATAAAAAATAGGGTTATAAATTGTAACTCTTTTATTTAACACAAGATTTGCGCGATGTGCCTTAAAATAGGTATGTGGTTCGTCTAAATCACAAGTTGAAAGCGTCACATGTTTTAATTTGAAGGTATCTTTACCGAGCCTATTCATATATTTTGAACGCACAAACAAAAAGTTTGAAGAAGAAACAAAAGATTCTTTTATCACGCCTGTTTCATTGTCGTAGTTATAGACTATGCTTTCAGAATGCGTTATGTCACTATTTTCTTCTATGGTAACATTTCCTAACGCTGTCATGCTTTTTTTTTGTATAAGAAACTCAACATAATCGGCAAAGACTTTTTTATTATCCCAGTCCAATACAACATGTCCTTGAGCGATTACTTTCCCTTCAATTTCATCATATTCAAGAGCATCAGCAGATATACCAACTTCGTTAGAAGCAAAAACAAAAGGCAATAACAAAAAAATTATAAAAATAGAGGCAATAAATTTTTCTGAAATTCTCTTAAGTATCATTTAACTAGTGTTTGGGCAACATTGCCGCCCCTACAACTCCAAGTTTATGAGTATATTTTGAAACTATAATCTTACATGCTTTCGAAGCTGATCTAAATGCTCTGATGTTTACTTCTGATTTTAAACGTGGGAAAAAATATTTAGCTGCATGACTTAACCCTCCACAAAGAACAATAGTGTCAGGATTGGAAAAATTTACAACTATTGAAAGAAAAATCCCAAGCTTTTCTCCAACTATATTCCATATTTCTTTAGCATATTTATCTCCTAAAGATGCAATTTTTGACAATAAATGTGGTGTTATTAAGGGATACTCTTTATTAATAATTTTATCCAAAATATGAGATCTATTCTTTTTAAAGTATTTAGAAGCATATTCTGACAAATATTTTGCCCCAACAAATGTCTCTATACAACCTCTATTACCACAATTACACTTTCTACCATATGGATCAATCGTAATATGCCCTACTTCACCAGCAGTCCCGCTTGCACCTACATAAAGAGATTTATTAAAAATAAGACCACCACCTACCCCTGTACCTAAAGTAATGCATATCAAATTGTTAGACTTTCCTTTTGTGTCTAACCAAAAAGCGCCTAACGAAGCCGTGTTTGCATCATTGTCAACAAAAGTCTTTTTATTTGTAAGCTTTTCTAATATTTTCTTCAACTCTATATTTTTCCATTTTGGCAAATTTGGAGAAAATCTAACAATACCGTTTTTAGAATCTACATCTCCGGCTATACCTACACCTATACTTTTTATCTTGGAATAACTTTTAAGTCTAACGGATACATCAACAATAGCTTTCAATATAGTAAATGGTTTTGCTTTTATATCGGTAGAGATAGCAGTTTCTTCCTTTATAATGCCCTTTGGAGTAACAACTGCTATTTTGATTTGCGTTCCACCCATATCAATACCTAAATACAAGTCTCTTGACATTAAGATCTCCTTGCATTGTATTTTTGCACAGTCGTTAAAACTTCACCTGCTAAGTACAAAGAGCCTATAGTTAATCCAAGTTCTCCATTATCAACCATATGAAGAGCTTTATCAACACAGCCTGCTACAAAAAGGTTCTCCTCTGAAATATATTTTGAGAATTCTTTCTTCAAGTCTATAGGATTTACAGCTCTGTCATTTTTAATATACGGAAGAACTATTTTTTTAGCAAAAGGCACAATCTTTTTTGCCATTTGTTTATGTTCTTTTTCCTTCATAGCAGCAAAAATAAAAGTTCTTTTCTCTTTTGCAAACCCTAATTTCTTAAAAGTATCAAAAAAAGCGTTAAGTCCTTGAGTATTGTGAGCGCCATCAATAATTATTTTAAAACTTTTATCATCAATTAATAGATTTTTTATATCAAAGCGTCCAGGCCAGAAAGAATTCTTCAAGCCTTGTTTTATAGCTGTTTGGCTTATCAAGAATCTTTTTCTTGATAAAAGCTCTGACACACAAACAGCAACTGAAGCATTTATAACTTGATACAACCCAAGCATACGTATTTCAATATTTCTTAAATTCAAACTTTTGCTTTTGTAATCAAACTTTTGGCTTGGCGTACATGTGATGCTAATATTATCTGATTTAAACTTTTTTCCATACATACACGGAATTGATTTACTCTTTATAATAATTTCTGCTTTTTTAGGAAGCTTTCCACAAACCACATCACAATCTTTTTTTATTATCCCAGCTTTTTCAAAAGCAATATTTTCAATAGTATTGCCTAATAATTCTTGATGGTCTTTTGCTATTGATGTTATAACACAAGCTAAAGGTCTTTTTATTATATTAGTTGCATCAAAACGTCCACCCAGACCCGTTTCAATTATAGCGACATCAACTCTTGCTAAAGTAAAGTATATAAAGGCAAGTGAAGTTAAATATTCAAAATAAGATAATCTATATTTTTTTGCTTTATCAATATATTTTCCTGATAAGTCTTTAAATATTTCTTCTGAAATATTTTCACCATTGATGCTGATTCTTTCATTAATATTAATTAAGTGTGGTGAAGTATACAGTGCGGTTTTATAACCTGCAGCTTTCAAAATCTCAGATATGAAAACCGCAGTTGAACCTTTTCCATTAGTACCAGCGATATGAACAGATTTTAAAGAATCTTGAGGATTGCCTACATCTTTTAAAAACTTCTTTATTCTTGAAAGCCCTGGTTTCATCCCGCTGTATTCTTTTAAGTTTTCAAAAAATGTCATTTTTTAGTAAAAAACTTTAAAATCTTAGTAAGAACATCTTTCATATTTTTTCTTTCAACTACAACGTCAACCATACCGTATTTTTCTAAAAATTCAGAAAGCTGAAACCCTTCTGGGAGTTGCTGTCTTATTGTCTGCTCAACAACTCTTGGGCCTGCAAATCCAATTAAAGCTCCAGGTTCTGCTATATTTACATCTCCAAGCATAGCATAACTTGCTGCAACTCCACCTGTTGTAGGATCCGTCAAAACAGATATATAGGCAAACCCATTTTCAGAAAGTTTTGCAAGAGCCGCACTGGTTTTGCCCATTTGCATAAGAGAAAGGATCCCTTCTTGCATTCTTGCTCCACCTGAAGAGGAAATAATAATAAGAGGATATTTTTTCTTTATAGCTCTTTCAACAGCTCTTACTATTTTTTCCCCAACGACAGATCCCATGCTGCCACCCATAAAAGAAAAATCCATTACAGCCATAATAACGCTATAGCCACCAATTTTAGCTTCTCCACTGATTATTGCGTCTTTTAAAGAATATTTCTCTATTTTCTCTGCATAACCAGGAAAATCTAAGAAATCAACAGAACTTAAGTCGCTATCCATCTCTTTAAAGCTTCCCTCATCTACTGTAAACTCTATTCTTTTTTTTGCATCAAGTCTTGTATAGTATCCACATTTAGGACACACCATCAAATTTTCTTCAAAGTCTTTTTGGAGAAACATCTGCTCACACTTCTTGCACTGAGTCCAAAGACCTTCAGGCATAGCTTTTTTCTCTGAAATATTTTCACTTACATTCTCTGCCATATCCATTTATTTCCCTCCAGCTATTTAGCTTTATAGAGTTTCATTTAAGAAATTCCTTCAGCAAGCAAATCTCCTTGATCTAAAATACCGACAGGCTCTTTGCTTTCATTTACAACAGGAATATTGTCTATATTATACTTTTTTAATATTTCAGCGGCTTCAATCGCAAGAATTTCAGAAGTTATAACTTTAGGAGATTTTGTCATAACAAAACTAATGTTTTTTTTCAAAAAATTCCCATCATTGTGCAAGTGCCTACGCAAGTCGCCATCTGTAAAAAACCCTATAATTTTGCCATCATCGTTAACAATGCTTACAGCGCCAATTCTAGTACCAGTCATGACAAGAAGGGCATCTTCAACAATAGCATTTTGTTTTATAACAGGATTATGTTTTCCTTTTCTCATCAAATCGCTGACACGCATGGTAAGCCTTTTTCCTATAGCGCCCAACGGATGTAAAACAGCTAGATGTTCCTTTTTAAACCCCTTCAAACTTGAAACTGTAAGAGCTAAAGCATCGCCCATAGCAATTAAAGCAGTAGTTGAAGATGTTGGTGCAAGATTATAAGGACATGCTTCTTTTTCAACGCTACAGTCAATAATACAATTGACATCTTTCCAAGCTAGAGCTTTTGGTTTTCCTGTCATAGCTATAATAGAAATTTCCATTCTTATCAATGCAGGAATAATTTTCTTTACCTCCTCAGTTTCTCCAGAATATGAAAGCATTATAATAACATCTTCTTTCATAATCATTCCTAAATCACCATGTAAACCTTCTGCAGGGTGTAAAAATAGTGAAGGAATACCAATTGAAGACATAGTGGCAGAAATCTTTCTTCCAACTAAGCCAGACTTCCCTAAACCTACAATTACAACATGACCTTTACAATCTTTAATTAGAGATACAGCTCTTTCAAAATTTGAATCTAAATGTTTTAGCTGATCTTTTACAGCTTGAGATTCAGCTTCAATAGCTGCTTTAGCTATTTTTAAATTTTTTGTCATTTTAAATCCTTAATCCATGAGCAGCTTTTATAAACGAGCTCATTTTATCGTAATCTTTTCTCTTTGGAAGTCCTTCAACAGATTCGTTGGCTTCAAAACCATATGGTGAAGCTTTGTCCAAAAAGCCTTTAACATCATCACCAACAATGTCGCCAGATATAAATACCGGAATCTTGAGATCTTGTATTTTTAAAACAATATCATAATTAAACTTTGTTTGCTCTCCATCTTTATAGGCTACATCTAAAATTAAATAGTCAATTACATCTTTATAAGACTCTACTTGCAATATATCTTCGTTAGAAGTCACTTTAAAAAACTTAAATATTTTTACGTTTTGACTGTGTTTAACAGTTTTGCAATACTCCAAAGGTTCACTCCCATTAAATTGGGTATTTTTTATATTAAGCTTTTTTATTACTTTTGCAAGCACTTTCTCATCTTCATTGCAAAAAACTGCAACAGGCGTCACAAAAGGAGGAAGTTTTGAAATAACATCAAATGCGAGTTTCTCAGAAACTTTACAAGATGATTCTTTAATAAAATGAAAACCAACAAAATCAGCATCTAAGTTGGTCGCATTTAAAGCGTCATTATAGTTTGCTAGTCCGCATATTTTAACTTTTGCCATTACATTTCCTTATTGTACATATTTTATAAAAATTACTTAGATTCTAAAACTTTTATTAGTTTTTCCCAATTGTTTGTATTCCAACATTTTATGTAATCATTTCTACCGTCACCGCCAAAACCATACTGAATAGTTATATATTTTAAACTATTATCAATATTAAATTTTTCTAATGACTTATGCTTATAGTTGATTGATAAAGATAAATCATTTATATTATCAACTCCTGATTTGGCTTTTATATCACTGACCAAATGTCTGTTTTTATTATTTTCTGAAAAATATGTCTCTTTATAGTAAAAGATATTTTTTAGAATAGTATCAACAAATACTTTCCCTCGTTTTATATGGAAAATCTCTGCTACATTGCCACTCAACACATACATAACATCATATTTATTTTTAGTTAATGGATTCATAGTAAAAGCTTAATATTTTATGCAAAAAAGAACTGAACAATTTTTAGGTCTATTTTCATTTGCTGTAGGTACAACTCTTGAAGCATCAAAGTAAACAGATCTCGTATCATTGTTCGTTCCACTATTGCTATCTCCATGCGATATATCATCTGCGCCATAAAAAGCACCTCTAAAATCTCTAGCTGGTTTTGTTTTTGCAAATCTACCAGTAATATTTCTTATTGCATCTCCTTGGCGCTGGCCAAGCGGAGCGGCATCTCCGCCAGCACCTCTTAAGAATATCCCGCTAAAATCTGGAAGTTTAAACGTAAAAACTCCATCACCACCATAAATTGTACCAATAGCTTTAAATAAAGCTGGATATATTATAATATCTAGATCTCTCCCGTCACATAACAAATAGCCCTTTGGGACTTGATTTCCAGCAAAGGCAATAACAGTACCAGGAGGAACTCCTAATCGTTCCTTATCAGCACTTTGAGAAGATTTATAATATAGACTACCTCCCTCTATCCCTATGTATATAGATTTTTCGCCTATTGCTATTCCTATTTCCTTATCAGAAGACAAATTTTCTGCAGAGATTGAATGGAATGAGTAAGGTTGAGATGTAATTTTTTCTCTGGGGTAAAGTTCTCTGCCATCAACTACAATTTGAACCCATAAATCTTTTCTTCTCCAATCTATTCTAGATTGATCAGGTGTTATTATATATGTAAAAACACCATTGAGAAGATTAACCCTCTGACTTCCAGATTCCCAACTAGCAGTTCCACCTGTGGGGCTCTCATAAATTTTGAAGTTCATTTGTGTATTTCCTGTAACAGGATTCCCGAGATGTTTTAACCTTCCGCTATATCTAATTTCATTTGGAACTTCGCAAAATACAATAATCGTAAACGAAAAAAAGATAAACAACAAACATAATAGTTTCTTCAATTTGCCTCTCCCCCGCATTCGCGTTTTAACCCAAAGTCACTTATGCATAAACTGAATCTTATATAGATTTGCGTAATATCCATTTAATTCTAATAATTCTTTATGAGTGCCACCCTCAACAATATTTCCAGATTCAAGGACATATATTCTATCTGAATTTATTATTGTAGACAAACGATGCGCTATAACTATAGAAGTTCTTCCTTTCATAAGCTTCTCAAGACCTTCTTGAACCATTTTTTCTGACTTTGAATCCAAAGAACTTGTAGCTTCGTCAAGGAGAAGTATTGGAACATTTTTAAGCATAGCCCTTGCTATAGAAACCATCTGTTTTTGTCCGCCAGACAAAGAGCCGCCTCTCTCACCAACAACTGTATCGTATCCATGCTTTTGTTTCATAATAAAACTATGCGCAGCAGCATGTTTAGCAGCTTCTATTGCTTCATCATCAGTAGCACCAGGTCTTCCCATCAATATATTATTCTTAATAGTATCATCAAAAAGCACAACATCTTGTGAAACAAAGGCTATGTTATTTCTTAAAGACTTTATAGTAACATCTCTTATATCTTGGCTATCTATTTCTATACTGCCATCTTTAACATCATAAAATCTTAACAACAAATTTATTAAAGTAGATTTACCAGACCCAGCTGCTCCTACAATTGCAATTTTCTCTCCTTGATTTACTTCTAAGTTAATACCATGGAGAATCTCAAGATCAGGAATATATTCAAATCTAACTTTTTTAATTCTTATTACTCCTTTATCTACTTTTAAATCATAAGCTCTTGGTTTAGCTACAATAATTGGTTTTTTATCCATAAGTGCAAAGATACGATCAATTGCCATTATTCCCATCTGCAGTGTTGAACTTAAATTCGCTAATGATTTCATAGGCTGGTATGCTGCAACTATAGCTATTAAGAAAACAACAAAATCACCTGTAGTAAGCGTACCGCGCATAATTCTATATCCACCATATGCAAGAGTTCCAGCAGCAGCAAGGCCTCCAAAAAACTCCATAAGAGGACTTAGCACATTGCTATTTTTAGCCATTTTAACTTCAATTCCTGCAATAGCGTCAGCGCTTCCTCTGATTTTTTTTGATTCAGATTCTTCCATATTGTAAGATTTTACTATCTTAATACCTTGAAAAGACTGTGCTAGCATAGCGTAGAGATTACCAAAGGAATTTTGCTGACTGCTAAAAATCTTCTTTATTTTTTCGCCAAAGTAAACAATTGGGTAAAACCCTATAGGGAAAAGAATAAACATAGCCGCAGCCATATCAAAACTTTTCCAAAACATAAGAATAACTAAAAATACTATAGAACATGTGTCCCTGACAATTGTAGTTATGCTGTTTACAATGGTATTTCTTATAGCGCCCAAATCACCCATAAAATGCACCAATAGATTCCCTGAGTTATTCTTGTTGAAAAATTCTAAATCTTGAGATATGATTCTCTCAAACAAATCTCCTTGCAAACGTTTAGTAAAATTTGAACCCATTTTTATCATTGTTACAGACTGTATATACTGAGCAAAACCTTTAGCTCCAAATGCAAATATTACTTGGAATGCAATCACAAAAAGAATGTCTCTATTTTTTTCTATAAAAACTTTATCAAAAACAGGTTTGAGCAAACTAACAGACCAAGCATTTAAAGCTGAATATATCCCCATAAAAACCAAAGATATTACCAAAAGTTTCCATTGAGGCAACATATAAATAAACCATAAACGTTTTAATCTTTTAATTGCTTCAGTACTTGCATTTTTGAAAAGTTTTTCTTTTATTTTCAAAAAAATAAACATTTTTCGCCTCTGGAATCATATAACATAATAGAAGACATTAAATCATATTTTTGGATTATTCTCTTCTAGTTTTTTCCATCTGTTTTCTAAATCTTTTGCTATCTTTTTTGAGCTTTTCAATCCAAAAGAAATAACTATTTCCTTAACATTGCTTGAACTTTTGTAGGAAGACCCCAAAGGTTTATAAAACCTTGCGCATCTTTATGATTATAAATCTCGTCCTTTTCAAAAGTTGCAAGTTTTTCAGAGTATAAAGAACTTTTTGCTATTCTTGAAACAGATGTAATGGTTCCTTTATAAAGTTTTAGTTTTATGGTTCCAGTAACATATTTCTGAGTACTATTTGTAAAAGCATCCAAAGCTTCTCTTAAAGGTGAAAACCATAAACCGTAATAAGAAATTTCTGCATATTTATGAGCAAGAGACTGCTTAAAGTGTAACGTATCTCTGTCAATAGTAATAGATTCTACTTCTTTGTGAGCAGCATATAACACTATTGCTGCTGGAGATTCGTACACACCTCTAGACTTCATACCAATAAGTCTATTTTCAATGATGTCTATTCTTCCGATTCCATTTGCACCAGCAATTTCATTCAATTTTGTAATCAATTCGACTGGTTTAAGTTTTTTACCATTAACAGCAACAGGAATACCTCTTTCAAAATCTATATTTATATATGTAGGTTTATTTGGTGCTTTTTGTGGAGAAATGGTCATTTTAAACATAGACTCGTCGTAACCTTTGCCTAAATCTTCCAAAATACCACCCTCATAAGAAACATGCCACAAGTTTGCGTCTGAAGAGTATGGTTTTGACTTTGTTACAGGTACGGGAATATTCCTTTTTTTTGCATAGGCTATAGCATCTTCCCTAGAACGTATTTCCCATTCCCTCCAAGGAGCAATAATTTTTACGTTAGGAATTAAAGCTTTAAACGCAAGCTCAAAACGCACTTGGTCGTTGCCTTTACCTGTTGCACCATGGCAGACAGCATCAGCTTTTTCTTTCTTTACGATGTCTGCAATTTTTTTAGCAATTACAGGTCTAGCAAGAGCCGTACCTAAATAATATCTGTTTTCATATAATGCTTCCGCTTTCATTGCAGGAAAAATGTAATCAGTTACAAATTCTTCTTTAGCATCAACAATATAAGATTTTGAAGCGCCTGTTCTTTTTGCTTTCTTGTTAAGATTTTTTAATTCGCTGCCTTGCCCAACATCTACACAACAAGCAATTACTTCACAATTGTAGTGTTCTTTAACCCATGATACTATAACAGAAGTATCTAGTCCTCCTGAATATGCAACAACTACTTTTTTAATGTTTTCATTTGCCATTTTAATGCTTCCTCCAAAATTTTCATAGCGCAATCTACATCTTTTTTGTTGATTATAAGCGGTGGCAACAGTCTTAAAACCATCTCATGCGTACAATTTATTATCAGTCCTTTTTCTAAACAATAATTTACTATATCTTTACCAGCGATACTTAGATCTATCCCCAAGATTAAACCTATACCTCTAACTTCTCTAATAATTGTATATTTACTTTTTAGATTTTCCAACTTTTCACGGATATACTTTGCAATTTTTGTTAAATCACTTAAGAAACTCTTATTCATAATTTTAGATACAGCTAATGCAGCTGCGCACGCAACAGGGTTTCCTCCAAACGTTGATCCATGATCGCCATATGTAAAAGCGTCTGCGCATTTTTTGCCAGCTACAGCAGCACCCAAGGGCAAACCATTTGCCAAAGATTTAGCCATAGTGACAATATCAGGCTTTATCCCATAACTTTCAAAAGCATAGAATTTCCCTGTACGGCCAATACCACACTGTATCTCATCAAAAATTAAGAGAAGGTTATTTTTATCACAAAGAAGCCTTACTTCTTTTAAAAAGTCTCTATCTGCAGGAACTATCCCTCCTTCACCTTGAATAGGCTCTATCATTACGGCAACAGTTCTATTATTTATAAGCTTCTTGACGGAATTTATATCGTTAAATTCTGCAAAAACAAATTTTTCTTGCAAAGGTTTTAAATATTCATGAAATTTTTTTTGCCCGGTGGCAGCCATTGTAGCCATTGTCCTTCCGTGAAATGAATTATTAAAACAAATTATTTCATATCTATTTCCAGATTTATGTGGATTTAAATACCCCCACTTTCTTGCAAGTTTTACTGCGCATTCATTAGCTTCAGCGCCAGAGTTTGCCAAAAACACTCTTGCTCCTGGAAAAGTTCTTTTTACAAGATTGGCGCCAAGCTCAACTTGTATTGGAGCATAATATAAATTTGAAACATGGGCAAAACTATTAATCTGAGACCTAACAGCTTTTACAACAATATCATTACAGTGTCCTACGTTACATACGCTAATACCTGCAAAAAAATCTAAATATTTTTTCCCTTTTTCATCCCAAATAAATTGATTTTTTGCTTTCTTTATTACAAGATTGGTGCGTTTATACGTATGCATAAAACACTTATCTTCAATCTGCTTTATATTCATTTCTTTATTACTGTTCCTTTAATATTTTTTATGCTGCTTGCGCCGTCTGCTATCCATACTTCTTTTACGCCTTTCTTTATAGAATCCGCACAACTTTTTATTTTTGGAATCATTCCGCCGGTTATTGTTTCATCTTTTATCAAAGCATTTATGTCTTTTACTCTAATCTCGTTGATACTCTTTTTATTTTTATCAAAAACACCATGAACATCTGTTAAAAATATTAATTTCCCCGCTTTAAAAGCTACAGCTATTGCAGCTGCCAATACATCTGCATTAACATTCATAACATTGCCCTTAGCATCCGATGCTATAGAGGCTATTACAGGTAAAAAATCTGAATCTATTAAAATTTCTATTAACTTTTTATTTACTTTTATAGGCTCTCCTACAAGTCCAAGTTCTTTAACTTGCTTACAAATAACGCTTTTCCCATCTTTCCCAGAAATTCCAACTGCACTTGCGCCATTTTTAATAAGCCCTGTAGTAATAATTCTATTTACTTTTCCACTTAAAGCTAATTCAACAACATCTAAAGCATTAGAATCAGTATATCTTAAACCATTAACGAATTTACTCTTCACAGAAAACTTCTCAAGCATAGAGTTAATTTCTGGACTGCCACCGTGAACTAAAATAATTCTTTGTCTTTGCGAAATTACTGCAAGCTCTTTTAGAAACTTAGCTTGTGCTTGTGGATTCCTTATTAAACTTCCACCGAATTTTACTACTGTTAGAGACTTCATTTTATGTACTCCTATATCTTCTATACTGCTTTTGCTTCATCTAATTTGTATTCTCAGTGTTACATTTAAATCTAAAATCACATATTGAGCATTTTGATAAATCAGGATCAAAATTTTCAATCGCTATTTTTTCAGCAACATCTAAAGCTATATCAATGGCGCTATTTATATCTTCTTTAGTTCTCTTTGTATAAACTTTTCTGTTATCTGACAAAAAATATACAGATATTTTATCTGGATTAAATCCAAAAATATTTTTACATGCGTAAGCATAAAAGCTTAACTGCAGATCTTTATCAATGCGTTCTTGTTGCCAAACCCGTGCATGTGTTTTATAGTCTATAACCTCATAAGTGCCCTCAGTATGTCTATCGATCCTGTCAATAATTCCTACAAATTTATACTTTCCTATATTTGTGTCAAAAGATTTCTCAACATACAAGACTTCAGGTTTTGCTTGGCAAAAAGATATATAATAGTTTTCAAATATTTTAATTCCACGTTGATAATATTCAAAAATTTGTTGAGGATCATTAAACCCATCATTTTTCCAAGATTTATCGTAACACTCAAATAAAGCATCTTTAGATTGGTCTTTTTTTGCGTGAAACTGCTCAAGCGTTTTATGAAGAATATGCCCAAAGGTAATGCTAGGATTAACTGGAATATGAAGATTGTCTAGATATACAAGCTTATACTTGTATGGACAAAACAAATATGTATTTATTCTGGAATAACTTATTTTAAATTCTTGTCTGTTCATAAATTTATTTACCTATACCTTACGTTTATAGAAAGAAATAACAGTATCACCATACTTTTCTACTCTAAAACATTCAAGACCTACAATATTACCAACAGGTTCTTTTATATGTCTTTGAGCTATAAGAACAGCGTCATCTTTTAAAATATCGTATTTAACAACTTTTTTTAATACATAATAGGTAAGCGCCAAAGCTTTCTTGTAACCATCTTTATAAGGAGGACCCATAAAAACTATGTCATATTTGTCTTGCAAAATTTCAAAATCTTTTATAACATCACACTTTACAACTTTTGCTCTATCGTTAAAATTAAGCATGTTAACATTATACTTTATAAGAGATAGAGAAATATTACTAAGTTCTGCAAAAGTAACTTTCTTTGCTCCTCTTGAAAGAGCCTCTATTCCAACGGAGCCAACACCAGCAAATAAATCTATAAAGTTAGAATCTGGTACTTTAAATTGTATTATGTCAAAGACTGATTTTTTCATTCTGCCAAGCATCGGACGTACGGATAAATCATCTTGAGGTAGAGTCTTTAAGAGCCTTCCTCTAGCAGTACCTGCAATAACTTTCAAACTCACTTTTTTCTCCAAAAACTAATGACTATTTGCAAGTTTAATTATACAATAATTCTGTTTATAAAAACATAAAAATAACAAAAAAAGATTAGTAACCGCTATAAATTGTTAATCAAAATATTCACTTATTTTTTCATATTATTTATTGATTAAAATAGAAAAAGATATATGCTACGATTATGAAAAAATTAATTATTATTTTACTATCATTTACAATTTCTATATTTTCTTTAGTATCTTGTAGTGCCTTTAAAGTTCGCAATTCTACACCCTCATCCTCATCTTCTCAAAGAGTTTTTGTTTTATCCGAATTTGGAAAACTTCTACAAAAAGAAGGTCGTATTATGAGCGAAATACGTGGTTTTATGCAGTTAGAAAATGAAAATGATTATTTAGATGCTCCGATAGGAGTAATCAAATATAGAAACAAGCATTATACATATTTTGTCAATAACAGAGACTATGATGGACAGCAAACTGCAAACGCTTGTGGAATATGGGCAGTAAGAAGGAAATTACGTCATATAGCTAGTAAAAATATTCCAGGGATTAATAGCGATGCATGGTGGAGACTTACTGATGCACAAATTAGAGAAATATTGGGAACTCATATGCTTAATGGACATCTAATGTCTCTAGCTGAAAATATACCAGATAATCAACAAAATGGAATAATATCTACTGAAGCGATTGTCAATTTACAACTTTATTTTGGATTACAACCTGAAGATTGTACAGTCATTGCTCCAAATGAGATAAGTTCCCTAAACCCTAAAGGGGTTTCATATTTTCCAAGTCTCATTCACCCTAATATTCAAAATGATCCTGCGTTAGAAAAAGTTGGTGTTATAGAAGTTCCTATCCAATAGCGTTCAACGATATCAATCCTTGTATCAAAGAATTTCAATGTTTTTTCAATGGTTTATCGTCTCCACTCGTCGCCTTTTATAGATAGATTATACACAGAATATATTGTCAACAATCCTTCTATCTTCTTAAGTGAGGTTGATATTTGAGAGTTTTCATTTATTGTATATATCAAGTAAAAAATCTACTAATATGGTTATAGAAAATTATATAAGCCATTTCATTATTCACAAGTTATATCCTGTTATAAAATCTGGAATAAACCCAACTATACGATCATACGATTGGGTATTACCAAGAACAAAACCAGCTTTTAATAATGTTTCTATAAAACTATTGGTGCTAATTCTCCTTTCATACTGATAGCCATACCTATTTTGAAATTTCTTGGCTCAAGAACTGCTAATAATTGTTGAGGAATATTTTCATTGGCATTAAAATAACATCTAATTTCCAGCCCCCACTTAGCATTAGAGTCATTTTTTGCCAAACATAATAGGACGCAGTGTCTGTATTTACAGGCAGCGGGTAATTAATTATGCGTCCATTGAGAATATTCATTTATAAACCTTGCTTGACGCGACGCACAGGCATTTCTACTTCTATTGCTGTTATTCTTGAAGAAGGTGCCAAATAGCCTATACAAATATAGTATCACTGCCAAAATAGTTCTTGTGGTCGTTTTAGAAAAGATTATATGGAAGACAAGTATCTCGGTTATTTGAAACCATTAAAAACGCCTGATTTTATAAGTCTTTTTTGTATAAAGAACAAGGTTAATGACTTCAAATGGAGCTAAGGGGGCTTGAACCCCTGACCTCTTGCATGCCATGCAAGTGCTCTCCCAGCTGAGCTATAGCCCCAACAAATATAAATTGAAGATTTTAAAGACGAATTTCTTTAGATTTCCATCTAAGATTATATCAGAAAGCCGTCTGGAATGTCAAATTTTTGTAGAACCTTACACTCTCTTAATGCAGTATATATCTTTAAAATCCGAATTTATCGGTTTGATCAAAAAGGAGCTTTCTGATAGGGGAAAATTAAAAATCACAAAGTTTACTAAAGATAAATAGAAAATATATTACTAATATACTACATTATTAATATATGAAAAAGTACTTATGGCTATCATTAATAACAATAGTATTAAGTTTTGGAAGCTTTGGATGTTCCAAAGATGGAAAAGGCTTTTTTGCAAAGAATGGAGATTATAGCAGAATTTCAGGTGGAGTATGTCCTTTTTTCCCATCGTTTCAGCCAAGATATGTTGATAATCCAGAAATTGAGAATTTAAAAAGAATATTTCGCCAAAAAGGATTTGAAGAAAGAGAGATATTTTGGATGGCAAAAATAGCAACGGAAGATTATGGACAAGAGGTGTGGCCAATATTATATGTAGGAGGCCATTTTATATATGGCCCATTTGATGGTAACACGTATTCCAACTGTCCGTTATATTCATTAAAGAGATTTCTTCGTCACTTAGGACTTCTTGGTATTGTAGATCAAGATCTTTGGTATAGATGGTCAGATAGACAGCTAAGAGATATAGGCGTTGATGAATTGGGATTTCATCAAAGAGAAAGGAGTCAACATGTTGTGTTGCTACAAAATCAAATAACCCTGTTTGTAAAACATTTAACACCAGAAACTATACCACATTTAAAACATGGCTGTGCCAGGGAAATAGCAGTACGAGAAAGACAAAATACTATGCAATCATTAGGCATCTTTCATGATTTAACTGAAATCCTTGAAGCAGAACAAAGAGATGGAGTTGAAATCGCTATAAATATGGCCATAGAACGAGGATTTAAAAATATTGAAAGATTAAGGAATCATAGATTTAACTTAGATGCTTTCAGAAATGAAATAAACAGATTGCAACATAGCATTGATGATTACGATCAGCGTGGTTACTTTCTAGAGGGAAGTTATGGCCTAGTACTATACAGTAAAGATATTGAAGGAGTACATAATCACCTCGAATTCCTACGCCGCAATCATTGAATTTTTTCGCTACACCTAACTAATATCTCCTTATAAATTATCAAATATCTCTTCTTTGATTTCTTAGATCCATTAAATTATTGAGTCTATTTGTTGAGAACCTGCAAATTTGACACGGTAAACGATAAAGTAATAAAATACGCATGATTATTTAACAATAATTTAAAATAATTTATAGATATAAAAATGATTAGGAGAATAAAATGAAAAAAGTTGTAATACTTTGTTTTGTTGGGTTATTTGTTTGTTCTTTTGGATGCAAGCGACAAGATATAAAAAAAGAAAATATAAATAATGGCGAGATTGAAACTATACATTTCTCTGATGAACCTTCTGTTAGAGGGGATTCTGAAGTAAATAGTAATCTTAAAATAGTATATTTTGATTTTGACAAAAGTGATTTAAATGAAGAGTCTTTAGAATCTTTAAAAAGAAATGCTGCATATTTATCAAAAAATTTATCTCTAAAAGTTGTTGTTGAGGGACATACAGATAATAGAGGAACATCAGGATATAATCTTTCTTTGGGGCAACGTAGAGCGTTGAAAGTTAAAGATTATTACATAAAATTTGGAATCTCTCCAAATAGAATAGCTACAATTTCTTATGGCAGCGAGAAACCTGTTATTGATGAAAATAATGACATAGCATGGTCAAAAAATAGAAGAGCTGAAACAAAAACACTCAATTAAATAATATAAATATGAATACTAAAATTCTTTTTTCTTTATTTTGTTTAGCAATTGTAATTTTTTCAGGGTGTGTTCCTTTAAATCAGGACAATATCACTGATTTAAAAGGTGTTGTTGCTCAATTGCAAATAGAGTGTAACGAACTTAAGGAAAACAACGCTATGTTAAATAAAGACGTTGACTCTTTAGTTAATTCTGTAAAATCTCTTAATGCCTTAGTTCATGGTTTGCAATCCAAAGTTTCTTTCTTGAGTCAAAATGAAAAAGATTTAAACCAGAGCTCAGACAACAATTCAAATGGAAGCAAACAAACTACTTCTGTTTTACCGTTGTCTGTCTATCAAAGTGCATATAGCGACTATTCAATGGGCAAATACGAGCTTGCTTACAGTGGATTTAAGTCTTTTATTGAAAAATACCCAAATGCAGAGCTTGTTCCTCAAGCGCAATTTTATTTAGGCGAATGCTTTTATTCTCGTAAAATGTGGGAAGATGCTATAAAAGAGTATCAAAAAGTTGAAGAATTATACAGTAGGTCTGATCAGATTATTTCGGCTGAACTTAAGATTGCTTTGTGCTATGAAAATCTTGGTAAAAAACAAGAAGCTTTAAAACTTTTTTCTTCAATAGTTGAAAACTTTCCTAAAAGTCCTGAATCTTTAACAGCAAAAGAAAAAATTAAAGCTTATACTAATGTTAAAATCAAATAACTTTTTTATATGTTTTCTTATTTCCATATTACTGCATACATTGTTCTTTTTCTTCATAGTTCATAGAAAAGAAAATATAATATACCTTTCTACGCCTATAGAAGTCACTTTTTATTCTACAAGACATAAAATGCAAGATGTTGTATCTTTCCCTGTAGTTGAAGAAAATTCTGCTAGCAATGATAACAATACTGACAAAAATGTAAGTGATATAAAAAAAAATCAAATAAAGGAAGAGATTAAAGAACATACTACTAAAACAAAAGATGATATTACTGTAAAAAAGAAAAAAATTCAAGATAAGCAAGTAAAAGCAAAAGAGAAAAAAAAGAGTGTAAGTAAAGTAGATTCTTCTGTTACAAAAAGCATATTAGAAAAATTAGAAAATAATACTCAAAAAACTTCGGTTGAAACAGTACAGCAACAAGCAACTCAATCTTTACAAGGAGAGAATGGATCTTTATATGCATCTACTTTTTTTGATGCTAAAAATTTTCAATATCCGTATTATGCAAATCAAATAATGAGAAAAGTAAAACGGCAATGGCGTTGGGCTGAAAGTTATAGTAATTTAAGAGTATTAGTGCATTTTCAAATAAATAAAGACGGTTCTGTTTATGATGTTTCAGTAAAAGAGTCATCTGGTAATGGAGAGTATGACAGAAATGCTATGGACACTATTCGTAGAGCGTCTCCATTTTTAGAGCTTCCAGAAGAATATGAAGGAGATTCTTTAGGTGTTTCCTTTGAATTTAAATGTTAGGATTATAAAATGATGATAAGAAAATATCTTCTTTCTTTAATTGCTTTGTTGTTTTGTTGTTTATCTTTAAGTTATGCTAAAGATGATGTGTATTTGTCCTTATCTACATCAGTAAAGAAAAGATCTGATATTGCTATAGAGGACTTTACTGCTGCAGATAAAAATGCAACTTCAAGTAAATATGCAAAACTATTAAAAGATGTAATACAAAACGATCTTGTGCTTTCTAGATATTTCAATATAATGCCTGCAACGTCTGCATCAGTTCTTATTAGCGCTTTGGTATCTTCAAGTGTGGATAGTGTGACTATTGAATTTAAAATATTTGATGTTGAATCTGGTGGAATAATTTATAACGCAACATTTAAAGGAGAACTTTCTAATTACAGATATATAGCTCATGAAGTAAGTGATGAAGTAGTAAAAAGATTTATCGGAGATACAGGTATTGCGCAGACCAAGATAGTTTTTGTAAACAACAGTACAAAACATAAAGAGCTTTACATTATAGATTACGACGGTTATAATATTCGCAGACTTACAAGAGACGACAAAATAAATATTCTTCCTAACTGGTCCCCAGAAGGCAAGATGATAATTTATACAAGTTATTTATATAATAATCCCGACCTATTTTATTTAGATATTGCAAAAAACAGACGTGGAATTATTTCTAAATATCAAGGTTTAAATGCAACTGGTGTATTCTCTCCAGACGGCAATAAAATACTGCTTACTCTTTCAAGAGGGAACTTTCCTAATTTATATCTTATAAATATCTCTGGGGAAATTTTACAGAAGTTAACAGCAGGTTCTTATATAGATACAAGTCCATCTTTTGCTCCAAATGGACAAGAAATAGTTTTTATTTCAGACAGAGCAGGATATCCACAGCTTTACATAATGAATATTGATGGTGGAAATGTAAGAAGGCTGTCTACAAATGGTTTTTGCGACTCTCCATCATGGTCTCCAAAAGGCGATAAAATTGTTTTTACCATGAGGCAAGGTAAAGGGAATTATGATTTATATATTTATGATTTGCCAACAGCTAAAATAGTAAGACTTACAAATAACCAAGGTAAAAATGAAAATCCATCATGGTCTCCAGATGGTAGATTTGTAGCTTTTTGTTCAAGCAGGTCAGGTAAAAATGAAATTTATATTATGGCTATAGATGGCTCAGGTACGAGAAAACTTACAGAAATCCCAGGAAATTCTTACACTCCTTCGTGGTCTCATGCTTAGCTAAGTAACAACTTATCGGCAAATTCAACTCCTATGAGTCTTGTCTCACTTTCTTCTAGTTCAATATTTTCTCTTTTAGCTGCATCATTTAAAAATCTATCAAGGGAAATTTCTAACTGCTCAACAGTCGCATATTGTATCTCCGCAAAATCCAGTTGTATTAAGAGAAGTATAAAGTGAGGAGTTGAGAAGGAGAAAAACTTTCAGGATTTAATATGTAATAAACGCGTACAATAGTGTGCATACCTTTTCAAAAAATAGTATAATGCCTTTGTTAGTTGACATTATGGATAACTTTGATTATTTATCAACATAATTATCATTTAAGCTTATTTAAAATTCTAGTTGATAAGTATGACTTTTTTCAAGCTATCTACAACTTATCAACAATATACAAAACACTATTATAACTAAATCTATTTTTTTATAAAACAAGGGAGGAATAGATGAGAGTACTTTGTGGAAAAGAAGAACTTATTAGAGGAATACAGACAATAACACCAATAGCTTCATCTAAAAGTACGCTTCCAGTTCTTTCTAACTTTTTATTTTATACTGAAAACGGAAAAATAAAACTTTCTTCTACAGATCTAGAAATTGCTGTTAAATGCTACATTAAAGGGGAAATTTTAGAAGATGGCGGTATTACTATACCTGCTAAAAGATTTGCTGATATCATCAAAGAATTGCTTTCTGAAAGCGAAATAGAAATTCGTTCTGACGAATCTAATCAGATTAATATATCTTCAGGAAAATCTAAGTTTAACCTTATGGGTATATCTAAAACTGAATATCCTGTAATACCTGATTTTCCAAGTGAGAATAACTTCATTATCAAAAGGGATCTTTTAGCTTCTATGCTTAAAAAGACTATATTTGCTGTATCTAAAGACTCTCAGAGATATGTTTTAAACGGCGTATACTTCATTTTAGAAGAGAATATTTTAAAGATGGCAGCTACCGATGGCAGAAGACTTGCTTATATAACTACAAATAGAGTAAACAGTATTAAACCGCAAGCAAAAATAAAAGTTATCGTACCAACAAAAGCAGTAACAGAGATATTAAGACTTCTTTCATCGGATATAAAATCTGAAGATATAAAGGTAGGGATAACAGGTAACCAAATAGCTTTGGAAATAGAAGATATAACATTCCTTTCAACGCTTATAGAAGGCATATTTCCAAATTATGAGCAGGTAATACCAAAAACATCTGAAATAAAGGTCAAATTAAACGTAAAAAATACGTTAACTGCTGTAAAGCAGATGGCTCTTTTAACTGTAGATAAAATATCTTCAGATAGATCTTCAGCTGTTAAATTTTATTTTAATTCAAACATTTTAAGGATTTCAGCTTCAACAGCAGGGCTTGGATCTGGGGAAGTTGAACTTGACATAGACTATAAAGATGAACCTACAGAAATAAATTTTAATCCTCATTTTGTAAGGGAAGTACTTCAAAATGTTGATGAAGAGTCAATAATATTTGAGTTTAAAAACTCTCTTAACCCAGCCACTATAGTGCCTGAAAAAGATAAGAGTTATCTATGCGTTGTAATGCCAATGAGAGTATAAATATGTCTTGGACTAAAGCAAGTGAAATAGTAGAACTTCTTAGAAAAAGGGTTGGTTTAGAAGAAGAATTTTTTACTGTTGAGCGTGTTTGGAGCAAAGAAGTAGGAATAGAAAGCATTAGTCTTACTGGCTATAAAAACGGAACTATATTTGCAAAGACACAGAGTTCTGTTGCTGTAAGTGAGCTTAATTTTAGTAAAAAGAAGATAATAAATAAAATAAATCAGTATATTGGCAGCGCAAAGATAAAAGATATCAAAGTAAAAATAGAAGTTTGATCAAACTTCTATCACTTGTTGGCAATCTATAGTTCTATAGTAGTAGTACGATAAATCAAATAAAAATAGGAGCTGTTATGGTAAACGAAGAAGTTAAAAAAGATAATTACGATGCTTCTAATATTCAAATTCTTGAAGGGTTGGAAGCCGTTCGTAAAAGACCGGCTATGTATATTGGATCTACTGGAAATCAAGGTCTTCATCACCTGGTTTATGAAGTTGTAGATAACTCTATAGATGAAGTTTTAGCTGGATTTTGTAAAAATATTGACGTTACAATACACATTGATAATTCAATAACAGTGTTAGATGATGGACGTGGTATTCCTGTTGACCAACATCCAGATCCAAAGTATAATGGTGTATCAGCTTTAGAAATTGTTCTTACAAAACTTCATGCAGGTGGAAAGTTTGATAAGAATTCTTACAAAGTTTCTGGAGGGTTACATGGTGTTGGCGTATCTTGTGTAAATGCTTTAAGCGATTCTATGGAAGTTGAAGTTTTTAGAAATGGAAAAATTTACAAGCAGAACTATTCAAAAGGAAAGCCCTTAGGTTCTGTTAAAGAAGTTGGCACTACAGACCAAAGAGGAACTAAAGTTACATTTCACCCTGATGCTGAAATTTTTTCAGTAACTATATACTCTTTTGATATTTTGGCAAACAGGCTTAGAGAATTGGCATTCTTAAACGCTGGTACACACATTAGAATTGCCGATGAAAGAAATGATAAAGAACATATTTTTGATTATGAAGGAGGAATAAAGACATTTGTACAATATTTAAACACAAATAAGAACGTTATAAATAAAGACCCTATTTATTTTGAAAAAGAAAAAGACGGCGTAGAAGTGGCAATCGCAATGCAGTATAACGATTCTTACAATGAGCAGATTTTTACGTTTGTTAACAACATTAACACCATAGAAGGCGGAACGCATTTGTCTGGTTTCCGTTCTGCTTTGACAAGATCTGTGAATGAATATATTAAGAGAAATGATATATCTAAAATAAAAGATTTAAAGCTTTCAGGAGAAGATGTGCGTGAAGGGCTTACTGCAGTTATTTCAACTAAAGTGCCTAACCCACAGTTTGAAGGTCAGACAAAGACAAAACTTGGCAACTCTGAAGTTGAAGGGATAACACAGTCTATTGTTGGCGATGCTTTAACAACTTTCTTAGAAGAAAATCCTGGTATTGCAACCCAAATTTTAGAAAAAGCTATAAATGCTGCTGAAGCAAGAGAAGCTGCAAGAAAAGCAAGAGAACTTACAAGAAGAAAAGGAGCTTTGGACTCTGCATCGCTTCCTGGCAAGCTTGCAGACTGTTCTGAAAAAGATCCACAAAAAACCGAACTATTTATAGTTGAAGGAGATTCTGCGGGAGGTTCTGCAAAACAAGGGAGAGACAGATCTTTTCAGGCGATACTTCCGCTAAAAGGTAAAATTTTAAATGTTGAAAAATCCCGTCTTACAAAAATGCTTGCAAATGACGAAATAAGAACATTAATAACAGCAATTGGTGCAGGAATAGGAAAAGATGAACAAGATTTTAATATAGATAAAGTACGTTATCATAAAATTATCATTATGACGGATGCTGATGTTGACGGAGCACACATTAGAACGCTGTTGTTGACATTCTTTTATAGGCAGATGCCACAGCTTTTAGAAAATGGATATGTGTATATAGCACAACCTCCTCTATATAAAGTAAAAAAAAGTAAGAAAGAAATATATTTAGATTCTGAAGAAGAATTAGATAAGTTTTTATTTTCTGCAGCAGTTGATGGAATGTCTTTATCTTTATTGCAAGACGGTAAAGAGATAAAAGAAATAGATGATAAAACTTTACGCAAAATAGTAACAAATATAAGCGAGTTGAATGGTCTCTTAAAAAAGATACACAAGAAAGGAGTTGTTTGGAAAGATTATCTTAAATTTAAAGACGAAGGCAGACTTCCACTTTATAGAACAGTAGTAGAAGATAATGTTAGGTATATTTACTCTGACAAAGAGTGGAAAGAATTTAAAAGGCAGCTACTTAGTAAGCGTAGAGAACTCCTTGCTTCACAAGGAGAACTTGCTGAAATTAGTGAAAATCTTCAGTTAGATGATGTAATGCCTGAATATAAAGATTTATGGGAGCTTGAGCGTATAGATAAGCTTGCAAAACACCTTGAAGAAGAAGGATTGCATTTAGAACATTATGGAGAATCATACGCAAAGCCTGTATATAGACTTCAAGATGCGCAAAAGAAAATGCAAGGCGATGTTTATGACCTTCATTCTACTACAGAACTTATTGAAACAATAAGGGAGGTTGGCAATAAAGGTGCTACGATACAAAGATATAAAGGTCTTGGAGAAATGAATCCTGAACAGCTTTGGGAAACAACAATGGATGTTAATAACAGAAAGTTATTGCAGGTTAAGCTTGAAGACGCCATTGAAACGGACAGAATATTTACAACACTTATGGGCGACCAGGTGGAACCAAGAAGGGCTTTTATTCAAACACATGCTTTAGACGTAGTAAATTTAGATATTTAATTCGCGCTTGGCAAAGAAAATGCGTACTAAAAATGAGGTGGTTGAGTATGATTAAAGTAAATGTGTTATTTGTATCTGTGTTGATGTTTGTCGCTGTTAGTTGTATAGCTCAAACTACATTTAAAGTTGGAATGTATCAAGATGGTGAGTATGAGTTAATAGAAAAACGAGATGGTAGTGGTGTAGATGGACTTACTTTAACAGAACTATTGCTTAGATCAACTGAGAATGAAAGAGCCATTAGAGCAGCTAATATACTGAGGACATCTATAGACCTACGTAATGCTGGGCACAATATACTAGCAAATGGTATGCAGCGTTTTTTGGGAATATATATGATGTTTATTAGTATGAATGGAGAAGATCATCTTCCGATACTAAATACGTCTATACTAGAAGAACGAAATGCTATCGAAATGTTACCATAAAACTTAAATATAAAAAGTAGCGTATATTTCTTTGCCAAGTTAAATAGGTACTAATATATAAAGTAAAAAAAAGCAAGAAAGAAATGTGTTTAGATTCTCAAGAGGATAAAAGATTTTACAATAAATGATGAATTGTTAAAAAATAATTCTGAAAAAGATATATTTTGAAAAATTAGTTAGATCGTATTATGGATATTAAGAAGCAGTGAAAAAAAGATTACACTTTGATGTAGAACATCAAGAGATATATCGTTGGGATAAGAACAATGATGAAAGTATTAAAAAATTTCAAAATGATCTAATGGAAAAAATTAAAACGGTTTTATTAAAAGAGTATCGTTTGTACTAAAAAGCTAAAGCCATAGTTGTTTACAAAGAATACAAAACCAAGAGGATAAAAATGCCAAAAGATAAAGACGAGAACTTACAAGATTTAAAATCTTTAGCTCCTATTGCAAGTATTGTTCCAAGAAATATTGAAGATGAAATGCGAACTTCTTACATAGATTACGCTATGAGTGTAATTGTAGGAAGAGCTTTGCCTGATGTACGCGATGGACTGAAGCCTGTTCATAGAAGAATACTGTATGCTATGAAGGAAATGGGTTTAAAGCATAACACAGCCTATAAAAAATCTGCAAGAGTTGTTGGAGACGTTTTGGGTAAATATCATCCTCATGGGGACTCTGCGGTTTACGGTGCTGTAGTAAGAATGGCACAAGATTTTTCTTTAAGATATCCGATGATTGACGGGCAAGGCAACTTTGGAAGCATAGATGGAGATTTTGCTGCAGCTATGCGTTATACTGAAGTAAGAATGGACTTAATCACTGAAGAGATGTTAGCTGATTTGGATAAAAATACAGTTGATTTTATACCTAATTATGACGGTTCTTTAAAAGAGCCTTTAATCCTTCCTTCAAAACTTCCGAGTCTTTTAATCAATGGGTCGTCTGGTATTGCTGTAGGCATGGCAACTAATATTCCTACTCACAACATAAGTGAAATCTGCGATGGGTTGATTGCTTTAATAGATGACGAAGATTTGCCTGTATCAGAACTTGTAAAATATATTAAAGGACCTGACTTTCCTACAGGCGCTATAATCCTTGGTAAGAGCGGGATAAAAGATTATATGGAAAAAGGCAGAGGATCTGTAAAAATGAGAGCCAAAGCTGAAATAGAGGAAGCTAAAAATGGTAGAGAATCTATAATAGTAAATGAAATTCCTTATCAAGTAAATAAGGCAAATCTTATAACTTCAATAGCTGATTTGGTAAAAGATAAAAAGATTGACGGCATTTCTGATCTGCGTGATGAATCTGACCGTGATGGTATAAGAATTGTTATAGAGCTAAAAAGGGATGCAAATGCTCAAGTTGTTTTAAACCAGCTTTATAAACATACTCAAATGCAGGTTTCTTTTGGCGTTATAATGCTTGCTCTTGTAAACAATAGACCTAGAGTAATGAATATAAAAGAAATTTTGATTCATCATATTGAGCATAGAAAAGTAGTTATAACAAGAAGAACAAAATTTGACCTTCAAAAAGCTGAAGCAAGAGCACATGTATTAGAAGGTTTGAAAATAGCCATAGATAATATTGACGCTATTATTAAGATAATAAAAGAATCACCTGATGAAGATGTGGCTCGTGCAGGTCTTATGACTAAATTCCGTTTAACGAAAGTTCAAGCTGAAGCTATCTTGGAAATGAAGATTCGCCAGCTTACAGGCCTAAAGAGAAAAGAAATTGATGAAGAATATTTGGAAACCATAAAACTTATAGAACAGCTTCGCTCAATTTTAGCAGATTCTAAGAAAATTCTTTCAATAATAAAAGAAGAAACTAGTGAAATAAGAAAAAAGCACGGTGACAAGAGAAGAACACAAATACAAGCTGCTGAAGCTGACTTTAATATTGAAGATTTAATTCAAGAAGAAGAAGTTGCAGTAACAATGTCCCATGCAGGATATATTAAACGCATACCTCTTGATACTTACAAAGCTCAACATAGAGGTGGACGTGGAATAACCGCTATGAATACTAAAGAAGAAGATTTTGTTGAAAATTTGTTTATTACAAGTTCTCATGCTTATATGCTCTTCTTTACTACAAGAGGAAGGCTCTATTGGACAAGGGTTTACGAAATTCCAGAAGGTGCAAGGGCATCAAAAGGGAAAGCTATTGTAAATCTCTTACAGTTGCAAGGAACTGAGGAAAAGATTACAGCTGCAATTCCTATTAAATCATTTAATCCTAAAGAGATTAGAGATGAATACTTGTTAATGTGTACAAGAAACGGAACTATTAAGAAAATTGCCTTAGATGAATTTACAAACCCAAGAAAGGGTGGCATAATAGCTATTAAACTTGAAGATGGCGACATCTTGACGCAAGTAAAAGCTATAGAGAAAAATCCTGAAGTTATAATCGCTACGAAGAAAGGGGTAGCAATAAGATTTAAAGAAAGCGATGTACGTGCGATAGGGCGTAATGGTATGGGCGTAAACGGAATTTCTCTAGAGAAAGATGATGAAGTTATAGGTATGGAAGTACTTTCTCCAAATGATGTTTTCTTATCAGTTTCTGAAAATGGGTATGGAAAGAGAACTGAAGTTGGTAAGTATCGTTTGCAAAAGAGAGCAGGACATGGTGTAATTAACATGCAGGCCACAGACAGAAATGGAAATGTTATAGGCATTAAAAAAGCAAACGATGGGGAGATTATGATTATGACACAAAATGGAATAACTATAAGACTTCGAGTAAACAGCATTTCTGTAATAGGAAGAAATACTCAAGGAGTAAGACTCGTAAAGCTTGGTGATGGCGACAAAGTTGCAGCTATTGCAAGTGTTGTAAAAGATGATACAGAAGGGATTGAAGTTCAAGATGCTGTAGAAAAAGCAAAAGACGAAGAAGGTAAAGAAAAAGAATAGTTAATTACAAAAAGTCTTCGATAAAAATCGGAGGCTTTTTTGTTTTTTATGTTTATAACAAGAAAAAAATAAATACATCAAATATGTTGAAAAAATATGAAAGAGGTCTGCGGATATTTTGCAAACCTCTTTCATCAGACTGGTCAAGTTAATGTAAACGTAGGTTAATAATTAGTTCCCTTCTACAAGCCTGTTAGATGCATCATTATGTCTAGTGATTGCGTCTTTAAGATCGGACTTTACTTGTTCCAAAAAGTCTCGTGCTTTGTCTATCTTAGCAGTGGAGGAGGTCACTACTTGCAAAAAATCTTTTCTAGAACTTGAGCTTAAGAACGCTAATTTAGATCTAATAGAAACGTCAGCATTATTAAGTTGCGTAAATGCTTGAGTTAAACGGGCTTTTTGTTCTAGAACATCACAAAGTGTTATGTAGAATGTATCCTCAGGAGTTACAAGCTGAGCAAAAGTATTCAAACAAAAACAAAAAACAAACATGACAGACAAACCAAGTACAACTTTTTTCATAAAATCTCTTCTCCTTTTTTACATGACCAGTCTATGTTTGAGAGTGTTTTATTATAGTTTTGAAGTTTGAAAATAACATAACAATTAAAATATTGTATAAAATATAACTGAATCTGTGTGAAAATTATTGATAAATTTCAAAATATTATTTAAGCTTCTTGTCTATAGGGTTACAACTTGAAACTATAAAATTTGAGAAAAACGGAATCTATTAATCACTAGGGTCAAACAAAATAGATGTGACCCTTTTTATGAAGAAGAATCGATTTATTCTTTTCTTTTAACTAATTTCATGGCCTTTATCATTTTCTATTTTTAAGTGAGTTGGTGAAGAGGCCGTTGGTATTTTAGGCTTTGCAGAAAATTAATTGTTCTTTAATATTTTATATGCTATATAAACTGTAAATATCCAAAAAGGGATAGCTATCACTTGTTTAATCATTCCAAGTTGAGGTGTTGCCATTGCTGCTAAAATAAAACCTATAAATGCCAGCGTAATATAATTTGAATAAGGATAAAAAGGTGACGGAAACAAAGTTTCTTCATTTTTTTGTTTAAACTTTAGGTGGGATAATGTAATAATTGTCCAATTAGTAAGAATATAGACAACAACGAAATTCACTATTATTTTAAAGGCGTTAACCCAATTTGGAATAAAATAATTAAGTGGAACAACCAAAAATGTTATAGCACTTGATATAAAGATTGCATTGAAAGGAACACCTCTTTTATTTGTTTTTAAAAATATTTTAGGAGCATTGTTTTGCAACGCTAAAGCATAAAGCATACGACTATTGCTGTATAGGCAGCTATTGTAAACAGATAGAGCTGCAATAAGAATAATAAAATTTAAAGTCCAAGCAGCATACTTAAATCCAATGTGATCAAAAATCATAACAAAAGGACTGTCAGAAACACTTAAGTTGCTCCAATGATAAAGAGATAAAAGAACAGCAAGCGAGCCAACATAAAAAATTAAAATACGATAAACAACTTGGTTGATAGCTTTAGGAATGGTTTTTGTAGGTTCAACAGTTTCTGCTGCAGTTATGCCAAGAAGTTCTAGCCCCCCAAAAGCAAAAGTGATAATGGGGAGAGCCATTACAAGACCCATAATCCCGTAAGGGAAAAAGCCACTAAAAGTATTGTCCCCAATGTGAATGCCAATAGTAGGTGATTGCCATAAATTTTTAATAGAAGCACCAGTTACTAAAGAAGGGGCAAAAAATAAAATATAACTGCCAGCTAAAATCATAGCGCAAACAGCAAAAACTTTAATAGAAGAAAACAAAAATTCTACTTCTCCAAATACTTTTACAGTTAGCAGATTTACAGCATTTACAAGAATAAAAAAGAATAAAGCAGTTTTCCATGTGGGAATATTAGGGAGCCAATATAGAGTGTAAGCGGCAACAGCAGTAAGTTCTGTTATTCCTGCAAGTGCATATTCAACCCAATAATTCCAACCAGCAAGAAAGCCAGGAAAATGACCCCAATATTTATAAGCAAAATAGCTTGAAGAGCCAGCAGAAGGATCTTGCGTGTTCATTTCGCCAAGCTGTCTCATCATTAGAAATACTATTATTCCTGCAACTAAATACCCAAGAAGAACTGCAGGCCCTGCAATAGAAATAGCGTTACCAGCGCCTAAAAATAAGCCAGTGCCAACTGCGCCTCCAAGTGCTATAAACTGTATATGTCTATTTGTAAGATTGCGTTTTAATTTACTTTTTTCCGGTTATTGCATATTTAATTTTCCCTCTAAGTTTATACTAAATCCAGATAACTAATACCCAAATTGGTATTGCGAGAACTTTTTTTAAATTTCCAGATGAGGGTTCCATAGAACAAAAATAAAAGATGAAAATCCATGTGACCTCTGAGGCAATTGTGCTGCCTAATGAAATAAGCTGGAAATGTCTATTTTCAAGGGTACGTTTTAAGTGAATATTTTTCAGATCGTCCACGTATTTTCTCCAGTTTTTATGGCTGTTGTGGTTGAGTTAAAGTATTACTTTTCTTTATTACAATTCTATATACTGTATATAAAACCAATATCCATAAAGGTAATGCTATAACTTGTTTTAACATTCCAAATATTGGAAGGGACATAGTAAAAAGGATGAAAATCAAAAATATAATAGTTAAATAGTTTGAAAATGGATAAAAAGGAGAAGGGAAAAGAGTCTTAATATTTTCGAGGTTCTTTTGTTTTCTAAATTTTAAGTGGGATATAGCAATAATTGCCCAATTTATTATAACGCAAATAACAGAGAAACTTATAATTATCTCAAAAGCTTCTACCCAATTTGGAGTAAAATAGCTTAAAGGTACCACAGAGAATGTTAATATACCAGACACAAGAATTGACGCTACAGGAATACCTCTTTTATTTGTTTTTTTAAAAATTTTTGAAGCATTTTTTTGAAGAGCAAGGCTGTAAAGCATACGACTGTTGAAAAAGATACATGTATTATAAACAGATAATGCAGCAGTAAGAACTATAAAATTTAAGGTCCAAGCAACATACTTAAAGCCAACTTTATCAAAAATAAGAACAAAAGGACTATCTGATGGACTTAGGTTGCTCCAGTGATATAAAGATAAAATAACAACAAGCGACCCAACGTAGAAAAGCAGTATGCGAAATACTACTTGATTAACAGCTTTAGGAATTGTGACTTGAGGGTTTTCTGTTTCTGCTGCAGTTATCCCTACAAATTCAACTCCGCTAAAAGCAAAAATTATAATAGGAAATGTTAACATAAACTCTATAAATCCATGCGTAAAGAACCCTTTAAAAATTGGATCTCCAGCAAACATTCCAACAGTTGGCGCGTCCCAAAGATTTCTAATTGTTGCTCCGGGAATCAAGCCTGAATTAAAAAATAATATGTATCCGCCAAATAAAATCATTGCACATATTGTTATAATTTTAACTGATGAAAATAAAAATTCTATTTCTCCATAAACTTTTACAGTTAAAAGATTTACGACGTTTATAAGCAAAAAGAACAATAGCGCTGTTTTCCAAATGGCAAGATCAGGAAACCAATATTGCATATATCCAGCAACTGCAATAAGTTCCGCTATGCCAACTAAAAGGCAGTCAATCCAATATGTCCATCCGACTAAAAATCCTGCAAATCCATTCCAATATTTGTCTGCGAAATAACTTGAAGAACCTGCAGCAGGCTCATTTGTGCTCATTTCGCCAAGCTGTCTCATAACTAAAAATACTAAAAATCCTGCAAGAAGATATGCCAAAATAACAGAAGGACCTGTTGAAAAAATAGCACTTGCGGAACCAAGAAAGAGACCTGTTCCTATGGAGCTACCTAAAGCTATAAATTGGATATGTCTATTTTTTAATTTACGTTTTAAACCACTCTCTTGTGGAACAACTTCAGGTGCATTTTGTACTTCGTTATCCATAGTAATAATCCTTTTTAATTTATCTTATGCAGCACGCTATCTATGAATAAAGTGTAAATGTCAGCGTCGGTACTGTAATTTTTTCTTTGAGATTTTATATCCCAAAAATACTATTAACAGCCATAAAGGAATAGCAACAACTTGTTTTGCCATGCCAAGCTGTGGCAATGCCATAGCTATAAGAATAAAAAAATAAAATATTAACGTAATATAATTTGAATAAGGATAAAAAGGAGAAGGAAACGACGTTTTGAAATGTTCCACCTTTTTTTGTTTCTTAAATTTTAAGTGCGAAATTGTAATCATCCACCAATTAACAATAGCACATACAACAACGAAACTTATTATTATTTGAAATACATTAACCCAGTTTGGAATAAAATAATTTAAAGGTACAACTAAAAATGTAAGTATACTTGAAAACAAAAGCGATGCTATAGGCACACCTATTTTACTTGTTTTTGTAAAAAGTTGAGGAGCATTTTTTTGAAGGGCAAGACCATAAAGCATACGACTATTACTATAAATACAACTATTATATGCAGATAGTGCTGCGGTCAAAATAATAAAGTTTAAAGTCCAAGCAGTATATTTAAACCCAATGTGGTCAAAAATCATAACAAAAAGACTGTCAGTAATTTTTAGATTGCTCCAATGGTATAATGACAACAATACTGCAAGTGATCCAATATAAAAAACTAGAATACGAAATACTACTTGATTAACAGCTTTAGGGATTGTTTTTTTAGGATTTTCAGTTTCTGCTGCGGTTATCCCGACAAGTTCTAATCCGCCAAAAGAAAAAGTTATTACAGGCATAGCGATTATAAGGCCAATAATACCATGAGGAAGAAAACCGCTAAATGCCAAATTTCCTGCATGCTCTCCAACTCTTGCTGCTTGCCACAGATTTTTAATTGTAGCGCCTGCAACCAAGTTAGGATTAAAAAATAAAATATATCCTCCTGTCAAAATCATCACGCAGATAGCAGTTATTTTTACTATTGAAAATGCAAATTCCATTTCGCCGTAAATTTTTACAGCTGCAATATTTACAACACTTATGAGACTAAAAAAGAATAAAGTAGTTTCCCAAGTGGCAAGACCAGGAAACCAATACTGAGCGTAAGCGGCAACAGCAGTAAGCTCTGCTATGCCTATCATAACATATAGTATCCAGTAGTTCCATCCAGCTAAAAATCCTGGGAAAGCACCCCAATATTTATAAGCAAAATAACTAAAAGACCCTGCCATAGGTTCTTCAGTGTCCATCTCGCCAAGCTGTCTCATTATTAAAAATGCCATAAGGCCTGAAATTAAATAACCTAACAAAACAGCAGGGCCTGCAGCAAAAATAGCGCTGCTGGCCCCTAAAAAGAGACCAGTGCCAATTGCGCCACCTAAAGCTATGAACTGAATGTGACGGTTTTTAAGAGTACGTTTTAAACTAATATCTTTAAGATCATTCATTTTTCTTTGCTTATGTTAAGGTACATATTTCTTTTATTATAGCAAATTAACATGTATCAAAGTATAAATCCGAGAGGCCTGCCATGACAAACGCGTGAAAAAATATATACTACATAAGAGTCAAAAAAGGATATGTGAAAGAAATGGAAGAAGTATTAAGAGTTATAGATAGAATAGAAGAGAAAAGGAAGTGGAAAGGCAATGAAATAAGAGCGATAGAAGAGTTATTAAAAGTACTGAAAGTAAAAGGACAAACAGTTCCCCCAACCTTATCTTTGAGACACAATAATTCTACACTTCCTGGAATTTACATCCTATTTCTTTATTTTCTCCAAATGCTATTGCCAATAAACTTACTTCTTTATCTCCATACTTCTCATAATACTTCTTTCCCTTTATCTGTGCCATTGCTTCTTTTAGCAATTTCTCTATCTTTCCCTCTTTCCCATGTTTTATTTCCACTACTATCACTTCTTTCCCTTTCTTTAACACTGCATCTATCCTTCCTTTGTCTGTATTTACTTCTCCTTCTACTTCATATCCTACTACCATCATTAACATCATTAACATCGAGTGATAGTAAGCTTCTCGGCTTATATGCAAGTTACTAGGAATATTGGCAAACAATGTCCTTAAACTCTCTTC
>JAITJN010000051.1 GCA_031278895.1 Candidatus Endomicrobiellum guadaloupense
CCTGGCAAATCAGTGGTGATAAAGGGAGATGAGAAGGTAGAGTATGAAAAAGTGATAGAGTTTATGGACAAGGCGAAGAAGGCAGGAGCAACGAAATTTGCATTGGCAGTAGAGATGAAGGATAAACATTAACTATTGAAAACAATTAAGGGTTTTGATAGAATTATATATATCTTTAGGAGTATAACTTCTAAATAAGCACACAATCGGATTTGCCAAACGGTCCCAAAGACAACTTTGAGGTTTTGGATAGTGAAGATTGTGGAAGCCGTAAGACGCTAAATTCGTCTTGAAACGGAAACCGCGCATACGGTAAAACCAAAAGGAGAGAAGTATATGGCAAGCATTACAATGAAGGCTTTACTGGAAGCCGGTGTTCATTTCGGACACCAAACCAGAAGATGGAATCCAAAGATGACTAAGTTTATTTTTGGAACAAGAAACAAAATTCACATCATAGATCTTCAGAAGACCTTAAAAGAACTAAAGAAAAATTACAAAGTAGTAAGAGATCTTGTTGCTGAAGGTAAAGAAATAATTTTTGTTGGTACAAAGAAACAAGCTCAGACTCCAGTGAAAGAAGAAGCACAGCGTTGCGGCGCATTTTTTGTAGCTGAAAGATGGCTTGGTGGAACTCTTACAAATTTTGAAACCTTGAAGAAATCTATTGCAAGGTATAAAGAAATAGAAAAAATGAAAGAAGATGGCGTTTTTCAAATTCTTTCAAAAAAAGAACAGTCTCAAATTGAAAGAGAGAGAATTAAACTTGAAAAGTCTTTGGAAGGTTTAAAAAACATGACAAAGCTTCCAGGTCTTATGTTTGTAGTTGATTCTCATGAAGAGTCTACAGCTGTTTCCGAAGCAAAAAAGCTCAATATTCCTATAGTCGCTATTTGCGATACTAACTGCGATCCAGATTTGGTTGATTACCCTATACCTGGCAATGATGATGCTATAAGAGCGGTAAAACTTTTCTGCTCGATTATAGCTGATGCTGTTTTAGAAGGCAAAGGCGTAACTGAAAAAAAAGAAAGTGATGGTGCACAAGCAGCTGTTGCTGAACCTGAAAAAGAGGAAGCTGCAGCAGAGGAAAATAAAGAAGACTCCTGTCAGGAAGGAGAAGTAAAATAATGTCAACCGAACTTATAACAAAACTTAGAGAAATGACCGGCGCAGGAATAATGGATTGCCGCAATGCTCTCAAAGATTCAGATAATGATGTAGAAAAAGCTTGCCAGTGGCTTAGAGAAAAAGGAATGGCGTCTGCTGTTAAAAAAGCAGGAAGAGCTGCAAAACAGGGGTTAGTACATTCTTATATACATGGTAATGGAACTCTTGGTGTTTTAGTTGAAGTAAACTGCGAAACCGACTTTGTTGCAAAAACTGAAGAGTTTCAATCTTTAGTCAAAGAAATAGCTATGCAAGTTGCAGCTGTTTCTCCAACATATGTCTCTCGTGAACAAGTGCCTGGAAGCATTTTGAATGCTGAGAAAGAAATTTATAAGGCTCAGCTTAAAGAAGAAGGGAAGACTGAAAAAGTTTGGGATAAAATTATTGAAGGCAAAATTGAAAAATTCTATAGTCAAATATGCTTGTATGATCAAATTTATATGAGAGATACAACAGGCAAAGAAACAATAAAAGATTTAGTAACAAAAGTCATCGCTAAAATAGGTGAAAACATAATAATAAAAAGATTTGCAAGATTTAAACTTGGAGAATAATAATAATGACCTCAAAGAGAGTTCTGTTAAAACTTTCAGGAGAATCTTTCTCAGACAATTTTTCGTCAATAAGCGAGAATAGTCTCTTGAGAATTACAGAAGAAGTTAAATCTGTTGTTGACAAAGGAAATGTTCAACTTGCAATTGTTATTGGAGCTGGTAATATTTGGAGAGGCGGTGGAAAGTTTATAGAAAGAGTGACTGCCGATAAAATGGGAATGCTTGCCACAGTAATGAATTCTCTTGCTTTAAACGATTCTTTGGTAAAGGCTGGAGTAAACTCAGTTGTTTTTTCAGCAAATGGTGTAAGTGATTTTGTTGAAAAATTTAATAGAGAAAAATCTGTAAGATATCTTGAAAAAGGGTATGCCGTTGTTTTTGCAGGCGGGACAGGAAATCCTTTCTTTACAACTGATACTGCGTCAGCTTTAAGAGCTGCAGAAATAAAGGCAGATGTTTTGTTGAAAGCTACGCAGATAGACGGTGTTTATAATGCAGATCCTAAAAAAGATAAAAATGCTGTTAAATATGATGTTTTAACTTTCAAAGAGGCATTGGATAAACGTTTAGAAGTTATGGATGCAGAAGCTTTTTCTTTGTGTATGCATGCTGGCATATCAATTACAGTGTTTGATTTCTATAAAGACGGAAATTTGCAAAAGGTTTTAAACGGTGAGAAAATAGGTACAAGAGTGGAGGCGTAAATGCAAATTCAAGGTTTTTTTTCTAAATCAGAGGAGGCTATGAAAAAAACTATAGATAGATTAAAAAATGAGTTGGTATCTATTAGAACCGGCAGAGCTTCTAGTGCAGTGATAGAGACAATCAAAGTTGAAAGCTATGGTTCTTTAATGCCAATAAACCAGCTCGCTGGTATTAGCATTGCCGATGCCAAAACAATAGAAATAAGACCTTGGGATGTTTCTCAGCTTGGCGCTATAGAAAAAGCTATACTTAAAGCTGATGTAGGAATGACCCCAGTAAATGACGGTAAAATTATACGTATATCAGTTCCTCCTCTTAGTGAAGAGAGAAGAAGAGAAATAGCAAAATCTATAAGCAGAATGGCTGAAGATTTTAGAGTAGCTGTAAGAAATGAAAGAAGAGTTTTGGTTGAAGGTATAAAAAAGCTTGAAAAGGATAAAGAAATAACTGAAGACGATAGAAAAAAATTTGAAACTGATGCTCAGAGAGTTACAGACGATTATATTAAACAAATTGACGAAAGCATTGCTTTAAAAGAAAGAGAAGTAATGCAAATATAAAGTAGAAAAAGAAAACGGAGGATAAAATGGCTTATCAGATTGATAAAAATATATGTGTAGGCTGCGGCGCGTGCGCAGGTAATTGTCCTGTTTCTGCTATTGAGCAGAGAGATGACAAATATGAAATAAATGCTAATGTATGTGTAAGTTGCGGCGCGTGCGAATCTACGTGTCCAGTAAGTGCAATTTCTCAAAAGTAGGAAAGATCTTTTGATACCCGAACATATAGCAATTATAATGGACGGGAATGGCAGATGGGCAAAAAAAAAGTCATTACCCAGGATTTTTGGTCATAGGCAAGGGGTCAAAACCGTAAAAAAGATTGTTAAGTCTGCAAGCAGGCTTGGAATTAAGGTTTTGACCCTTTATGCTTTTTCTACTGAAAACTGGAAAAGGCCTAAGGCAGAGATCGAAGCTCTATTTTCTTTGTTGTTGCAATTTATAGAGAAAGAATTAAAAGAGCTGTCAAGTGAAGGAGTAAAGCTTAGAATACTTGGTAACTTATCAGAGTTTCCACAAAGTTTGAAGACTAAGATTATTTCTGCTTGCAAGGCTACGCAAAAGAATAGTGGGTTAGAGTTGAATATAGCTCTAAACTATGGAGCAAGGCAAGAAATTGTTAGAGTTATTGAACAGATAGTAGAACAAAACATAAAAAAGCCGACCGAAGAAATTATTTCTTCTTTTTTGTACACGGCTGGTCAGCCTGATCCAGACTTGCTTATTCGTACGTCTGGAGAATTTCGTCTGTCAAACTTTCTTTTATGGCAGATAGCCTACTCTGAAATTTACATAACGGATAAACTTTGGCCTGATTTTACTTCGCAAGATTTAGAAATAGCAATTTCTGAATTTCAAAAGCGAGAAAGGCGTTTTGGAGGGATTTAAATGCTTCTTACAAGAATACTAACTGCTGTTATTGGCATCCCTTTAGTTTTTTTGTGCATATATTTTGGCGGAGTTCTCTTCTATTTAATGGTGTTTATTATTTCTGTACTTTCAGTATATGAGTATCTTCTTATACTAAAAAAATATAAACCCCGTACAGTTGTATCTTTAATTATGGCGTCAGGATTTTTTCTGTTTTTATGTTTTTGCGAAATATGCTGTTGTTGTGGTTGTGACTGTATGGACAAAGCATCTATTTCAGCAATATTAATGCTTCTTATTCTATTTGTAATAGAAGTTTTTAAAGGAAAAACAGAGCGTAGCGTTGAAAGAATTGCGACATCTTTCCTTGGAGCATTTTTTATTCCATTAGCTCTAGTTTATATGGTTTATATACGTGACTTAGACGATGGCACGCAGTTGATATTGTTTATTTTTATTGAAGTTTGGATTTTAGATACTGCGGCTTATGCTTTTGGAAATATGTTTGGCAAACATAAACTTGTTAAAGAAGTAAGTCCAAAAAAAACCATAGAAGGCACTGTAGCTGGAATAGTTTTTGGTGTTCTTACAGCTGTTATTTGCAGGTATTTGTTTATGAGTAATATTTTAACTTTATACCAATCTGTGGTATTAGGTTTTGTTATATCTATAACTGGTCAGTTTTCAGATCTTGCAGAATCTTTGATCAAGAGAGATGGTAATGTTAAAGATTCTAGTAATCTTATACCAGGACATGGCGGTGTTTTTGACAGATTTGATTCTTATATCTTTGCGGCTCCCGCGGTGTACTATATTTTGATATTTATAAAATGAAAAGAATAGCTATTTTAGGTTCATCAGGGTCTATTGGCGAGCAAACAATTGATGTAGCTTCAAAAATGAGAGAAGAAGTTCATATTGAGGCGCTTGCAGTAGGGTCTAATATAAAAGCTTTGAAAGCCCAGATTAAAAAGTTTAAGCCTTCTGCAGTATCTGTAAAAAATGATACAGATGCTAAAGAGCTTAAAAAATGGTGTATTTCAAATAAAATAAAAACCAATATTTACAGCGGGCAAAATGGTCTTGAAAAACTTGCGACAATGCCTAAAGTGGATATAGTTTTAGCTGCGGTTGTTGGTTCTGTCGGACTTAAATCAATAATTGCTGCGATAAAAGCAAAAAAAGATATTGCTCTTGCTAATAAAGAATCTCTTGTTATGGCGGGAAACTACATAATGAAACTTGCCGAAAAAAATGGCGTTTCAGTGCTTCCAGTAGACAGTGAACACTCAGCAATTTTCCAATGTTGTCGCGGTGAAAAGAAAAGCAATACAAGAAAGATAATACTTACAGCTTCAGGAGGTCCCTTCTATAAGTATAATGGTGATTTTTCTAAGATAAGTGTTGAGCAGGCATTAGCCCATCCAATTTGGAAAATGGGTAGAAAGATAACAATAGATAGTGCTACCCTTATGAATAAAGGACTTGAAGCCATAGAAGCTTCCATACTGTTTGGTGTTTCTATAGATAAAGTTGAAATAGTTATACATCCACAATCTATAGTTCATTCTATGGTGGAATATATTGACGGTTCTGTGATAGCTCAACTTTCAAATCCCGATATGAGGCTTCCTATACAATATGCTTTGACATATCCTGAAAGATTAAAATCTAATATAAAATTTTTAAATTTTGCTGAAATTGGCAAGCTGGAATTTTATAAACCAGATTTTAATAAATTCCCATGTTTGCAATTGGCATATTTGGCAGCTAAAAAAGGAGGAGATCTTCCTGCTGTTATGAATGCGTCTAATGAGATTGCAGTAAAGAGTTTTTTACACAAAGAAATAAAATTTACAGATGTTTCAAAAATAGTAGAAAAAACAATGAAAATGCATAAAGTTTCAAAGAAAAATATATTGCCTGAAGATTTTTTTGAATCAGATTCTTGGGCTAGAGATTATGCTAATAATTTAATAGAAAAGGAATTCAAACTATGACAATAATAATTCAGATACTCGGGGTTGCTATAGGATTTGGTTTTTTAGTTTTTATACACGAGCTTGGACATTTTCTTACTGCAAGAGCATGCAAAGTTAGAGTGTTAACTTTTGCTTTTGGCTTTGGTCCAGACTTAATAAAACATACTCATAATGGTACAAAATATGCCATAAAGGCTATACCTTTTGGTGGTTTTGTTGCAATGGCTGGTGAGAATCCTCAAGAAGCAACGGGGAGTGACGATGAATATTTATCTTTAAAGTGGTATAAAAAAATACTCATATCTTTTGCAGGGCCTTTTTCAAACTATATTTTAGCAGTTTTTTTGTTTATGTTTGTTTTTAGTATATGGGGTTTTACAACTACTTCAGAAACATCTTTAGTTGGTAGTGTCAAAGAAGGTGAATCTGCAGACCAAGCCGGACTTATGCCAGGAGATAAAATAAAACTCATTGATGGAGTAGAAGTAAATACGTGGCATGAGATGATGGAAAATTTAAAAAATAAAGCTGATAAGCAAGCTATTTTTATAGTTGAGCGAGGCACATATACTTTTGGCACAAGCTTAAATGTGGGTAAAAATCCTGTAACAGGAGCAGGCATTATTGGCATATCTCCTGCTATAGAAAAGTCATATTCAGGGTTTTTTGAATCTTTTTACTTAGGGACAAAATCTTGTATTGAACAAACTGTTATTACAGTAGGATATCTTATTGACAAACTAATTTCTTTTGAAAAGCCAGAACTTTCAGGACCTATAGGAATAATGAGGTTAATGGGTGATAAAACTAAAACAGGTGCTGCTGATTATTTGAAATTTCTTGCAATTATATCAGTTGCTCTAGGTATGTTTAATTTATTCCCAATTCCTATGGTTGACGGTGGCATGATAGTTTTGTTCTTCATAGAAGGTATAATCAGAAGACAAATAAGTACAAAAGTTGTACAAATTTACAACACTATAGGATTATTTTTTATTCTTGGTATTTTTATTTTTGCGACGTATAGTGACCTGTTGAGATTAGGGATTCACAAGCTCTTTAGCAAATAAGAGCTTGTCTTTTTAAGTTTTTGCGTTAAAAACCTTAGCTCAGTTTTTCTTAGCAAAAAGCTTAAAAATCTTTTACTCCATAAGGTATTCTTCTCCGTTGCGAGCGTTGTATAAATTTAAGTTCCTACATGCTAAAGGACGAAATGTCTAATATTTATAAAAACAGAAATCAAGAAATTGATGACCTAAAAGGCGAGATAGATAAATATCGCCCTTTTAGCAAAGAATTGGTGAAAGAATTGCGGGAGTATTACCGTATAGGGTTTGCTTATACGAGCAATGCTCTTGAAGGAAATTCTTTGACAGAATCTGAGACTAAAGTTGTCATTGAAGATGGTCTTACTATTGGCGGCAGACCAATTAGAGAAATCAACGAAGCTCTAGGTCACAGCGACGCATATACTTTGCTTGAAAAACTTTCAGATAATAAGATGGTTACTGAGACAAATATTCTTGAGCTACACAGATTGTTTTATTTTAGAATAGATGAAAATAAAGCAGGGAAATACAGAAAAGAACAAGTTTTTATATCAGGGACAGATTATCTGCCTCCAGACTTTAGTGATATTCCAAAACTCATGAAAGAGTTTATAAATTCAATGTCAGAGCTAAAGGCATCGCTTCATCCGGTTTATTATGCTGCTAAACTTCATGAACGGATTGCAACTATACACCCTTTTAGTGATGGTAATGGTAGAACAGCAAGACTTGTTATGAACCTTGCTTTACTTCAAGCAGGATATCCTCTTGCTATTATTCCTCCAATACTTAGAAGTGAGTATATATTAGCAATAAGGTTAGCAAATAAAGATAATGTTGATCCTTTTTATAATTTTATTTCTAATGTAGAATATGAAAGTGCAAGAGATTATGTCAGACTATTGAAACATTATAAACATTAATAATAATTTTGATTAAAAAAATGAAATTTTATAAAAGAAATCAGACTAGAAAAATAAATGTTGGAAACGTCGTGATAGGTGGGGGTACCCCTATTGCTATCCAGTCTATGACTAACACAAACACAAGAGACTGGAAATCAACTGTAAAACAAATAAAGCAACTTGAAGAAGTCGGCTGCGAAATTGTAAGAGTATCTCTTCCAGATATGGAATCTGCTTATAATGTAAACAAAATAAAGAAGAATATAAAAATTCCATTAGTTGCAGATATTCATTTTGATTATAGAATAGCTTTAGAAGCAATAAAGCAGGGCATAGACAAATTAAGAATAAATCCTGGGAATATCGGTTCAAAAGACAAAGTTGAGATTTTAGTAAAAGGTGCTAAGAAAGCGCATATCCCGATAAGAATTGGTGTCAATATAGGGTCACTAAAAGAAGTTCATAAATTTCATGACAATACTTCGCGTGCCAAAGCCCTTACCTCAGCTGCGATGGAGCATGTAAAAATTTTAGAAAAACACGATTTTTTTGATATAGTTATTTCGCTAAAAGCTTCAAATATTGATACAACGATTCAGGCTTATAAAATTTTTGCTTCAAAAAGAAATTATCCGCTACATTTAGGTATAACTGAATCAGGGGCAATTTCTAGCGGAACTATAAAATCATCAGCAGGACTCGGCATTATGCTTTACGACGGTATAGGAGACACTATTAGAGTCTCTTTAACTGCTGATCCTGTTGAAGAGGTGAAAGTTGCGTATTCTCTTTTGCAGTCTTTAGAGCTTAGAAGTTCTGGGATAGAAATAATTTCTTGTCCTACATGTTCAAGAACTCAAGTTGATTTGATAAAAATAGTTTCAGATATGGAAAAGAAATTGGCGGCAATAAAAGGTTTAAGAAAATTTTCTAAACCTATAAAAATTGCAATAATGGGATGTGTAGTTAATGGTCCTGGAGAAGCAAAAGAAGCAGATTTTGGGATTGCTGGTGGAAAAGACATCGGAATACTATTTAAAAATGGCGAAATTATTGGAAAAGTAAAGCCGGATAATTGGGTTCCAAAGCTTGTTTGTATGATAAAAGATCACCTAAAGTAACAGTTGGGAGGTTAAAATGGCAGAGATTTATTTGACAAGAGATGGTAAAGCAAGACTTATTAAAGAGTTGAAGGAATTACAAAAAAGAAAACCTTTAATTCAAGATGAAATTTCAAGAGCTAGAGAACACGGCGATTTAAGAGAAAATGCCGAATACCATGCTGCTAAAGAATCTCTTGCAAATCTTATGCGCAGAATAATGGAGCTAGACTCAAAAATTTCAAGAGCAAAAATTATTGAAGAGCAAAACATAGAAGCAGATAAAGTGTTTATTGGAGTTACGCTTACTATACAAGACAAAGACGGCAACGATTATGAATACACCGTTGTAGATTTAGAGGAAGCAGATCCGACTGCTAATAAAATATCTGTACAGTCTCCTCTTGTGCAAGGTTTGCTAGGACACAAAGCTGGAGAAACTGTTGAAGTTGAGCTTCCTGCAGGCAAAGCAAAGTTTAAAATATTAAAGATTTCAAGATAGACGATAGTTTTGATAAATTTATATTGTTGAGGTATTTTATTTATGTTTTTTACAAAGATGTTGATTCCCACTTTAAGAGAAGCTCCTTCAGACGCTGATATTGTATCTGCAAAATTGATGATAAGAGCTGGAATGATACACAAATTGGCTTCTGGTATTTATGAATTTTTGCCTTTAGGTTTAAGAGTTTTAAGAAAGATTGAAAATATAATAAGAAAAGAAATGGATGCTGCAGATGGGCAAGAATTAACTCTTCCTATTGTATTGCCAAAAGAGTTGTGGGTTGAGACTGGCAGATGGAATGTCTATGGTAAAGAACTTTTCAGAATTAAAGACAGAAAAGAAGCTGAATTTTGTTTGGTGCCTACAGCAGAAGAAGTTGTAACAGATTTAGTAAGAAAAAAAATTAAGTCATACAAAGAGTTGCCATTAATGCTTTATCAATTCGGTATAAAGTTTAGAGATGAGATACGTCCGCGTTTTGGAGTTATGCGCGCTAAAGAGTTTTTGATGAAAGATGCATATTCATTTCACGCTGATGAAGCTGATTTAGGGAAATATTATAAAGTGATGTTTGATGCATATACAAATATATGCAAAAAATGTGGGTTTAAGTTCCGTGCTGTTGAAGCTGCATCTGGAGCTATAGGCGGTTCTTTTTCACACGAGTTTATGATTTTGGCAGACACCGGCGAGGAAGAAATTGCATGGTGCGATTGTAGTTATGGAGCAAATAGCCAAAAGGCTGAATGCTTGCCAATATCTCAAGGGAAAGAAGTTTCTTTGGCTTTAGAAGAAGTTTTAACTCCTAATGTTGGAGCAATTGAAGATGTTGCCAAATTCTTAAACACATCTCCTAAAAAATTTATTAAGACAATGATATATAAAGCTGACGGAAATTCTGTTGTTGTTTTAGTAAGAGGCGATCATGAGATAAATGAACTAAAACTGCAGTCTTTGCTTGGTGCAGATGAGATTGTTCTTGCAGATGAGCAGACAGTTACATCTATAACTAATGCTCCTTTAGGATTTGCAGGTCCTATAGGGCTTGAAGGTGTTAAAATTGTAGCAGATTTGTCTGTTGTTGAAATTTCAAATGCGGTTACTGGAGCAAACAAAAAAGAGTATCATCTTAAAAATGTAAATTTTAAGAGAGATTATAATGCAGATATTATTGCTGATATAAGAAAGGTCATACATGGAGATATCTGTCCAAGATGCAAAAAAGAATCGCTAAGGTTTTCAAGAGGTATTGAAGTAGGACATGTATTTAAACTCGGGACAAAATATTCTAAATCCATGAATGCAACGTATTTAGACACAAATGGTAAAGAAAATCTTATAGTGATGGGTTGTTATGGAATTGGCATTACAAGAATTATTGCTGCTACCATAGAGCAGTCACATGATGACAACGGTATAATATGGCCAGATAACTTAGCTCCTTTTAATGTTGTAATAATACCTATAAGTTATGAAAACACAAAAATTAAAGAGACAACCGATACCCTTTATAAAGAGTTGACATCAAGAGGTATAGATGTTTTAGTTGACGATAGAGATGAAAGAGCAGGAATAAAATTTAAAGATGCAGACTTGATAGGTATTCCTTATAGAATAACTATCGGAGAAAAGAATCTTGAAAAAGGGTTTGTTGAGTTAAAAGCAAGAAGAGAAAGTAAAGAAAGAAATAAACTTTTAAGTACAAAAGATGCTTTATTTGAAATAATAAAAATATTCAAAAGTTGTTAAGCGCTTGTCTTTTAAATTTATACTTCCTTAGACGTTGGCTATTTAAAATGAATTTCTGATTAAGACTTTCTGGAACGCAAAGAAAAGATAAGAATAAAAGCTCACTTTTTGTGACTTTGCCGAGGTAAGCGTCGGTTAAATTCAAAATACTTCACTTTAGAGTTTGTTTGCATGAAATTGCAAAATCTAGCTATTGCCGTCATCTTCTACGAGTGGCAAATTTCAGAAGTATCAAACTTAAAATGAATAAAAGCAATATTGGAGCGAAATTAAATGAAGGATTTTTTCAAACTCAAAGAAAATAATACTACCATCTATACTGAAATAATAGCTGGTGTAACAACATTCTTTACTATGGCCTACATTATTTTTGTAAATCCTTCCATTTTGTCTATTAATCCCGGAATGCCGTGGTTTGGTATTTTTGCTGCAACAATTTTAGCTTCAGCTTTTGGAACTATATTTATGGCTCTTTTTGCGAATGTACCTTTTGCTCTTGCGCCAGGAATGGGTGCTAATGCATTTTTTACATTTGTAATATGCAAGCAAATGGGCTTTTCTTGGCAGGAAGCTTTGTTTATTGTAACAATCTGTGGCTTGTTTATTATTGTAATTACTGTTACAGAACTTAGAAAAACGATTGTTAAAGCTATACCAGATTTTCTTAAAGATTCTATTAGCGGTGGAATAGGTCTTTTTATAGCATACATAGGTTTTAAAAATGCGTCTTTTTTAAATTTCTTGTCTGATTTGGGAAATTACAGTTTACTAGATAATGGTACAGTTATTGCAAACAGTGCTGTTGTTCCTTCTTTGGTTTATTTCAACAATCCTCATGCATTGTTAGGGCTAATAGGTCTTATAATAATGTCTTTGCTTGTTATAAAAAAAGTTAGAGGATCAATCTTCATAGGAATTGTTGCAACTATTTTAATAGGTATTCCAATGGGAATTGTTGATCTTTCAAATGTTAAATTTTTTGATCTGCATTCTCTGGGTGCATTAAAAGATGTTGCTTTTGCAGCTTTTAGTCAAGAAGGGGTAGTCTCTTTGCTTTCTCATGGGAACAAAATAATTCTTACAGTAACAGCTGTACTTGCTTTGCTTTTGTCTGTAACTTTTGACGCTATAGGTACATTCATAGGTGCTGGCAGATTAAGTGGGATTTTTGATACTCAAGAAGAAAAAAATCTTGAAAATAAAAAAGGTATAAATTCAAGATTTGGAAAAGCTTTATTTTCAGATGGTGTTGCAGCAGCATTTAGTGGACTGTTTGGTACAAGCAGTGTTACAACATATGTTGAGAGCGCAGCAGGCATATCAGTAGGAGGAAGAACGGGTTTAACATCGCTTGTAGTAGCTATGTTATTTTTGCTTTGCCTTCCATTTGCTTCACTTTTTAGCATTGTTCCTCCAGAAGCTACTGCTCCTGCTTTGATTATAGTTGGTGTTCTTATGATGTCTTCAGTTATGAATATCAATTGGTCTAATCTTGAAGAAGCTGTTCCTGCATTTTTGACAATAAGTATAATGGCTTTTGCATTTAATATAAGTTATGGAATAGCAGCAGGGTTTATATTTCATTGTATTATAAAGTTGTTTCAGAGAAAGGTAAAGGAAGTTCATCCTATCTTAGCAGGTACGGCAATTCTGTTTTTAATCAACTTCATTATAATTGCATTTAGAGGATAAAATGAGTGCAAACAGATATGACATAATTGTAATAGGCTCTGGTCCTGGTGGATTTGCGTCTGCTGTAAGAGCCGCGCAATTAGGTGCAAAGATAGTTTTAATAGAGAAATCTTTTATTGGTGGAACTTGTTTAAACTGTGGTTGTATTCCAACAAAATTTTTGTGGCAGGCATTAAAGCTGAAACAAAAAATACAGAGATCTTATGAATATGGTTTTAAGGTAAATAGCGAACCTATTACTTTTGCAGATATTATAGACAAAAAAGATAAAAATATTTCTAATGTCAGAAAAGGTATGGAATTAATTTTATCTTCTTATTCTATAGAAGTTATCAAAGGTTGCGCATCTTTTAAAGATAAAAATGCTCTTACAATTTTGAATAATGAGCAGTCTTTAGAAATTGTAGCTGATAAAATAATTATTGCATCAGGAACAAAATCTTCTTCAATAAAAGATTTTGAGTTTGATGGAAATAAAATAATAAGCTCAACAGAAGCTTTAACTCTCATACAAATACCTAAAACTATGCTTGTTATCGGCGGTGGAGCAATAGGCGTTGAAATGGCAACTATTTTCTCTGGTTTTGGTTGTAGCGTAACTCTTGCAGAATGTGAAGATCAATTGCTTCCAAATGAAGATGCTGAGGTTTCGCAAGAAGTAGAAAAGAATTTATCAAGACAAGGTGTAGAAGTTATTACATCTTGTATGGACGCATTAAATAGTGCAGATAAGTACGAAAAGATATTAATAGTAACTGGAAGGTCGCCAGTTAACGATCTAGGTTTAGACAAAATTGGTGTCAAAACTACAGCAAGAGGATTTGTAGAGACTAATGAATTTTGCCAAACAAATATAGAAAATATTTATGCTGTTGGCGACATTGCTGGCAAAAGTTTGTTTGCCTATACCGCTCAAAATGAAGGCAGCATAGCCGCAAAAAATGCTGTTAAAGGAAACTCTTCAAGAGTAACTAATAACATTATACCTCAAGTAGTTTTTTCAATACCTCAAAGCGCTTCAGTTAAGGTGTCAGGCTTTTTAAATTACAAAAATATAGTTTTAGGGAAATTTCCATTTACTGCAAGCGGCAGGGCATTTATTGAGTGTGAACGTACAGGTTTTGTTAAATGTGCTATAGATAAAGAGACTCAAAAACCGTTGGCTTTTTGGCTTGTTGGAGAACATTCAGACGAACTTATAAATACAGCTTCTCAAATACTTGCAAGTGATATAAATCATATATCAAGAGAATCATTTTTTCATCCGTCATTAAGCGAAAGCTTGTTAAATGCATACGAAGATGCTTTAGGAAAATGTACTGAAATGCCTAAAAGGAAAATTTAATTTTTTATATGAATAAAACAAATAAATTTTTCAGCATAAAATATCCACAAGATATAAAACTTAAAATAAAAGTAGTATTGATTTATTTTATAGCTATGCTAGCTATCTTTTCTGGGTTTCGTTTCTTATTGTGCTTTTCATACCCGTCTATTTTTTCTGAACTATCTTTTTTAGATAAGCTTTTAAGTTTTGCTCAAGGGTTGCGCTTTGATATAGCAACGTTAAGCTTGTTTCTTGGAGGCTTTATAATACTTCTGTTTTCGCCTTATCCTAAAAGTAGTTGGTTTATTAAACTATGCATTATTTGCTTAAGTATATCATCGTTTGTGATGCTTATAATATTAAGTGCTGATTTTTTTTATTTCCCAGAAGTTAAAAGGCATATGACAGAAGAACTTATTTTAGCCTGGAGAGATAAGAGTTTTATAGTTGGACATATATTAAAGCATTATTTATGGATATTAATTTTGATTTGTACTTTATCTATCTATTTAACAAGAAAAATTCTTAAGTTTATAGATAAGAATTATAATCCCAAAGCTATAAATTTGTTGAAAGGAATAACAGTGTCACTTTTAGTTGTAATACTTGTGATATTTGCAAGGAGATCAAGGTTTGATTTTAAAGGCAGGCCTTTAAACATAAGCCATATTACTAGAGTAAGAACAGTACACTTAACTCTAAATGGTGTGTTTATACAGTATTATTTCATTAAAGAAAAAGGAGTCATAAAAAATAAATATCCCAAAGAAGAAGCATTTAAAAATGCAGCTAAAATCCTTTTAAGTGATAACGAAATTTTGAGTGATGAAAAGTTCTCTTTAATGCGGCAAATAAGCAATGTAGATAATAAAATTCCAAGCTATAATATAGTGGTTCTTTTGCTAGAAAGCTGGACGCCAAAATATATAGATTCTTTGAATGGAAATAAAAAATATAATGTTACTCCAAATTTTGATGAAATAGCAGACAATGGAATAAAATTTGTTAATGGATATGCTACAGGTACAAGAAGTCAGTTTGGATTAATATCTACGTTGGCAGGGCTTGAGATAGTTCCTGGAATGGTGCATTCTTATGGTTTTGACACTACTACTAAGTTTACATCTATTGCTCAAGCTTTTAAGAGACGTGGATATTTCACTATGTATGCTCAATCTACTGACCGTTCGTCAATATCAATGTGTAGTATTTCTAAAAATGTACTAGGGTTTAATGAAAGTTACGGAAAAGAAGATTTCCCTAAGTTGATGGATTATAAGTATAAAACTACTTACGATTATGATATGTTAGATTTTGTTTCTAAAAAAGCTGAGGGACATCATAAGAAAGGGCAGCCATTTTTCATATATGCTTTTACAGGAACAACTCATGTTCCATTTATTTCAACCACAAAACAATTTGAAAAATATCCTCCAACTTCAGAAGAAAATAAATTTTTAAACAGTTTATATTATGCTGATTATGCCATAGGTCATCTTATAGACAATGCAAAAAAAGATGGTTGGTTTGATAATACAGTTTTTATTTTTATGGCAGATCATATAGCTGGTTTTACATCAACTAACGATACAAAACAAAGATTTAAAATTCCTTTTGTTGTTTACGCTCCTAAAATATTTAAACATCAAGTTGTTGATTATACTGTATCTCAGGCAGATTTAATGCCATCGCTGTTTCATCTTATGAATATAAAAGAACCGTTTACCGCTGTTGGTGTAAATATATTTGATAAAAATGCCAATCATTTCGCATTGTTGTGTGATGGTATGAACATTGTATTTGTTGATAAAGACGGCAATTATATTAGCAGTAATCGCGATGTAGTTGTTGAATCTTCATTTGAAAAAGAGGATGAAAGGTATCAAGAAGTAAATGATATCTTACTGTCTTTAGATAAATCAATCACTGAGTCAGTTAAAGATAATAAATGGTACAATGTTATTTCAAGATTAAGAGTGGACTAATTCAACGTTAAAGGGACTATATGCAACCCAAACAAAAAATGTTCTTTTTACTTCGGGATATACTTCTTCTTTACTCAGATTATCTATCAATGGTTTATCATATTCATCTACCAATATTACTACTCTTTTCCCTACTTTTTTTTTGTAACTTCTCTATTATCTTATTACCTTATATTCAAAGCCATAAAAACTTGAACTTTTTAATTATGTGTTTATAGACAAAAATACGTCTAGACTTTGTAGAATGTTTGTGAACTAAACCTAATATTGCGACCCATTTAGAATTTTTGTAGAATTCATGTAGACCTTCAAACGAGCTTTATAAAAAATACGATAAACAATTGGAGACAAAATGCTTTTAAAACTCAACAAGTTTTTAGTTCTTTTTATATCCCTCTTTCTTCTTGTCTTTTTTTATAATATTTCCTACGCAGGAAGAACTGTCAACATAAATGTTAAAATACCTGC
>JAITJN010000004.1 GCA_031278895.1 Candidatus Endomicrobiellum guadaloupense
ATGATAGGAGAAGTTGGGGTAAAAATGGACATAAGTGAAAGGTTGAAGCTGGAAGTAAAAGGAGAAAGCTTTGTAGGAAAGAGAGAAGGGTTGTTAGGAATGGTTAAGGTTAAGTATGCAATATAATCAAAATTAAAAGAAATAATTTTAATTTCTCAAGTAAAGCTTCTTATCTTCCAACGCTTCCTTTACTTCGGGCACTCTCTTCACAAATTCCTCGGGTATTAACTCGGGATTCTTTAAAAAATACATCCACACTGAAAACATGTCATTTAATGTTGCTTTCTTTACATCTATCTTTGGCAATTCTAGAATAAAGATACGTGTCTTTTCACTCACTTAGGAAGACTGTTCCTTTCTTTCATGCGTTTATCGTGAGGGAATATGCTAATTACTTACTATTTTTACTTTTTTTGAATAACTTACTTTTATGGTTTCTGTAGGAAGACCTATATCATTTAACAAATCTATAAAAGGATCAGGATCAAGCTCTTCAACATTTACCATCTTTTTAATATCCCATTTCCCTTTAGCTATTAAAATAGCTGCTGCAACTGCAGGAACACCAGCAGTATAACTTATAGCCTGCGATTCGACTTCTTCATAGCAAGTCTTATGATCACATACATTGTATATGAACAAGTCTTTTTTACGGCCGTCTTTAGTACCAACTATTAAATCACCTATGCAAGTATTCCCAGTATAGTTAGCTGCAAGGGTTTTAGGGTCTGGCAGACAAGCCTTTAGTACCTTCAAAGGCACAACTTCTAATCCTTCAGCTGTTTTAACAGGCTTTTCAGATAAAAGTCCTATATTTTTAAGCACGTTAAAGCAATTTATATAATGATCGCTAAATCCCATCCAAAATCTTATTGAATTTGCATCAATATTTTTTGAAAGAGAATGCAACTCATCATGACCTGTTAAGTATATTGTTTGTTTGCCTATTATAGGGAAGTCATATACTTGCTTTTCAGAGTGGACTGGTTTGCAAACCCATTGTTTGTCTATCCAAGTCCAAACTTTAACAAACTCTCTAAAGTTTATTTCAGGGTCAAAGTTTGTGGCAAAATACTTACCATGACTGCCTGCATTTACGTCCATTATATCTATCATCTCTATTGTGTCAAAAAAGTGCTTTTTAGCATACGCTGCATAAGCATTTACTACTCCAGGATCAAACCCTGAGCCTAAAATTGCAGTTATTCCTTTATCTTGGCATCTATCTTTACGCTTCCACTCATAGTTGGCATACCATGGTGGATTTTCGCATACTTTGTGTGGCTCTTCATGAATTGCAGTGTCTATATATGCTGAACATGTTTCTATACAAGCTTCCAAAATTGACATATTGCAGAAAGCAGACGCTAAATTTACAGTAATGCAAATTTTCAGCTCTTTCATTAGCTTAACCATTTCTGGAACGTTTAGGGCATCTACCTGCTTGATTTGTATCTTTTTTTGAGAATCTTTATAATTATTTTTACGTTCTATACTCTCTATTATTTGTTTACAACTGTCCAAAGAACGCGAAGCTATATAAATATTCCCAAACAAATCATTATTTTGCGCAAATTTATGAGCGGCAACATGGGCAACACCACCAGCCCCTAAAATCAGTACATTCCTTTTTCCCATTTTCTATAAATTCCTCCTCGCGCCTCTTAATTTATTTTAATACTAGAAATGAAACCTATTACGAAAGTTAAAATATCTCTATTCGCAATAATTATTCAAAACTATTTACAACTTTACGATAAAATTATGATAGATTTGACAAAAAGTCATCATATAAAAACTGTTTAATAATTTCTACCTTGCCATTAAGTCTTTTTACTACAATAGAAGGCATTTGTATGCCATTAAACCAATTTTTTTTGACCATTGTATATCCTGCAGCATCAGCAAAACGTATTATAGAACCAATTTTTAACTTTTTCTTAAACTGGTATTGCCCAAAAACATCACCAGCTAAACAAGAACGCCCTGTAACTATATAATTATGTTTTCCTGTATCTAAATCTATTTTAGCAGGAGTTCTGTAAATAAGTAGATCTAGCATATGGGCTTCAATAGATGCATCAACTATAGCTATATCTTTTATATTCTTTACAATATCTAAAACAGTTGTAACAAGCTCACAACTTTTGGTAATGGCTGCCTCGCCTGGCTCCAAATAAACCTGCACACAGTATTTCTCACTAAAACTCTTTAGCTTTTCACAGAATTTATCAATAGGGTAACCGTCTTTTGTGAAATATATCCCTCCCCCCAAACTAACCCATTTAACTTTATGCAAAATTTCCCCATACTTTAAAGCTATTTTATCCAACATTTTGCTAAATGTTTTAAAGTCATCATTTTCGCAATTATAATGAAACATTACCCCGTTAACCTTATCTAAAATAGACTCAATATCTTTAATAGATATTACACCTAGTCTGGAGTATTTTCTTGTAGGATCAGCCAAATCAAAATGAGAATAACTTATGCCAGGATTTATCCTTAAACCAACATCTATATGTTCTACTTCCTTATAAAACATTTTTAGCTGGAATACAGAATTAAATATAATCTTATCTGAAATCTTTTTAAGAGCTTTAATGTCTTTTGGAGAATAAGCAACGCTAAATGCATGTGTTTCTTTACCAAACTGCTCGTATCCAAGCTTTGCTTCATACAGAGAGCTACTAGTAGTACCGTCCATATACTTACTCATCAAATCAAAAACAGACCAAGTAGAAAAACATTTCAATGCTAATACAGACTTAGTTCCGCTGAAATTTTTTACATATTCAATTTTTTTAAGATTTTTTAATAGTTTCTTTTCATCAATAAGATAATAAGGCGTTTCTATCTTTTTAATCATTTATCGCTCTCTTGCTCTAATAAAACAATGAACATCTTTCAAAATCATACATTTTCAATTTCTCTTTCCAATATCATACGTATTAGTACTGTATTTACTTTATTCAGCTTTGTCTGCTTGTCAATGCATAATTTTCAGTATTTCTCTTAAAAAGTTGATCATAATCTAAAAACATTTAATTAACGCTCAAACTAATATCATTTATATACCTTTTAGGAAATATCTTTAAATACTTACTTCTTTCATCAAAATCTTTTATGTCTGATAAATATACATTTGTTACCAGTAGATGCCTTTCTTTTAACCCACTTTTCTCTATTATTTCTAC
>JAITJN010000030.1 GCA_031278895.1 Candidatus Endomicrobiellum guadaloupense
TGAATAATTATTAGTATCATCTCCATTTGCTGCGTAAAAAGTAGTACTAGATATCTTAAAATCTATGTTGACAGTTCTTCCTGCGTAGGAAATATTATAAAAAAAGACAAGAAGAAAGAGAGATATAAAAAGAACTAAAAACTTGTTGAATTTTAGAAGCATTTTGTCTCCAATTGTTCATTGTACTATAAAGCTCGTTTGACACTCTACATGAATTCTCTACAAAAATTCTAAATGATTAATATAAGGAATAAATCTATTCTGAAATCTGAGGAGAAATAACTTCAATTTCAAAAATTCCTGAGTTCTTAGAAACACATCTCTTAACAGTTATATAGTTATCTGTAAGAGCTTTATCTAATCCTATTTTCACAGCTTTTCGTTTTGTACCTAAATTCCTATTTAGAAATTTTCTTTTCTTATCTAAATCTATTTTAAATAAATCTTTTGATCTATTATTTATCTCTATAGCTGGAACTTTATTTTTTAATTCACAAGCTTTTGTTCCTTGTCTGTCTGAATAGCTAAAAATGTGAAACCCAGCAAATGGTAGCTTTTTAACAAATTCGCAAGTTTCTTTATGATTAACGTCGGTTTCTCCAGGAAAGCCAGTAATAATGTCAGTAGTAAGACATAAATCAGGAAGTTCTTTAAAGATTTGAGTTATTTTTTCTTCAAAGTTTTTAGCAGTATACTTTCTGTTCATTTGTTTTAGTATTTCTTGACTGCCTGACTGCAAAGGAATATGTAAATGGCGACAGATTTTGTCTGGATTCTCATTCATAAGTTTAATCAAATCGTTATCTATTTCATTTAGTTCTATTGAAGAAATACGTATTCTAAAATCCAAACATATTTGAATTATTTTTCTTATAAGACTAGATAACCCTTCCTCATATTTACCAACGTGTATACCTGTTAAAACTATTTCGCTGTATCCGTTTTCTACCAAATTTATAATTTCTGATATAACTTCCTTTTCAGGTTTGCTCCAAAGAACATTTCTTACATAAGGAACTATACAATAACTGCAGAAGCTGTTACACCCATCTTGGATCTTTAAAAATGCTCTAGAGTGTTTATCAAGTCCGCAGACGGATTGTTTTTTTTTCATCATTTAAAAATGCTATTCTATCCACTACTATTTCAATATTTGGAAATATTTTTTTCAAATTTATATTTTTGTTTTTTGCAAGGCATCCTGTAAGCATTATTTTTGGCTTATTTAAGAGTTTTGAGAATTTTCTTATAAAATACTGGCATTCTTTATCTGCTTTTGCTGTTACTGTACAGGAATTCAAAACAATTATATTTGCTTCTTCAGGTTTTAAAACCCTTTCAAAATTATTCTTCTTAAAGTTTTCTGATATAAGTTGTGATTCGTATTGGTTTACTTTACAGCCGAAAGTGTGTATGTAATATGTTTTCATTTTTAAACCCTGTTTAAAACTAAAGCGCTTGCGACTATAGCAGCTGTTTCAACCCTTAAAATATTTTCACCAAGACTTATTGTGTGTATGCCTAAAGACCTTGCAAATTCAATTTTTCCATTTTCAAACCCTCCTTCTGGACCAATAAAAATATTTGCTCCACCGTAAGATGAGCTTTTAAACAGTTCTCTTAGCAAAATATGGTTTTCACTTTCCCAAGGCAAAATGTTTATCAAGGTTTTATTTACGATGGCATCTTTGCAAGCTCTTTTAAAATCCAAAGGCTCATTTATTTTCATTATATCGCTTCTTATACATTGTGAGCTTGCTGATATAGAAATCTTTTTATATCGTTCAGACTTATTTTTTGAAAAACTTGTAGTCATGCTTCTTTTTGTGCTTATAGGAGTAATTTCAAAGACTCCTATTTCTGCACACTTTTCTATCATCCATTCAAATCTGTCGCCTTTAGGAATGGCAGTATAAAGGTGTATTTTAAATTTTGGTATTTTATATGAGGAATATATAATTTTACCTAGAATTTCATTTTTATTTATAGAAGTAACTTGAGCTTTATAAGAATTCCCTAAACCGTCAAAAATCATTATTTTATCATCAGTCTTAAAACGACGTACATTAACAAGATAGTGTGCTTGCTCGCCGCTTATAGAAAAAGATTGTCCTTTTATGTCATCTGGTTTTACATAAAAATGAGGCATAAAAACTCCCTAAAATATTATAATAATTATACATAATATACGGATATACAGTAAATTTGTTAAGTTTATACCAGTACTAGTAGCATTATCTGCTTTTAAAATAGTTTCTCTATCTAATAAATTTAAATTTGATTGCAGCGTTGATATTTGATTAATATGATATAATCCGCAGAACATGAAAAGAATAATAAGCATACCTTTCAAATTTATGCGCACGCTTTATGATTGGACGTTACATTGGACTAAAACAAAGAATTCAAATTATGCTTTATTTGGTATAGCTTTTATGGAGGCGTCTTTATTTCCTATACCTCCAGATGTGCTTCTTATTCCTATGGTTGTTTCAAAACCAAAATTTTGGTACAAAACAGCTTTAATCTGTACTGTAAGCTCAGTTTTTGGTGCTTTTTTAGGGTATGCAATAGGGAAAATTTTTTATGATACAGTAGGGCTTACCATAGTGAATTTTTATGGCCTTCAACATACAATTTCTGTTATTGGCGAAAAATATACAACCAATGCTTTTCTAACTATTTTTGCAGGTGGGTTTACACCGATTCCATATAAATCCATAACAATAACAGCAGGGATGTTTGATATTCCTTTGCCAACTTTGTTTATTGCCTCTCTATTTGGAAGAGGTGGAAGATTTTTTATAGTTGCACTCGCTTTAAAAATTTTTGGGGAAAAAGTGCAAGATGCAATAGAAAAGTACTTCAATATTGCTTCATTTGTGTTTCTTGCACTACTTGTAGCAAGCTTCTTAACTCTTAAGTATCTGATTTGACAAACTCGGCGGATTTGTGGTACAATCTCTAAGTTGATTTTAGTTGCGATGCTCATGCTCTGGGATAGTTCTCTTGATATGGGGTGGGGGTGTGGCAGAGTGGTCTAATGCACCAGACTGTAAATCTGGCGGGATTTCCCTTCGGTGGTTCAAATCCATCCGCCCCCAATATAAGCATTTATTATTATTGCGATATTGCAATTTTTGCGGGAGTAGCACAATGGTAGTGCTCCAGCCTTCCAAGCTAGCCATGCGGGTTCGATTCCCGTCTCCCGCTTTTTTGGTATTTTAACTGGGATGCCGAGGTGGCTCAGTGGTAGAGCACCTCCTTGGTAAGGAGGTGGTCGCGGGTTCAATTCCCGCCCTCGGCTTATATTTTAAAATTACTACCACAATAAAAATTGGAAGAGGAGTAAAAAAATGGGGAAAGAGAAATTTGACAGAAGTAAGCCGCATGTAAACATAGGGACAATAGGGCACGTGGACCACGGAAAAACGACATTGACATCTGCGATAACGAAGGT
>JAITJN010000039.1 GCA_031278895.1 Candidatus Endomicrobiellum guadaloupense
ATCTATCAGCTCCCATACATATCTTGTTTTATCTATATACACATATTCATTTTCTCTTAGCTCTTTAAATGATTGTATTCCTATCGGTAACTTTTTCATTCTTTCTTCCCTTATTCTTAACTCTATTACTATCTTTTCTTTTATCTTTTTATCTTATTATAACAATTTTATTAACTTTTTGCTGGATAATACATCATATTTCCACGACAAACGCATGAAAGAGTAGATTGAATTCTCATTTTGTCATTATTTCTTTCATCCACAACACTTTTTATATTTTTTACCGCTACCGCAAGGGCAAAGATCATTTCTGCCTATTTTATTTAAGTCTTGTGGATTAACTTTTTTATCATTTATCTTATTCTCAAGTTCATGGCTTATTTGCGCTGATTCGTGATTTACATTTTGGGTCTTAACATTTACTTGAACTTTGAATACATATTCTATTGTGTTCTCTCTTATTCTTTTCATCATAGATTCAAACAAGGAGAAAGATTCTTTCTGATATTCAATTTTAGGATCTTTTTGAGCATATGCTCTAAAGCCTACGCTACGTCTCAATTGATCAAGTTCATGCAAGTGGTCTTTCCATGAAGTATCTATCATTTGTAATAAAACCATTCTCTCTATATGAGCAAATAATTCAGATGTAACCTCTTTCTTTCTCTTTTCATAGCATTCAATAATTTTATTGTAAATATTTTCTTGAAGAGCTTCTTTAGTTAACAAGTTTATTTCATCTTTATTGTCTATTTCATATTTTATTCCAAAAGTTCTAAACAGCCATGCATCAATGCTTGTAAAATCCCATTCTTCGGCATATTTACCTACACACCAAGTATCAAGATTTTCTTCAACTGACTCTTTTAACATATCTTTTATCGTCTCAGAAACATCTTCACCTTCAAGTATTTCATTTCTAAGTCTATAAACAGCTTCTCTTTGCTTATTCATAACATTGTCAAAATCTATAAGCTGTTTTCTTATGTCAAAATTCATACCTTCAACTTTTCTTTGAGCATTTTCTACAGCTTTAGATATCCAAGGATGTTGTATGTCTTCGCCTTCTTTTAGGCCAAGTTTTTGCATCATTAAAGACATTCTGCCAGAACCAAATAAACGCATAAGCTCGTCTTCCATAGACAGATAGAATTTTGTAGAGCCATTATCACCCTGTCTTCCTGAACGTCCTCTTAACTGATTATCTATTCTTCTAGACTCATGTCTTTCAGTACCTATTATATGAAGTCCGCCAAGATTTTTAACTTCTTCATTTTGAATTGGATCTCCTGCTCCAAGAACAATATCTGTTCCTCTTCCTGCCATATTTGTGGCTATTGTCACAGCGCCTTTTGTTCCGGCTCCAGCAATTATTTGAGCTTCCTGCTCGTGGTATTTAGCATTTAAAACATTGTGAGAAATGCCTTTTTTTCTAAGCATCGAAGAAATCTTTTCAGACTTTTCAATTGATCTTGTACCAACAAGAACAGGTTGCCCTTTTTTCCATAAATATTCAATTTCTTTTACTATAGCTTCGTCTTTCTCTTTCTCTGTTCTATATATAACATCTCCATGATCTTTTCTCGCCATAGGATTATTTGTAGGAACTTCTACAACGCCAAGTTTATAAATCTCCCAGAATTCTTCTGTTTCTGTAGAAGCCGTACCAGTCATACCAGATATTTTTTTGTACATTCTAAAAAAGTTTTGGAAAGTTATGGTTGCAAGAGTTTGGTTTTCATCAGCTATTTTTAAATGCTCTTTTGCTTCTATTGCCTGATGAAGACCATCAGACCATCTTCTGCCTGGCATTAATCTTCCCGTAAACTCATCGACTATTACAACATCTCCATTTTTTACCACATACTCAATATCTTTTCGGTACAAGTTGTGAGCTCTTATCGCTTGGGTTATATGATGTACCCATTCAGATTGTAAATCGTCATATATATTCTTCACACCCAAGAACTTTTCAGCTTTTTGAACGCCTTGTTCTGTTAAAACAACTGAATGATTCTTTTCATCTACAAGATAATCGTACCCTTTCGACAAATCTACATTATCGTATTTTGCTTTTATCTCTTCACTCTCTGTAATTCTTCTACCTTTAAGCATAGGGACTATTCTATCCGAAATATAATATTTATCACTAGATTGTTCTGCAGCGCCAGAAATAATAAGAGGCGTTCTTGCTTCGTCTATAAGAATAGAATCAACTTCGTCTATAATTGCATAGTTTAATGGACGCAAAACTCTATCATCTTTTGAAATTACCATATTGTCTCTAAGATAATCAAAGCCGATTTCGTTGTTTGTAACATAAGTTATATCGCAGTTATATGCTACTTTTCTTTCTTCTTTGCTTGTGTCATGCCCTACATTCCCAACTGTAAGACCCAATTTCTCATAAACCTTTCCCATCCATTCTTTATCTCTTTTTGCAAGATAATCGTTTACGGTAACAACATGCACACCTGCTTGAGGCAGAGCATTAAGATATGCAGCAAGAGTTGCAACTAATGTTTTACCTTCTCCAGTTCTCATCTCGGCGATTCTTCCTGTATGGAGAATATATCCGCCAATTATCTGCACATCAAAATGTCTTAAGCCTATTGTTCTGACAGACGCTTCTCTTACGCATGCAAAAGCTTCTGGCAAAATATCGTCTAATGTTGCACCTTTTGCAAGGCTATCTCTAAATTCAATAGTTTTTGCTTTTAATTCATCATCGTTAAGTTTTTTTATAGAGTCTTCAAAAGAATTTACTTTTTCCACTATTGGTCTTATAGCTTTTATATCTCTCTCGTTTTGCGAACTGAAAATTTTGCCCAAAATGCTTTTTATCATAACTATAGTACCTTCCTCTAATTCATAATAATTTTCATACGGACTGATTATATAATTTATTTATCTACATGTACATAAATGTAGAGGCAAAAAAGCGATTTAACGAAACTTTTGCAAATTTTATTAAACAATAAATTTTGATGCGATTTGATTGAAAACAAAAACGTATTCTTTAGAAAGTTTTATTTTTTCTTCTTCTTGCATAAGAGTTTTTTCTTTTAAACATTCTAATAAAATGGCTTTATGTTGTAAAGATTTGAAATAGTTTATAGATAGTCCTTCAGACAAAAGCCTTAAGCCTAATATTATTGTTTCAGCTGCATAAAGCTTTTTATCTATATAATCGTTTTCTATAGCGCAATCTAAGTTATTTCCTATAAAATTTATGTATTTATCAATATCTTCTATATTTTTATATCTATTCCTTTCTAAATATCCTGATGCGCCGGCTCCAAGACCTATATACTCACAGTTGCGCCAATAGTTTGTATTATGAAAAGCCTCTTTATTTTTTTTAGCCCAGTTTGAAATTTCATAATGAACGTATCCAGTCTGCTCCAAAATATCAACCGTCTTTTCATACATTTTCCGCTGTATTTTATCATCAGTAACATCGCCGTTTTTATGAAATGGAGTATTTTTTTCTATTGATAATGGATAAAGAGATAAGTGGCCACTATTAAACAACAAGGCCTTTTTTAAAACATTTTCCCAGTCGCTAACATTTTGGTTTGGCAATCCATATATTAAATCTATACTTATATTATCAAAACCTTCATGTTTTGCCATATCATAAGCGCAACAAAAAGTTTTAAAATCATGTATACGACCTAAATATTTTAAACTTTTATCTTCAACAGACTGAAGGCCTATGCTTAATCTATCAACTCCAAATTCTTTTAGAACATGGAGCTTTTCTTTTGAAACTGATTCTGGGTTAAGTTCAAAAGTAAACTCTTTTATTTCTGGAAAATTAAAGTTATTTTTTAAAGATTGTAAGAGTTTTTGTATTTGTTTATAAGATAAAACAGATGGTGTACCGCCTCCAATATATATTGAATTTATTTTTTTATTTTTAAACTCTTGTGAATGTTTTATCAAAGAATCAATATATTTATCAGCTAAAAGAACATCATACTTTCTTGAAAAAAAATCGCAATAAAGACACTTTTGACTGCAAAATGGAATATGTATATATAAACCTGTCATATGTATAAAAAAAGGAGCTTGTTAAAAACGAGCGTCAGAGATTAATTATTCGTTTTTACCTGTTTTGGAGCGTCTTTAAACAATTCAGCTATACCGCCAATAAACTCTGTAACGCCTGCAGTTTCTAAAGGAAGGAATACTTTTGTTGCTTGTCCGTCACCTTCTTCCAAAGCTCAATCTTGTATTTTTCTGCTTGAGCACCTATAATAGCATCTACATTGGATTCTACAGCTTTTGACTTTTTTATCATTTTTTTTAAAGAATGGCCTTACAAAATACAAAAGCAAAATTGAAATAACAACAAAAGCTAAAATTTCAATTAAGCTTGAATTGAACAGATAAGCTGCTAATGCAGCAAAAATTGTGCCTATTGCAAGACACATGCAAAAGAACAGAGACGAAGTTACTATTTCACAAATTATAAAAACTATAGCAATAGTAAACCATAAGATCCATGTCATGATATAAACTTCCAACGCGTTATAGGCCAATACAAGAACGCCGCTTTTCCTTTTATATACTTATCAGGCAACGGTCCCCAGAAACGAGAATCAAAAGAAAAATCTCTATTGTCTCCTACCATCATATAACAACCTTCAGGTACAATAACAGGTCCGAAATTATCTCTTATAAACATAGCTGGAATTGAAGTAAACTTTCCATTTTCCCAAGATTTCTGATAGTCTTCCATACTTTCAAACAGTTTAAAACTTTGAGCAACAGAGTCATCATTATACTCGACATAAACTTCTTTAATGAAAACATCATTCAAATAAAGCTTTTTATCTTTTATTTCAACTTTATCTCCTGCAGTAGCGACACATCTCTTTATAAAATCTTTCTTTATTCCATGTTCTCTTTCAGAAATAGTTAAAGCTTCAGGTGGAGCTTGGAAAACAATAATATCACCTCGCCCAATCTTTTTTAAAGCGAAATAACGTTTTCCAACACATTTAAATGGAACTCTAAAACCATAAAAGCATTTGTTAACAAAAATATGATCTCCTTCAATAAGCGTACTTCTCATGCTTCCAGATGGAATTTTAAAAGCTTGAATGAAAAAAAACATAATAAATGATGCGATTATCAAAGCTGTCCAAATAGTATCAGCCCACGAATAAACATTCTGAAACAGTTTCTTAGAAGTAGGCGTTTTGAATCTTTTTTTAAAACGCTGCAGCGTCATAGCTATCACAAAAATTATACATCCCGCGATAAAAAGTTTTAATTCCATAATATTCCTCTTTATTATTAATATATCTATTCCTCTATTTTAAGAACAGCAACAAAAGCTTCTGGAGGAATTTCTACCCTCCCAAACTGTCTCATTTTGCGCTTTCCTTCTTTTTGCTTTTCAAGAAGTTTACGTTTTCTTGTAATATCTCCGCCATAACATTTTGCAAGAACATCTTTACGCATTGCAGATATTGTTTCTCTTGCTATTATTTTATTGTTTACTCTTGCCTGTATAGGTATTTCAAACATGTGTCTTGGAATTATACCTTTTAATTTCTCAGCAAGATAATGCGCTGAGGTCTGAGCTTTATCTTTATGAATAATAACAGTAAAAGCATCTACAACTTCAGAGTTTATCATAATTTCCAGTTTAATTAAATCTCCCTGTTTGGAGTCTATATGCTCATAATCAAAAGAAGCATATCCTTTTGAAGCAGATTTTAAAGCATCATAAAAACCAACTATTATTTCTGCAAGCGGCATATGGTATTTTAGAAGAGCTATTTTTAAATTCATATATTTCATTGCAACCTGTTTTCCTCTTCTCTTCTGGCATAACTCAAGCATAGCGCCTAAATATTCAACCGGACAAATAATAGTGGCTTCAACATATGGCTCCCAGATTTCTTCAATGTCGGCATTATTTGGAAATTTTGAAGGATTATCTATTGTTACATATTTCCCTTTTGTCTTGACTCTATAAATAACGCTTGGTGCTGTAACTAAAAGACTTAAATCAAATTCTCTTTCAAGTCTTTCTTTAACTATTTCTAAATGCAAAGATCCCAAAAACCCACATCTAAAACCAAAGCCTAAAGCTACAGACGTCTCAGGAAAATATACAAGCGAAGCATCTGATAATTTAAGCTTCTCCAAAGCAGTTTTTAAATTGTCGTATCCAGAAGTGCTGTTTGGATAAAGACCAGCAAAAACAAATGGATTTATTTCTTTATATCCCTCGTGTGGATGTTTTGTTGGATTTGAAATCTCAGTTATGGTATCTCCGATTTTTATATCTCTAATGTCTTTTATACCAGCAACCACATATCCAACTTCTCCTGAAGAAAGTTCATGAGCTTCTATCATTTTTATTTTCATATACCCGACTTCAAGAACTTCGTATTCTGTGTCAGAAGCCATAAAGTGGACTTTCATACCTCTCTTTATTTCGCCGTCAAAAACTCTTATTATAACTATAACGCCTCTGTAAGACTCATAAAAAGAATCAAAAATTAAAGCTGACAAAGGTTCGTCATTTACAATTTTTGCAGGAGGAATATTTGAAATAACTGAATCAACTATTTCATTTATCCCTATTCCTTCCTTAGCGCTTGCAAGAATAGGTTCTCCATCTACGTCAAGACCTTCTTTCATTTGTTCATATACACTGTCAACATCTGCTGTTGGCAAATCTATTTTGTTTATAACAGGAATTATTTTTAAGTTGGCATTTTTTGCAAGAATTGTATTTGCAAGCGTTTGAGCTTCTACACCTTGAGTAGCGTCTATAACTAAAATTGCGCCTTCGCAAGCAGCTAATGCTCTTGAAACTTCATACGTAAAATCAACATGACCGGGAGTATCTATTAAATTTAAGATATAACTTTGTCCATTTTTATCTGTATAATTCATTCTGACAGCTTTAGCCTTTATGGTTATGCCTCTTTCCCTTTCAAGCTCCATACCATCAAGTATTTGGTCTTTCATTTCCCTTTTGGAAATTGTTCCTGTGTACTCAAGAAGTCTGTCGGCAAGAGTACTTTTTCCGTGGTCAATATGAGCTATAATACAAAAATTTCTTATGTTAGACATCAACTATTTCCCTTATTAATAAAATTATTTTACTTCTATTTTTTGAAAATATTGAAAGAAATGCCTATAGCTATATAAAACATTCTTTCAACATCATTTGGCCAGCTGTGATCTGAAATCCTTGAATGATCAAAATAAACTATATACCCAAATTCTGTAGTAAGCCAAGGTCCAGTCTTAAAAAAGAGTCTGTTTTCCCAATAAATATCTTCAGACACCGGCTTAAATGTTTCAAAAATTCTAAGTTGCGAAGTAAATTTTGTGTTCTGGAGATATAAAAAAACATAATCTATAACTGACTCGCCGCCAAAATCTCTTTCAGTTTCTTTTTGATGACTAAAAATCTGTTTAAATGCAGCGCCGGCTCTGACTTTTAAAGTATTCATTGCGCTATTTATAAGAGTGAAATTTAACCCAGCAGACTCTACATATGTTACTGGATCCCGAAATTTATTATTCTGGGATAAAATATAAAAAGAACCATACGGCTGTAAATTTTTATATATCTTATATGTATATATTGAATTAAACTCTATCATATCCAAACTTATAGAATTTAAACCATTAGAAAATGTCTCGCCATAATACTCTTTTAAAGTTGTTAGCCAGTTTGAAAACAAACTATCTCTAACAACAGATGCATCCAACCTTTCTTGCCAAGATTTTGAAAATGTTTCTTTTCCCATCCAATTTTTACTTAAATCTGTTTGATTATACGAACCTGTAAGGATACCAGAAAATTTCCATAATTTAGGCAAAGATTCTTGTTGATCCTCTTGTCCAAAAGAATAATCTGCAAGGAACAAACAAAATAAGAAAGTTAGAACTTTTTTCATCATATCTCCTAGCAACAATCTAGTTATCTGTACAGAAATCAACTTTGAGATTATTTCATTTTTTAGATTGTTTTTCGATCAACTTTTTTCTCAAACAATCCAGAACAGTATTGACAGTTCTTTCTCTTATATCTTTACGTGTTCCAACAAAATTAAATTTAAAACTTTCAGTTCTCTCTTTGTCAGCAAAACCAACATAGACTAAGCCTACAGGCTTATCTTTTGATCCGCCGCATGGCCCTGCAACTCCAGTAACCGAAAAAGCGTAATCGCTTCCTGTAAGATTTAAAACACCTTTTGCCATTTCTTCTGCCGTCTCTTTACTTACAGCTCCAAAATCTTTTATGATTTTTTCCTTAACTCCTAGAACCTTAATTTTAGACTCATTGGAATAAGTTACTACTGAGCTGTTAAAATATAAAGAACTTCCAGAAATATCAGTAATAGCAGCAGCTACTTTTCCACCAGTACAAGACTCGGCAAAAGAAACATTTTTCCTCTTTTTAATAAGAAGTTTTCCAACTATAGACGCAAGAGTATCTTCGTTATATCCAAAGATATTTTCTTTTAAAACATCGCTAAATCTTAAATTCAGATTTTTTATTACGCTGTCTACAACAAACTCATTAACTCCTGAAACTACAAATTTTATATCTATTATAGAATCGCTAGCTAAAATACCAAACTCCACAGTTTGCGAGTTCTCAAATTTAGCTTCTTCAATAATAGGCTTTATTGCCTCTGCAACTGCAGACTCTGACAAACCAAACACATGCAAAGAAACATTTTTTCTTATTCCTGAAGAATAGTTTTTTAGAAATGGTACAATGTTTTCTTCAAACATAGGTTTCATTTCTCTTGGGGGGCCTGGAAGTAAAAATAAAGTCTTGCGATATTTCTTCCCACTTTCTTTAAATTCAAAATGCAACATTTGGCCAGGAGCCGTGCCTAAACGATTTGTCAAAACTTTGGCGCCCTTAATAATATTTGCTTGTTTTTCATTGATTTTTGGAATTTTTGAGGCTGATTTTCTAGAAAAGTATTCTTTTATAGATTCTAAAACCTTTTCATCACAATAAAGTGAAAGGGCTAAACATTCTGCTGCAGTTTCAGCAGTTATGTCATCAAAGGTTGGACCTAGCCCGCCAGTGGCTATAATTACCTTACTTCTTTCAAAAGCAAGGTTAAACTGACCTACTAGATCTTGTTTCCTATCGCTAACGTATGTAACATAAGACAATTCAAGTCCTATATTAAACAATTGCGAACCTATATAAGCCGCATTTGTGTTAAGTTTTCCAGCTAGGAGTTCATTTCCTGTACAAATAAGTTCTATTCTCACTAATTAAAGACCTATAGCATCTATTATATTTTTCATATTTGCTTTAACTTTTTTGGGTTTTAGAGCATTAGAAACCGCTATATCTGGGTCTTTTAGTCCGTGTCCAGTAAGTATGCATACAACTTTTCCTAACTTGTTATCTTTAAAATATCCTTGTCTAACATATTTTATAAGTCCAGCTATAGATGAAGCTGATGCGGGCTCGCAAAAAACACCTTCAGTAACAGCTACAATCCTATATGCTTCTAATATTTCATCGTCACTTACTTTATCTATAACACCATGCGACTCATCTCTTGCTTCTACTGCTGTCTTCCACGAAGCAGGATTTCCTATCCGTATAGCTGTTGCTATTGTTTCAGGTTTTTCTATTGGATGACCATCAACTATTGGTGCAGCTCCAGCAGCTTGGAAACCCATCATTTTTGGTAAAGAATATTTAGAAGAATCTGCTACATTATAATCTTTATATCCTTTCCAATATGCCGTAATATTTCCAGCGTTGCCAACAGGCATAAATTGATAGTCAGGTGCTTGTCCTAAACTTTCGCATATTTCATATGCTGCTGTTTTTTGCCCTTCTATTCTAAAAGGGTTAACTGAATTAACCAGCGTAAAAGGATATTTCTCGCTCAATTCTTTTGCAAAGTTCAATGCATCGTCAAAATTTCCATCTATTTCCAAAACTTCAGCACTATGCATAACAGCTTGAGACAGCTTTCCTAAAGCTGTTTTACCTTCAGGGATAATAACAACACACTTTATGCCTGATCTTGCCGCATAAGCTGCTGCTGATGCAGAAGTGTTTCCTGTCGAAGCGCATACAACAGCTTTACTTCCAGACTCAACAGCTTTTGAGACAGCCATTGTCATTCCTCTGTCTTTAAAAGAACCAGTTGGATTCATTCCTTCAAATTTAAAATATATTTCTCCATCAACTTCTATTTTGTTAGAGAGATTGCTAGCTTTTATAAGTGGAGTATTTCCTTCATGTAGAGATATAACTGGTGTATTCTCATTTACAGGTAGAAATTTCCTATATCTTTCAATCAAAGCACTGTAATCCATTGCTCCTATCCTTTTCAAAAACAACATAATATTTTATTTATTAATTTTATTATTTTTAGACTATTAAAGCAATAAAAGCACACAAATTGCCAATGCAAAGTTAAAAATGGACATAAGAGAGGAAGAATGGCGCAAATCCACAAGAGATTGAACAGTAGTTTAAGTCATAAAACTATTATAATACGGAATATTTTTCCCATACGAAAATAAAAGAATTTCTTTTGTGTTTCTTTCTTATATTCATAGCTATTTTCTAGAACTAATTAAGTCTACATACAACAACTTCTTTCAATCCGTCTCT